>JAIRNA010000089.1 GCA_031258305.1 Treponema sp. | reverse complement strand
CGGAGCGCCATTGTCAGATTGCTTGTTTTTCAGTATACTCCCATAGGAAGTAATTTTGGATAAGAGATCGATACCGACTGAAAAAATAGAAGCCGCTCTCAACGCGGTACTCCCGCCTCTGCCAGACCCCGAATGGGTGAGCCGCGTGTTTCCGGGCCTGCATGTTCCGCCGAGACTCTGTACGGCGCTCACCGCGCCGGGGCGGGATCTGCTCGCACGTGGAGGCAAACGGTGGCGTCCCCTGCTGATGACCATGATCTGCGAAGCTTTGGCTGGCAAGGATAAAGCCCTGCCCCTTGCGCCACTGGTGGAAATCTCTCACAACGCCAGCCTTATTCACGATGATATCGAGGACAATTCCCCAGAGAGACGCGGCGCGCCTGCTATACATCTCCGTTACGGTGTTGATACGGCAATCAATAGCGGGAGTTTTCTCTATTTTCTGCCCCTCGTCTGTGTCAATGGTTTTGAACCATCTTTCCAAAATGAGATTTTTCGGCTTTGGGCCGAACATCTGCGCCGCCTCCACCTCGGACAGGCGTTGGACATAGCTTGGCATAGCGATGAAACTGCGATGCCCTCACTCGAAGAATACAACCTTATGTGCAGACTCAAAACAGGTTCCCTGTCCCGTCTTGCCGCAATACTGGGGGTGTTGGCCGCGGAACCGCCCGCAAGCCGTGAAATTGCCGAGATTTTCGGTAATGCGTCTGAAAAATTAGGCGTCGGTTTTCAAATTCTTGACGACGTGAAGAACCTCACGGGAAGTATCGCCGGTAAACAGCGCGGAGACGATATTGTGGAAGGCAAAAAAAGTCTGCCCATTCTGCTTTACACGCGGCAATGCGGCGGAGACCTTGCAACCGTGAACCGCTGTTTTTCCGCGGCGCACAGAAACGGGGCGAGCGCACTGGAGGTTGAGGAACTCATTGAAAAAATGCAGGAATCCGGCGCCATCCTTCAAGCCCAGACACGGGGGCACCGACTTATCGGTGAAGCACGCTCCGTCTTTGCCGCGGAAACCGTGTGCGATTGCCGATTGCTTCCTCAAGAGCAAAACGTATTGTTAGGCTTGATTGACATGATCAGTTAGGCGGTTGTCCGTGCATCTCCGGGAGGGCGTCGATTTTCTTCACAGCTTGTTCGAAATCAAAAATGGATACGAGCGAGAGGATTTCAGCAATATCCGCGCGGGCTATTGCTTTTAGGCGGTACATGGAGTTTTCCGCCTTTGTTGCGTTGAAGGCAAGGCAAGCCGCCCGTAATTTTTTCAGTTCACCGACAGCGCTTTCAGTGAGAGGCGCTTCTTCGGTGCCTGTAGACGGCGCAGGAGACGAAGGATACAAGAGTCCGACTCTGGACAATTCTCTGCGGAACGCGAGAAGCGCTTCGCAAAACGACCCCACCTCCCGTCTGCACACCTCTTCGGCACATTCTCGCCCCGACTTTTCCAGGCTGTCCGCCCACTCGCCCAAAGATTTCTGTCCTATGGTCTTCAGAATACTCTTGAAACTATGAATCTTTATGGTAAACTGGGGCCAATTCCTGAAATCCACGCTTGTTTTGAGGATACGGATGCCTTCGTCAAGCTCGTTACAGAATTGACGCAGAATCTGGTAATATGTTCCCCGATCCTCTACGGAATATTTGATACCTTCGCCAACGTTAAGCCCATCGAGGGCGCTTAATCGCTTGAACAATTCCTCCGACTGGTCAGCATCTGAAGAAACGGCGTCGCAAGAGCCGATGATTTTGTCGCGATGGAGCCACTTTACGAGAACGTTTTCCAGTTCTTGGTCGTCAATGGGTTTTGAAATGAAGTCCTGCATACCTGCTTCGATAAAAGCCTCTTTCGCACCGGAGAGCGCGTTTGTAGTCAAGGCTATGATAGGCATCTCGCGGAATATACGTCTTTCATGGTCAGTGGAGGCTTCAGCTTCGAGACGGCGTATCATCTTGACGGCTTCGACTCCGTCCACTTCGGGCATCATGTTATCCATGAATACGATGTCGTACCCTTGTCCGCTCATGGTCTTTTCCTTTACTTTCCTGACGGCTTCGAGACCGCCAGTCGCAATATCCGCTTCTATACCGTGAAGAGACAGAAATCCAAGCGCCACAGTGAGGTTAACAGACATATCGTCAACCACGAGAACCGATGTTCCTTTCTTGACCATGACGCGCCGTCGACGTGGTTGCATACCGCTTTCTGTCTTTTCAGCATCTCCGGTAATGAGCGGAATGAACGCAGTGAAGCACGACCCTTTTTCGTAAACACTCTTGACTTCGATAAAACCACCCATCAAATCGAGGAGTTGTTTCGCTATTACCAGACCAAGCCCTGTTCCTTCAATGCCGTGGTTACGCCTTACGTCCAATTGCTGAAAACTATTGAACAATCGGGGAATGTCTTCTTGCTTTATGCCAATTCCCGTATCCTCTACCGAGATGGACATGAATTTTTGTCCGTTCCGCATTTCCTGTGCGATCGTCCACCAAACAGATCCGGTATTCGTGTATTTAATCGCGTTATTCAAGAGATTGACGCATACCTGCCGAATACGGATTTCATCGCTGAAAAGCATTTTCGGCAGGGTTTCGTCGAAAACGCCAGAAAATGTGAGTCCCTTACCGGAAGCTATGAATTGGAACATAGACGAGATTTCCGCGAATACAGAGCGGATGTCAAAATGAACAGGCAGAATCTCAAGCTTCCCAGATTCTATTTTGGAAAGGTCCAGAATGTCGTTGATAATGGCGAGGAGAGATTTTGACATTTTCTTGATGTCATTGAAGTAATCGCGCTGTAATTTGGTCAAGTTGCCCTGGGGCATAAGGTTGCTCATGCCAATGATGGCATTCATAGGAGTGCGGATTTCATGACTCATGCGGGAAAGGAAATCGCTCTTTGCGCGATTTGCGATTTCCGCGTCGAGACGCGCCTGAATTTCTGGGGTAATGTCAGTGATATTGAAGAAGAATCCATCGTTGCCACCGGGTAGAACATCCGCGATGATTTTGAAGTAGCGTTTTTGTCCGTTGATGTCCGCCTCTCGCATCTCATCGAAAAAAGTGTGGTTTTCAATGATGTTACCAATTATCAGCTTCAGAGACCTGTCGCCAAACAAGTCGAGAATGGGTCTGCCTATGGGAAGAGACGGATCCTTTATATTGGCAAATGTTGACAAAGAATCGCTTATGTACATGATGCGGTTCAAACTGTCAACAAAAGCTTGAAAATCAGGTGTAACTTTCATGGAGGCGGAAAAGGTGTTTTCCGCCATAGCTGATGCGGAACTTTTGTCCGCCGCGAAACGGATGATGATGTAAAGGATAAAAGATGAAAAAATCATGAGACAGCCATCTACGATAAGTTCCGACATGGGCGCCACGTTCCCTTCATAAGAAAGGGGAATCCTCCGACTTATAAGCACGATATTGATGCAATTAGTCAAGACGATAAATTGGAGGAACCGCTTAGGGTTGAAGTAGAGTGCGCCTATGCAGGAGATAGTAAAATACACGTAAAAGAAATACGTAAAACTCCGCATAAAAAAAGAAGTCGCGAGGTACAGTATGTAGATAATCAAGGGAATGGATAGCGCCGTATTAATCAATTTATTATTTGTGCGCTGGAAGAGGATGATCGCGATAAATACCATGATACTTGCTATAACTATGATGATGGCTTGGTCCCCTTCCCCTATTAAGAATACATTGACTGTTCTGAAAACGATAAATGCGCCTATTACGACGAGAATCAGTCGGTTTGCTAATTGGGAGAATTTGGCATTATAGTCTTTATGGTTCATCGTCCGTTCCTTCTGTACCGGCAACATTGAGCGGCACTCCGTTTACCGCAGTGATTCTGATCGCATGGGGAATGACGGAAATGTTAAGCTCGGAATCAAAGAAGGCTTCGCCGTCCATATTGACATAGAGGGGTAAATCCGAGCTTATGCTGATTTCTTTAAACTTTCGGCATATGAAATATTCAGGGAATTTTGCCTGTTCGCCTTTAAAGTGCTTGGTTATGAGCGTTATGATGCGTAATGGAGTGATGTTTTTCGTTTTTTTCAGCATAACGACATTCAAAAAACCGTCATTTGGAACCGCATCCGCCACAGGCTTCTTGCCGCCGCCGTAGAAGGGGCCGTTGGCTATGTTGATACTGACATAAGTTCCACTCAAGTTTTCTCCATCTGCTATGATACGGTACTGCTGATTGAGGAGCTTTTTGTCAAAAAGTGAAAGAATACCGCCGAGTGTGTAGAAAGACGCGGTCAAAGACCGAAATTGACGGCGGAGTTTTTCAAACCGCAGGTTCAGAGATATGGTCTTTATGACGGCCGCGGCTTCCAAGCCCACCGTGCAGTTGTTCAACGCATAATTATTGTTGCATTGAATGACGTCTACCGAAATGACTGGCGCCGATGCTTGTAATACCACATTGCGGAAGTCTTCTCTATGTTCCTTGCCGAATAAGAGAACAAAGTCATTAGTCGTGCCATAGGGCATAAGGGCAAGATCCACGTTTTTTATGTCGGAAAGCCCGATAATACCGTTGAGACAGCAGAAGTTATTGCCTTCGCCGCCGACAGAGTAGATCCGCACCCGTGTATCAGACTCGATGTTCCGCATATACTTGTCTATGATGATAATGGCATGGCGCGGAAATCGGGAAATGTTGATGGAAAATTCTGCATCTTTCTCATCTAAATCTCCCGTCCCATCCTTCGGCGACTCTTTATACGTTGCTTTTTGGGTAAAATAACCTTTTATGGCAGAAATCAACTCGTCTAAATCCTCCTTTCGTGCAAAAGACTTTGGGTTGATGATGAAAAGATGCTTGGTTTTTTGCGGAGCTGGGAGGGGGATAGGGGTCTCGCTTGGAATCGGCATTTCAAGGATTTTCGACACCGGAGCGATATTCGGTTTAGCCTCAAGCCATTTGACCAGTACGCGGTTCAATTCTTCCGCGTCAAAGGGCTTTGATATGAAGTCCTGCATACCGGCCGACAGAAAATACGTTCTTGAGCCGGAACCCGCGTTTGCCGAAAGCGCGATGATGGGAACAGAGGCGGGAGCGTCTTGCCCGTTTGCAAGTAAACCGATTTTTTCCATATTCCTAATTTGCCGGGTTGTTTCAATGCCGTCCATTCCTGGCATCAAGTGATCCATGAAGATTAAGCCATAAGGTTTGCCCGAATCTGCGGCTTGTTTTACCTTATCCAGAGCCTTCGCTCCGCTCAATGCCGTGTCCGCCTGAACGCCATATTTGGACAGGAACCATTTGGCTATGGTGAGGTTTATCGGCAGGTCGTCTACGATTAGAATTCTGTCCGTGGAGATTTTATTCGATGATCTGTCTGAAGGCAATATGCGGTTACTCACAACTCCTCCGCCTCTTCCCTTGTTCATCTTATTCTGTTTTTTCAACTTCTACTTCCAATATCCGTTGTTTTTCGGTTTTTGTTACGGTAAAGTGGAACCTCTTAAAGTCAAAACTGTCTCCTTCTTTCGGAATTCCACTCATTAAGAAAAAGGTTTCCACAACCCAGTTCGCTATGGTTGTGTGCCGCACCGCTTCAATGGGGACAATGCCGATCACGTCCTCAAGACTTGCGTCTCCCCGTATTTTCCATTTATTCTCGCCGATTTGGGCGACTTTCTCGACAATTTCGTCATGTTCATCCCATATTTCACCCACAAGTTCCTCGACGATATCCTCGATAGTAATGATGCCCCGCGTACCGCCGAATTCATCAACCACAACTACGAAATGAGATTTTTTCAGTTGCAAAATCTGCAACAGCTTGGCGATTTTTATGGATTCGGTCACGTAGACCACCGGCTTGATAATGCTATCAATGGTAAAGTCGTCTCGCCTGCTCACAAACGCCTCGTGGAAGTCTTTCAGAAGGATGACGCCTTTAATGTTATCAATGGATTCCTCGTAGACCGGCAATCGGGAGAAGTCCGTTTCACGGAATACAGCCGATATCGCGTCTATCGAATCATTCACGGACACGGCGGCAACATCAATACGCGGCGTGAATATGTCGCGGGCGGTTCTGTCGTCGAACTTGATGGCATTTTTTATCATATCCTCTTCCCGCTCGTTTATACCGCCCTCTTGCCTCACCTCCTCGACAAAGGTCAAAAGCTCGGCTTCGGTAACGCTTCGATTACCCTTCACCTTGAACAGCTTCATAATCCACACTTTCCAAATGGTCAGGAAACGATTCACTGGAGACAGCAAAATGACGAGGAGGTTCAGAAACGGTGCGGCGAATAGGGCGAACTGTTCCGGTATTTCCTTAGCTATTGCTTTTGGCGATATTTCGCCGACTATCAGCACGAAGAACGTCATCATGGCTGTGGCGATGGTTACACCTGCGTTCCCGAAAATTCCCACAAACAGCACAGTCGCAAGCGCGGACGCGGTGATGTTCACGATATTATTGCCGATTAACACTGTGGAGAGGAGCTTATCGTAGTTTTCAGTGAGATGAAGAACCAAACGAGCGTATTTATCACCGGCGGTCGCCATATTCTTGATTTTGAGCTTGTTCAGCGAAGAAAATGCCGTTTCGCTCGCGGAGAAAAACGCAGATAAGATTAATAAAATAACCAGAGAAACTAAAAGACCTATACGAGAGGGGTCCATAGGTTATCATAACAATGATTTCAGATTTTAGCAAGAGTATTAGAAAATTGTTTCAGAGCTGAAATATTTATGAGGAACGACATTGTACTTACAAAATCTGTTAAAAAGGTGAAAAAGTAAGTATTTTGTCCTTATTTGAATTGTCAAAAGATACTGAATATAGTATAATGACATATGGCTAAAATATGTCTTTGTTTAACAGGTTCCACGCTCCAGAGAGACATTGAGGTTCTTGAAAAGTATCGGAAATTCGTGGACATTGTGGAATTGCGGGCAGATTATCTTACGCCGGATGAAAGACTGCTCATCCGCAAGTTTCCCGAAATGGCTGGGATACCGTGCATTTTAACAGTACGTCGCGAGATAGATGGAGGGCTGTTTCACGGTGGCGAATGGTCGAGAATTAAACTTATTTCGCTTGGGCTTGCCTTTGCCGAGGTGGATAGACGCCATAATTTCGCCTACATTGACCTTGAGAACGACCTGTCCGTGCCGGGCATTGAAGAGGCAGCGCGGACATTCGGGACGAGAATCATCCGTTCTTATCATAATATGAATGGTACGGACAGTAATATAACAGAAATTCTTCGCAAAAGCAAACATATAGGCGATGAGATAGTGAAAGTTGCGGTAACACCTCGTTCTCTTGACGACGTGGTAAAGATATTCAGGTCCACGAAAGAAACTGCGGATATGGAGAAAGTCGTCATTGGCATAGGGGAATTTGGCTTATGCACCAGGGTGCTTGCCGACAGATTCGGCTCGCAAATAACCTATACTTCGGCAAAGGGCGAGTCCGATATGCCGATGGCCGCGCTCGGTCAACTTGATCCCAAAGAACTGTCGGAATTCTACCGTTTTAGAAGCATCAACGAAGAGACCGCAATATTCGGCGTTACAGGTTTCCCGCTTAAAGTAACTTTAAGCCCTATGTTTTTTAACACCGTATTCGGCACTGAGAACATCAATGCTATTTACCTCCCCTTTCCCGCAGTTTCTATTGAAGCCTTCATAAGGCTCGCCGATGAAATCGGGCTTAAAGGCGCATCTGTCACTATTCCTTATAAGGAAGCGGTTGTTCCCTATCTCGCGCAAAAGTCGGAACATGTAAGGCTGACCGGCGCATGTAATACTATCGTGCGAGAGGAAGACGGCTGGCATGGCTACAATACCGATGCTATAGGTTTTTCAAATTCCCTGCTCAACTTCATCAAGTCCAAGGACTTGAAAGGCAAGAGAATCACTATAGTTGGTGCGGGCGGCGCGGCGCGGTCCGTAGCGGAGGAGGTCTATCGATTCAAAGGTAAGGCGCTGATTCTCAACCGTACGCCCATACGCGCCCGCGAACTTGCCAAGTCCTTCGGTTTCAAATGGGCGACTCTCGACACCACAGGTTTCGTGTATATGGAAAAATACAATGACATTATTATCCAGACAACATCTGTAGGCATGGATAATCAGATTGACAATGACCCTATTGAAATGTACAAATTCTCGGGCAAAGAAGCGGTTATGGACCTAATCTACAACCCACAACAGACCAAATGCCTCAAGCGAGCGGCGCAAGCCGGATGTAGAGTCCTCAACGGTTATGATATGTTCATTCGTCAGGCCCAGGATCAGTTCCGACTCTACACGAAGCGAGAGTTGCCCACGCAGGCGTTGCTGAAAATTGCGCCATAGTCGGTCGCTATAGTGCAATTATTATAGAAATAAACATAGACGAATTTTGAGGTATTGTTCGGATATTTGTAGTTAAATTTTCGGCGACGTGCCGTAGGTTCAAAAACATAGGGATATGGATGTCATTCCGCTAATCGACGACCGCAGTTTTTGCAAAGATAATTTTGCCCCCCCCCCCCTTGTTCTTTTTCCGTTTTTTGATATAGTAGAGTTATGGAACAATCGGAAATGAAAGAAAACGCGGGAAAGGCGGCGGTAGACGCCCTGGTGAGAAACGGTATGAAGGTTGGATTGGGCACAGGCTCAACCGCTATCACCGCAGTTCGGTACATTGGGCTATTGATGGAACAGGGGAAGCTAAAGGACATAAGCGCTGTTACTACCAGTCTTCAGACCGAAATGGAGTGCGAAAAATGGGGAATTCCTACATATTCGTTGAATTCACGGCAAATAAGCGGGAGCCTTGATATTACCATAGACGGCGCTGACCAAATAGACGACCATCATTTCTGCGTGAAAGGCGGCGGCGGGGCCCTGCTTTTGGAAAAAATTGTCGCCTATTCGTCCGCGATTTTCGCCCTTGTGATAGATGAAACGAAGCTTGTGGAACATTTGGGATTAACCTTTCCGGTTGCCATAGAAGTGGTGCCGGAAGCTCGTGTTTTTGTGTGCAAAGCCCTGGACCGGCTACACGGTGAAGGAATCGTCCGTTTTGCGGTCCGTAAAGCGGGTCCTGTCATCACAGAACACGGTAACATCATACTGGACACGCTTTTTCGACAGCCCATATATCCTGCGGTCATGGAAGAAGAAATCAACCATATTCCCGGAGTTGTGGAGAACGGACTGTTCGCTAAAAAAGGCCCCCATGTTTTTGTGGCAAGGTCCAACGGAACCGTGGAGGTGCGAGATTAAATCGATAAAATATCGAGCCGTCCACATCTTAGTAAAGAGTATTCAGCGTTTAAATAAAAAAAGCGAATTTACGTAAAAAATTTTCTTATCTACTTGACATTTTTTCTTTTTTACGGTAGAGTAAACTAATTTTATTGTCCCCTTCGTCTAGTGGTTAGGACACGAGATTTTCATTCTCGCAACGTGGGTTCGATTCCCGTAGGGGACGTTTTTTATTTATAAGGAGGCTTTTTGTCGGACAAGGATTTACGTATTAACGAGCAGATTCGGGTGAGGGAGGTTCGTCTTGTACGGGACGAAGGTGAACAGCAGGGTATAATGCCTACACAGGCCGCTCTTGAAATAGCGCGTTCTATGGGACTTGACCTTGTTGAAGTAGCGCCTCAGGCTTTTCCGCCTGTAGTTAAGATACTTGATTATGGTAAGTTCAAGTTTGAAAATGAAAAAAGATTACGCGACTCAAAAAAGAAACAGAAATTGCTTAAGCTGAAAGAAATCAGAATGCAACCTAAGATTGACGATCATGATATGGATTTTAAGTCCAAGCACGTCAAAGAATTTTTATCCGAAGGAAACAAGGTAAAGGTTACTATTCGTTTTAGAGGTAGAGAACTAGCCCATACTGAGTTGGGGTTGGATGTGCTTAATGATGTTCTGAAGCGGATAGAAGGAGAATATATAATGGATAAGCCTCCCGCAATGGAAGGGCGTTTTATGTCCATGATTTTAAATCCAAAGACTAAAAAATAAGAGGTAAAGGTCATGCCGAAAATGAAAACAAAGAAGAGCGCCGCAAAGCGTTATTCTTTCACGGGAACAGGTAAGGTAAAATATAAGAAGCAGAATCTCCGCCACATTCTTACTAAGAAATCGACAAAACGCAAACGGAATTTGCGTCATGTAGGTATTCTGTCGAAAGACAATGTGCCTGCGATTAAGAAATCTCTTTTGCCCTACGGGTAAAAAAAGGAAGAATTATGTCAAGAGCAGTAGACGGGTTAAAACGAAAGAATCATCGTAAAAAGATACTTAAACTAGCAAAAGGATATTGGGGACGCAGGCATTCTAATTATAAGACAGCGAAAGATGCGGTCGCTATGGCGCTTTCTTATGCATACCGCGATAGGAAGGACAAAAAGGGCGATTTTCGTCAGTTATGGATAACACGCATCAACGCGGCATGCCGTTCTGAAGGAATATCCTATTCGCACTTCATACACGGGCTTAATAAGGCGGGAATCGTTATTAACAGGAAGGCTTTATCAAACATGGCGATAGAGGATATTGAGGCGTTTAAAGCAGTAGCGGCAGAGGCTAAAGCCGCTTTGGAGGTGTAATGTCAACACTCGATAATGTGAAGTTATTGGAGACGAAGATTGAAAAAGCCGTTGGTATCATCAAACAACTCACCGAAGAAAATAAAAAATTGAAAGATAAAGTTGTTGGTTTACAGGAAAAGATAAACGACCTTGAGTTCACGGTTTTGAGCTACAAGGAGGACCAGCAACATATAGAGTCCGGTATTCAGTCGGTTATGGATAGGTTGAACCAATTGGACGAGAGTCTCGGTCAGGCCGCCGTTACACACAAGGCGGAACAACAGTTACCCGCTCAAAACTACGGAAATAATAATAAAGATATGTTTCATAGCGGTGGCAATTATCAGGGAAATAGCGGATATAAGCCAGATCATCCTTTATGAGCTTATGGCAAAAACAAACCTGTGTATTGACGTATTAGGAACCTCTTTTTCCATTGCGGCAGAAGAGGATTCTGAATATCTCAATGGGCTGTTGAAAAATTTTAAGTTAAAAATCGAGAACACTCAAAGAGAAACAGGTTTGAAGGATCCGTTAAGAGTTGCAATATTAACGGGTTATCTTATCTGTGACGAATTGCAAAGGGTCTATGATAAGCAAGCCGTTGATAACAAACTTGCCGCGCACACCGAAAAAGAAACCGAAGAAATTACTGCTAATTTGATAGCTCGTATTGACGAGGTAGTAGGATAACCATATGTTACGAGTGGAATCTTTTTGTTAGAGTAATGACTGTATTCAAACTGAAAAATCAAATAAAACACTATGAATGGGGGTCGACGGAATGGATTCCGTCAGTGCTCGGCATTGAAAACCCGGATTCGCTTCCATTTGCGGAGTTGTGGATGGGTGTTCATCCGGCAGGACCGTCTGTAATAGCGGACGCCGATGAGCGCCTTGATACGTTCATAGCCCGGAATTCGTGGTCTGACCTGCCTTTTCTCTTCAAGGCGCTTGCCGCAGATAAGCCGCTTTCTATACAGGCGCACCCCAGCAAAGCGCAGGCTATAGTTGGCTTTGAGCGGGAAAACCGCGCCGAAATTCCTATTGACGCCTCCGAACGCAACTACAAAGACACTAACCATAAACCGGAAATCATCTGCGCGTTGACGCCGTTCAAAGCAATGGCCGGCTTCCGCGAAATCGCCGAAATCCGTTTTTTGTTAGACGCTTTTGGCCTAAATGACGACCGCTTTATCAGCCTAAAAGCCGCTCTTGACAATGGTTTACGGACTTTTTTGCAGGCGCTTTTTGGGCTTTCTGTTGAGGCAAAGAAGCGGATAAGCGACCACATATTGGAGAATTGTCAGACTCTTTGCACGAGAAGTCCGAATCTCACGGAAATTTGGGAAACAGCCGCCTCTTTTGCCACGCTTTACAATGGAGATCCAGCCGTGCTTTCCCCGCTGTATCTGAACCTCATAGACCTCGAACCCGGAGAAGCGATGTTTTTGCCGTCTGGTGTACTTCACGCTTACATTCACGGTTTTGGCATTGAGCTTATGGCGAATTCCGATAATGTCCTACGGGGCGGTCTTACGCCCAAGCACATTGATGTGGAGGAATTGCTCAACATCCTGAAGTTCTCGCCATTTAAGCCTGATGTACTACATCCGTCTCCCGTAAAATATCCCACGCAAATCGAGGAATTTTCGCTTTCCGTTCTGAAAAACGCGGAAAATTTAAGTGGGAATGGCTCCGCCATTGTCTTCGTTACCGAAGGATCGCTCATTGTTTCAGAAAACGAGGATAAAATTGTCTTAAAACGAGGTGAAAGCGCCTTTTTCGCACCTCTATGCGGGAAAAGGACGTGTTTGAGAGGAGATTACACGGCGTATGCCGCGGCGTGCGGGGATTTATCTTTTACATAACTTATCGTCTTATCTTCAATTTCCCGATGTTTTTAACGTTATGTTTTTTCATGTAAGACGCGATGCCGTCGATGATGTCCGTCATTGTCGAGGGCTGAACGAAAGTGGCGGTTCCAACTTGTATCGCATCAGCACCGGCCATAAGAAATTGTAGAGCATCTTCGGTACAGGCAATACCGCCCATACCCACGATGGGGACAGACGCCATCTCCGCCAATTCCCACACCATACGCAGGGCTATGGGGCGGATCGCCGGACCGGAAAGACCTGCGCTTACATTGTCGAAAACAGGTTGACGTGCTTCTACGTCTATTGCCATTGCCTTGAACGTGTTTACGAGGGAAAGGATGTCAGCGCCGGCGTTCACACAGGATCGGGCTACCGCGGTGATGTCAGGTGCATTGGGCGAGAGTTTCACCATAAGGGGTTTATGTAGGACATTACGGACGGCGCGGCATACAGATGCGGCCATATCCGGTTCAAGTCCAAACGCTATACCGCCGTCCTTGACGTTGGGACAGGAAATGTTGAGTTCTACCATATCCACATCAGCGGCGTCCAATAACTTCGCGCCTTCGGCGTACTCGTCAATGTCGGCTCCCGAAAGATTTGCGATGATCACCGTTCCGAGCTGTTTCATTAACGGCAATTCCTTTTCAATAAAGGCGGGAATTCCTGGGTTTTCGAGCCCGATTGAGTTGAGCAAACCAGACGGCGTTTCGTAGAGCCGTGTTCCGCTATTACCTCCCCGCGGGTGCAGAGTAAGTCCTTTGGAGCAGACACCGCCTAATGCGCTTACGTCAATTAAATCAGCGTATTCACGTCCGTACCCAAACGTGCCGGACGCCGCTATGACTGGATTCTTGAAGCGAACACCCGCAATGACAGTTTCAAGCATGAAAATCTCCTCGAAATTATTCGTGTAGTCGGTGACTTTATGAAAAAACTTCTTCCGCCCGAAAAATGGGACCATCGGAACAACAATGTTTGTACCCATCGACTGTTTTTACAGAGCAACCCAGACATACGCCTATACCGCACGCCATGTGTCTTTCCATACTGACAAAACAAGATGTTCCTTGTTGTTTACAGGATTCCGCGATGGCTTTCAGCATAGAAAAGGAACCGCAGGTAAAAACCACCCTGTATTGTTCGGGATGCAAGAAATCCGTTACCAAGCCTTTTCTGTCAGTTGCCCCACATTCGGTAACGACAAGCGGATCGAGTCCCCGCCATTCAAGAGGCAAAGCGGTTTTGAAGCCCGCGAAAAAGTCAAACGCCTGCCCGTGGTCTTTTAACAGGAGCGCGAAGCTCAACAATGGGGCGATTCCCAAGCCGCCGCCGACTAAAGCTATCTTTCCGATGGATGGCAGACTGTTTAGACAAGATATCCATGAATTGCCCAAGGGACCAGTGAGGAAAGCTTCCTCTCTTTCGCTCAAACGGGAGAGTTCTTTGGTGCCTATCCCTTTTTTGGCAATAAGAAACGTAACGATTTTGCCATCAACCCATGCAACACTTATAGGGCGCGCCAGAAACACTGAGGAAACCTTGGGTTTTATGAGGAAAAACTGCCCTGCCTGTGGTTTTTCTCCCTTCCACGTAAAAGCGATCTGAAAAATCTCGTCATTTAATGCCGTATTTTTGACGACTTCGCAAAGCGCGTATTGTTTCATTCCGATATTATTATAATGAACGTGGTCATATTTTTCAAGATGTTCCTTGTCTAATAGGCGGTTTTACGATATACTCTTGAGTCAGGAAATTATTTTTATGGATGAAATAACTTTTGATACGACATTGGGGATTTCCGAAGATGAACAAAAAGAAATTCTTGATGGATTGGATACGCTTACCAAGAACAATTTGGCAAGCACGGTTTTAGTAGAAAAGGACTCTGCAAAACAAGGTTTTCTGTTTCCTCTTTTGGTAAATGTGATTGCGGCCGTTGTTTTGGCGGGCGGGCTACTTGTCCTTTGGACCATTTACATGCAGAAACAAGAAGTGTTTATCGCCGGCGTTGCGAAGCTCAACGGCGCCGAGCGTCAGCTCATTGCAGAAGTCCGCAAGGAAACCGCGGAGCAATTGAACGCAAAGGACGCGGAAATTGCGGAAATTAAGGAAAAGCTTGCGGGTATTGACATTGAGATTGAGCATCTACGGAAAGAGGACGCAACCGAAGCCATTGAAGCGAAAATAAGGGCGCTTATGCAGCAAAAGGAAGAGTATCAGGCGCTACTTGCCCGACTACAGGCTGAAAAAGGTAAAATCTTGGAAGAGGCCCGCGTAAAAGAGAATAGCCTCAAGAGCAAGAACGATGAGATGTCCCGCCTTTACGAGCAGACAAAAAGCGATTTGACTGCGGTTCAAGAACAACTCCAGCAGATCTCCACCCAAGCCGAGAAAGCGGACATTATTGAAAATCAGTTCCGCGGTTATTACGCTGTTTTGAACGAGCAGGTGAAATCCGGGCTTTGGAATGTCGCGGCAGAAACCGTTTCTGCAATGCAGGAATTTTTGGAAACGCCGTCTTTTCAGCTAAACCGTTCTTTCCAGGTGCAAAAAGATAGCCGCCGTGCAAGTCTTGACGCTCTGTCCAACCTCATCGCTGCTAATTTGTCCACTGGAGTGACAGCCCAACCCGCGCAGCCGCCGCTAGAATCGAATACATCGACCGAAAAAGACTCTGAAAGCCAGAAAAAAGTAGCTGATTTGGAAAAAACCATTGCGGCGTTAAAGAAACAGAACACCCAATATGAAAAAGCAGTTGCATCGCAAGAGCGGGTTATCAACAGCTACAAGAATCAAGAGAAGAGTTTGAGCGCCCAACAACAGACTATTAACGACTTGCGGGCGCAGAACACAGGGCTTCAGCAGACGGTAACCGCGAACAATGCGACTATTAACGACCTGCGGGCGCAGAACACAGGGCTTCAGCAGACGGTAACCGCGAACAATGCGACTATTAACGACCTGCGGGCGCAGAACACAGGGCTTCAGCAGACAGTAACCGCGAACAATGCGACTATTAACGACTTGCGGGCGCAGAACACAGGGCTTCAACAGACGGTAACCGCGAACAATGCAACTATTGACGACTTGCGGGCGCAGAACACAGGGCTTCAGCAGACAGTAACCGCGAACAATGCAACTATTAACGACTTGCGGACCCAGAACGAGACTTTGCAACAACGGACAACCCAGCTTCAACAGCAAAATGACGCAATTCGTCAGCTTTTAAATGGCGACTAGGAGATTTTATGATTATTTCTCTATTAAAAGAGACAGGCGCCATGCTTGACGGACATTTTCTCCTGTCTTCAGGGTGTCATTCGGATATATATTTTCAATGCGCACGGCTTCTGCAATATCCGGACAAGGCGCGTTCAGTCATTGCGCCTATCGCGGAAAGAATCCGCGCCGATATTGATAGCGGCATCCTTTCCATTGATGCGGTTGTGGGACCAGCCATCGGGGGTATAACCGCGGCTTACGAGATGGGCAGGCAGTTGGGGGTCCGGGCTTTTTGGACGGAACGGGACGACTGCGGCGCGATGGCGTTGCGCCGAGGCTTTGAGATTGACGTGGGACAAAATGTTCTTATTATGGAAGATGTTGTTACCACAGCGAAATCGTCTTTGGAGACGGCCAGGGTTCTTGAGTCCTTGGGGGCAAAAGTTACAGCGCTTGCCTGCATCGTGGATCGGCGATCTGGCGAACGGGCCCGTCCCCTACCGTTTCACGCATTTTATGCGGCAGTTAGAATTGAAGCCGTAAACTGGAACGCCGAAGAATGTCCGCTTTGCGGTAAAGGACTCCCTTTGGCAAAGCCTGGTTCGAGAAAGCAGGGGAAAGTATAGTCAGAAATGGAGAGTTGAGGACAAATCAAGCTTCAGTGGTAGGAAATTTCCCTTATAATTCTCTTTCGAGATGGTCTTATATGATAAAATTGAGAGGTTTATTAATGAATAAAACATTTTTTTAACGGCGATAATTTCGGTATTTATACTGGTAGGGTGCGGTAACAAGGCAAGCGGCGTGTTCATCCCAAATGGCGATGGAACCTACGCGGAAAGTATACAAAAGGAGATTGACGACAACTGGGAGTCCCTTGGGTATGCCGAAAAACCCGCAAAATATATGGCACTGACGTTTGACGATGGGCCGGCAGGCGCGAAGACGCAGGAATTGCTGGATATTTTGTCCGAAAAAAGAGTGAGAGCGACCTTCTTTCTCATCGGGCAGAACATCCGCTCCAATAAAGCTGCGGCGCAGGCGATTTTTGATGCGGGGCATGAGCTGGCGAACCATTCGGACGGATATGCTGGTCTTGGAGGAGATACAGCTATCGAGACCATAAGAGACAGCCTCGTTGCGGCGTCAGCAGAAATCAAGACCATAACCGGCAAAGACCCTGCGTTTTTCCGCGCTCCGAATGTGTCTTACGGTGATAATCTTGCGGCTGTTTGCGCGGAATTGAGCATGCCCTTGATTGGCGTGAGTGTGTGGAGTCATGATTGGCAAAGTAGTAATACTGCGGAACAATGTAAAAACAACGTGTTGAGAGACGCGAGGGACGGCGGTATCATCAATTGTCATGAAGCCAACACTTCAGGCAACAGAACCCTGCCCATACTTGCTGACATAATAGACGGGCTCCGTGAAGACGGTTTTTGGATCATGTCTGTGGGTGAGCTTGCGGTGATAAAAGGCAAAACCCTCATAGCAGGCGAGCGTTACGACAACATCGATTAACGGCTGGGTCTGGGCGCAGCCCCTGTCCCCACCGTTTTATAGCCGATAAACTTTCCTTTATGGAATAATCTCTGGAGATTGAAGTCCAATCTCTGGGGATGTAACCCCGCGACCATATTCAAATTTATCTCAAAATTTATGGATAACGCTTGACAATATTAATGTTTGGCAATATTATCTAAATATATGATTTTGTCTTTCAAGGATAAAGAAACCGAATTAGTATATAATAGACGTAACTATTCAGTCGCCTGCGGGGGATAGCGGAAATCGGCGGAATGAAGGGGCTTTTAGCCCCGAAATGAGCCGATTGGAGCGAAAGGGGGCGGTAGCCCCCTTTGTTAAAGCACTAGA
>JAIRNA010000030.1 GCA_031258305.1 Treponema sp. | reverse complement strand
GGGAAGGCGAAGAGGAGATTCCAGTTCCACTTGTGGGATTTCTGCATTATGGGAAACCATATCCATTTCTTGATAAAGCCGGGCAAAGACGGTAATCTATCGGAGATAATGCAATGGCTGAAGTGCAATTTCGCGAAGGCGTGGAACAAAGCGCAGAAGCGGACTGGGCACGTATGGGGAGAGCGGTTCTATTCACGGATAATCAGAGGGGTGGCGGACTTTTTACGGGTGAGGGGATACATCGAGGAGAATCCTGTGAAAGCGGGGCTTGTGGAACGAGCCGCGGAGTGGGTGTATGGGAGCTTATATTACCGACTGCACGGGTGGTCTGAATTGTTAGATGAACCTCCCGGCATCGCTTGACAAAACGGGTGTCTGACACCAAATCCCGGCACCAAATTTCAAAAAAACAAGAATTGTCAAGCGTTTAGGGAGGGTTGTCAAGAAAAGCGTTTTTTTATACTATATAAAACAAGAGGTTTTTATGAATGATGCCATAATAAATGAAAAGAATTCCGAACAGGCGCTTGTGCGGCGGGAGAAACTAGCGAGACTCAAGGAAAGCGGTAGAAATCCATTTATCACTACGACATTCGAACAGACTCATCATTCTGTGGAGATAAAACAGCAATTCGACGTGATAGAAGGGCAGGATGTGTTCATAGCGGGTAGACTTATGTCTTTCCGCTCAAGCGGCAAGGCGTCATTTATGGACGTTCAGGACCGGGACGGTAGGATTCAAGTTTATGTGAGTGTAAATGATTTAGGCGGAGACGCCTATCTTGAGCTTAAAACCTTCGACATCGGCGACATCCTGGGTGTCAGAGGCAGAGTGTTTAGGACGCAACGCGGTGAAATCTCTATTCATGCGGGGGAGATAACTCTGTTGACAAAATCTTTGGAGCCGCTTCCTGAGAAATTCCACGGTTTGAAAGACATAGAACAGAGGTACCGTCGACGCTACCTGGACCTCATCACCAACCGGGATAGCTTTGACGTTTTTTTAAAACGTGCGAAAATTATCTCAGCAATCAGGAACTTCCTTGACGGACGAGGTTTCATTGAAGTTGAGACGCCGGTTCTGTCAACCATTGCGTCTGGCGCGGCAGCGCGGCCATTCGTCACAAAGTCTAACAAATTGAATATGGAGCTTTACCTGCGAATCGCTACGGAACTTTACCTGAAACGGTGTATCGTAGGTGGTATGGAACGGGTCTATGAACTCGGTAAGGATTTCCGTAACGAGGGTGTTGACATACGACATAACCCGGAATTCACTATGTTAGAGCTGTATCAGGCATTCACAGACTATAACGGCATGATGAAACTGTGCGAGAATATAATCGCGGATGCGGCAATGAAGGTGTGCGACTCCACAAAGGTCAACTATCAGGGGATAGAACTTGACTTTACTCCTCCGTGGCGGCGTGTTACCATGCTTGATGCCATCAGAGAAAATGGGGGGCCTGATTTTGGGGAAATCAAGACCGATGAGGAGGCGCGGAAGACCGCGTTTGATTTCCACCTTGCCGCGGAACTCAGGAAGGATATAAAAAACTGTTCCCGCGGGGACGTTATGAATGCGGCTTTCGAGCATTTCGCGGAGAATAATCTCATTCAGCCGACCTTTGTTATGGATTATCCCACCGATATCTCCCCACTTACCAAGCAGAAATCCAACGATTCGACCATGACAGAGCGTTTTGAGGCTTTCGTATTCGGCAGGGAAATCGCCAACGCGTATTCCGAGCTTAACGACCCTATCGTTCAGCGGGAGCGTTTCATTCAGCAGGCAAAAGAACGAGAACTCGGCGATGACGAAGCCTACCGACTCGATGAAGACTTCATCGCTAGCCTCGAAATTGGTATGCCCCCGACCGGTGGTATGGGAATCGGCATAGATAGAATCGTTATGTTTCTTACCGATACATACTCTATCCGCGATGTCATCTTGTTTCCGGTGATGAAACCAGACGAATAACAGCTATCGGTGGTTTTGATGTGGAGTCGGCTCTTTGTGCAAGAACACCTGCTCAAACGTCAATTCCATACACCACTCTTTCGTTTTTAGAGAGTCTAAAGACCAATACGCAAAATAACAAATTATTGGATTATGGTATTTGTCATTAATCTATCGGTAAAAACACCTAAAATAAGCTAGACTTTTTTTTGATATTTCATTATACTACTATGATGAAAATTTTCAAATCTTATTTTTTCAGAGGTTCCTTATGATTAAGGTTATTATTAGTGGTATGTTTGAACGAAGTAGGATACATAAAATTCTATCTTCTTATCCTGAATTTGAAGTTATCGGTTTATGTAATGACAATTACGATGCAATAAAGCTTATCGATTCAAAAAAGCCGGATGTCATCATATTAACTGCTAGCTTGAAAAACAACGAAACTGGAGAGATTATTTTTTTGATAAAAAGCCGATGTCCCAAGACAGCTCTTGTTCTGATTATCGCCTATACGGAGAGAGAGTATAGCTACCGGGCTATTGCTTTTGGAGCATCGGCGTATTTATTCGAGAATGATATGGATACATTGAGTACTGCTGTAAAGGTAGCACATAATGGTAGTTGTTTCATAGGCGTAAATGCCGCAACGAAACTGTTACCCTTATTCTCGCGTATAGTTATGAATAAACTATATCCTGTGGAAAACAAATCGCAATCTGTACCGGATACCATTTCTTGCATAGAGTTGCGCATAATGGTATTCATTACCAAAGGATTTTCAACAAAAAAGATAGCTGAAGAATTGCATATGGCTCCGGGCACAATCCGCAATTACATTTCAGCCATTATGCGAAAAACCGGCACTCAAAACAGAAATCAAGTCGGTATCTTTGTTCTTAAAAATAAACTCATCTCTTCCATCGAAAAAGATAGCTGATTGGTGAAAAATATCGAAAAATTGGCTAAAATGGGTAAAATCGAGCTGAATTTAGGACTATACCCGGACTAACATCGGACCATGCATAACATGAGTTAATGAGATAAAAATAATGTTGTGCTTTGGCAAAGAGACTAAGTTGTTTTTTCTTTGCCGAAAAGATCTTCTTAGGATAGAGTAGAAAGGTAAGTTTTTTGTGAATAGACAAAGCTTGCGCGTTGCATTTCAGACAATATTTGGTAAGGAGTGTTTTTGATAGACACAGCAAAGAAAATGGTAGTTTGCCTCATTGTTTTTATATTCTGCTTTTGCAATAAACATGAAGAGGCGGCTGAATTTCCACAAACCGCGGGCTTTTCTATGATGGAATCTGCGCCATCTAGCGTGTCGTATGGCGTATCAGATGAACGGCGGATTGAAGTTTCACCCGCTCAAACGCCGACATTCAGCAGGGGCGAGGAAGTGATGAAGGCTTTTGCACGTGCTTACCCCGACCGTATCGGAACCGCAGAATTTCGTGACGGGGATTGGGCAGTTCCTGTCTATGGAAAGTGGTTTTATTACGCGGGAGGACGGCTTTTGTCGGAAGAACTGCTGGATACAGCCGCGGATTACGACCCACAGCCTTTCTTTCCTTACCATGCGGAACTGCCTGAATGGAAGGCGCCAGATGACGCAAGCGTGGCGCGTTTCAAGAATGTTGCAAATCAAAGACAGGAACATCCTCCGAGACGTTCACAACTCTTCTTCGACACACTTTTACGCGCCGGGAACAAGGACGAGGCGTATAAGCGGGTTAAAAGCATCCGGCTTTTCGGCTGGAGCGTCTTGGTACACTACTCTATTATGGAAGAACTCGCCCTTGTCGAAGAGCGTATTAATGCGTCTGCTGAAAATAACTCGGAAGTCAAGCAATGGCTCGCTAACATCTCAAGTCTTTCCGGGTGGAACTGGCGTGATATAGCTGACACTAAAAGCCGTAGTTTCCACGCCTACGGTACGGCTGTTGATATTGTGATGAAACCTCAATCGGGCAAGGAAACTTACTGGCTTTGGAGCGCTCAAAAAGGAACGGACTGGTGGAACGTGAGTTATAGGGGTCGTCTCCACCCCCCGAAAGCAGTCATTGAGGCTTTCGAGGCTTACGGTTTTGTGTGGGGTGGAAAATGGCTTTTTTTCGACACCATGCACTTCGAGTATAGACCAGAGATTTTTATTTTAAACAAATTGCCGATAGAAAAGAACAGATAAGAAAAGCAGAATATCGCGGCATTCTTTCCTTATTTACCGACTGTGTTAGGATATAGTTTGTTAAATGAGGGTAAGGAATTTGAAACCACTTGCAAAGACAGTCGAAAACATGTAGAATGGAGCTATGACACGCGGTATACTAATTGCGGGGAACAATTCCCCTTTATTAACGGCTCTCGCAGAAGAGGCGGCGCGGCGGGTTGAGCATTTTGTGGCAGCTTTCATTCCGGATCAATCCGACAAGACCCTTACCGTATCGAGTGCAGAAATGTTGAACTGGAATCCGGGCAGCCCCATTGCGGCGCGCACGTTGCTTCTCGGTGCGGAGAATCGTTTGGGGCAAGTCAACGAAGCTATTCTCGTTTGTGCACCGCCTCGTCTTTGCAAGGAGCATCTCGATAGCGGGAAGATTGAAAGTCTCGTAAACGACCATATAAAAGGCTGGCTTCTATTGGTAAAGGAATTGACAGCGGCTTTCAGAGCGAGAAAGGCGGGAGCTCTCGCTCTGGTACTTTCAAAACCTCCTGAAGACCTGCTCGCGCTTGTCGCGTCCGCCGCGTTTCAGGCTTTCACTCACGGGTTGCTGAATGCCGCAACTTCTGAACCGTTCCAAACAATAGGCTTTTCGCCGCCTGATAGCGGTGATGAGGCTAGTTTCGCGGCGTTCATATTCAAAATCATTGACGAAGGCAACAAGAAAAATAACGGCCGATGGCAACGCTACGGGAAATTTTTCCCAAGTAAACTCTTTTAGAAATTGAAAAGATAAAGAATTAGGGTGTTGCACAGGTACGATAACAGCTCCAAGAGAAACGCATGAAAGAAATTGCCGCGAATTAATACCTATGCCAACTCTTGTAGTCCACAGCTACATTTTCTGTTTACCCCCATATCGCTTTGACAGCGCTTTTTATATCCTTAACAGTGTCCGCGCCGGACGTTTTTTTTTCAGTTTCAGCTTCCGACTCGGGACCAATAAACCGCTCGAAGCCCATACTTTTGCTGGTTTTTATGCGGGCAGGCAGTCGGCGTAAGGGTCTCACCTCACCGGCAAGGGATAGTTCACCGGCGATTGCCGTTTTTATGGGTAGAGAGATATTGGTCCGCGCCGAATAAAGAGCGGCCGCCAGAGCCAAATCAACGCCTACCTCGGAGATGCGTATGCCCCCTGCAACATTGATATAGACATCTTGGTCGGAAAGGCGTAGACTCATATGTTTTTCCAGCGTTGCAGCGATGCGCGACACGCGGGCGCTGTCTATTTTGTCGGAAAACACGCGGTTCATCGCTCCTTTCGCAGGCACGGTGAGCGCTTGTATTTCCACGAGCAGGGCACGCGATCCTTCCATAACCGCGGCTGTGGACACACCCGGCGGCAATTCACCGTCTCGGCGCACCAGAAATAATTGAGACGGATCTTCAACTGCGGTTAAGCCTTTTTCCGTCATTGTGAAAATGCCGATTTCATCAACCGAACCGAATCGGTTCTTGGACGCCCGCAAGAAACGCGAATCCGCATCGTTCTGTTCAAAGTAAAGTACCGTGTCTACCATATGTTCGAGGGTTTTTGGACCTGAAATGACACCTTCTTTAGTAACATGGGCGACAAGAAATAGAATCGCATCGTGTTCCTTCACCCAAGAAATGAGTTCCCATGCACAGAACTTCATCTGGTTCACGGTGCCGGGCGCGGGACCGGCTTCATCAGCATGCAGGGTTTGGGCGGAATCCACAATTACGATGACGGGCTTGACCGCGTTCAAAATGGTTTCGATTTCCACAAGCGCGCCTGTACAACACACCTCAATACGATCGCCGCGGTTGTTGCCCATAAGTCCGAGCCTGTCCGCCCGCATACGCAATTGCCCAGCTGATTCCTCGCCGGAAACATAGAGGATGCGCCCGTTTGTCTGCACTAACGCAGCCGCTTGGAGCAAAAGAGTAGATTTACCGATACCCGGCTCTCCGCCGAGCAGGACTGTGGAGCGTTTCATCACTCCTCCACCTAATACGCGGTCGAGTTCCGTGCTACCGGACGAAATACGGACCCCTTTTGACGGATCAACCGAGGATAAGGGCAGAGATTGAATAGTAAAGCCGTCTGGTTTGCCATTTCTTGCGGAAAATCCACCCGTTTGTTCACTTGATCCCGCTGTTTCTACGAGCGTATTCCATTCCCCACATTCGGGGCAACGCCCCAGCCATTTTGGTTCCTCATGGGAGCAATTGGAACACCGAAAAACCATTTTTCTGTCGTTTTTCTTCATTACTGTCATCCGTTAGACTGAAAAATTTACTGAGAAATAATAGATTTGTTCAATAACCAATCTGATTGTTGAACAAATCCAATATAACATAAAACGCGGAAACATAGTAGCACACGATCCTTTTTAACAGATAAGGGGAATTACGGCAATCTTGCCGAGCACTTGAAAAATCCACATAAGACTGGGGAGTATGGCGTTAGAATAACTGTAAAATTCCCCTTCGTGGAGATGTGAAAACCACGCTATATCCCTTTGGCAATGAACAGTGAACCAAGACTTCCCCGCCTTTAGGCGGGGAGTTGTCAAAAATTATTTAAAACAATCACACCACTCTGATTTTTACCTGAATTGGCTTTGATGCGCCTTTTTTCACAGAAACCGCAAGCGGTGCTGCATCAGCGGCAATCACTGTGTAGGTTCCCGGAATAAGGATGCTTTCACCGTCAGCGTTGACGCTATCAAAGGCGGACGCCGACAAGCTGAAGGCAATGGTAACGCTTTTACCCGCGAGGATAGACACTCGCCTAAAGGCACGGAGCGATACGACCGGATCGTCTTCGGCGCGGTCGTCTTTGACCACATAGATTTGAACCGACTCGTCAGCATCTCGTGTGCCTGTGTTGGAAACCTTCACCGAAACGGTAACGGAATCGCCTGCGGCTATGAATTCTTCCGATAACTCTATGGAATCGAACCTAAATGTCGTGTAGGAAAGCCCAAAGCCGAAGGGGAAAAGTGGTTCTTCTTTCATATAGCGGTAAGTCCTGCCCTGCATCGAGTAGTCTTCGTAGGGAGGGAGCTGGTCTGTTGATGCAGGAATGGTGATAGGGAGGTGTCCTGAAGGCGAAACATCGCCGAAAATAACGTCCGCGACAGCTTTACCGCCTTTTTCACCCGGATACCATACATAAAGCACCGCATCCGCAATATCTTCCGGAATGGCAATGGCGCTTCCGCCAGTGAGAACCAGTACGACAGGCTTACCACGGTTCTTGAGTGCGCGGAGGTATCCTAACTGCCACGGTGGAAGCTCGATGTATTCACGGTCGCCCTTGAAATCGGATGCGATGACATCACCTTCTTCGCCTTCCATAGCGTTGTCCAAGCCGAACGCGGCAATTACTACGTCAGCTGCCTCAGCCATACCGACTGTCCAGCCTGTGTTATGGTTTTCATCATACATCATGCAAGCTTGGTGGTAGTCCATAGTGAGGTCGAATTTGCCTTGAATCTTTTCAGCCAATCCTTCCAAAATAGTAACGAGACGGGAACTAAGCCCGTGGTAGTTGCCGAGTAGGACGTGGATGCTTGCGGCTGCGGGACCCATAATGAGAATTTTCTTCACGGAAGGTTTTAATGGCAGAATTCTGTTATCGTTTTTGAGGAGGACGATGGATTTTTGCGCCGCTTCAAGTGCAAGTTCTTGATGTTTTTCGCAGTTGACAATACTGGCGTTCAAGTCTGCGTATCTGTCTTCTTCCGGATTGTTAAACATACCGAGCTTGAACCGTGTTCTAAGGACTCTGGTGAGAGCTGTATCTATTTGTTCTTCCGTTACCATCCCCTGTTTACAGGCCGTGGTGAGCGTGGGGTAGGTACAGCCGCAATTAAGATCGCAACCAGCGGTGAGCGCGAGAGACGCCGAGTCTTCCGGACTTGCGGTTACTTTGTGGTTTTCGTGGAAATCGCGGATGGCCCAACAGTCCGACACGACGTGTCCCTTGAATTGCCATTTGTCGCGCAAAATCTCCTTCAAAAGGTAGAAACTACCACAACATGGCTCTCCGAGTGTGCGATTGTAAGCGCCCATAACAGCTTCCACGCCGTTTTCCACGAGTAGTTTGAATGCAGGTAAATAGGTTTCAAATAGGTCCTTCTTGGAGACTTGGGCATCGAATATATGGCGCAACTTTTCCGGTCCTGAGTGAACCGCAAAGTGTTTGGCGCATGCCGCAAGCTTCAAATGGTCAGCGTCGTCGCCCTGCAAGCCTTTCATAAAGGCAAGTCCGATTCTGCCTGTGAGGTAAGGATCTTCGCCATAGGTTTCCTGCCCTCTGCCCCAACGCGGGTCCCGGAATATGTTAATGTTGGGCGTCCAGAAGGTCAACCCCCAGTACTGCCCACGATTGCCGCGTTTGATAGCCTCGTTGTATTTGGCGCGGGCTTCGTCCGAGATGACGGATGCCACTCTCCCAACAAAGTCCTCGTCAAAGGTTGCCGCGAGAGCGATAGCCTGTGGAAACACGGTCGCAAGCCCTGCACGAGCAACTCCGTGAAGACATTCATTCCACCAATTATATTCGGGGATACCAAGTCGTGGAATTGCCGCACTCGTATAACTAAGTTGCGACACCTTTTCTTCTAAAGTCATAGTCCCTATGATGTTTTTTATTTCCTCTTCGTACATTGTCATTTTTCTTTTCATCATGCATCTGATGACGCATCAACTCCTTATTAGATTATAATTCTATATATAATAACAAATAGAGAATAATATCATTAGTTTGAAAGTTCATCGCAAAATTTTCATACAAACTATCTCTATCCCCTTTACCATATATCAATTATCTTATTTAATTGAAACAAAGCTTGCTCCACAGCACGATAGGGAATTTCACTCATTACGATGCTTTGCAAGGAGATATACGAAATATTGGCTTCTATGGAATCGCCTTCGATGAATATGAAACGGTTTTTAGATTCGATAAAGAATTCGTAATTACTGTTAGGAAGGGCATCTTTATTCGGCATAAGGAGACAGGAGGCTCGGTAGACGCTATCTTTGTCAACGTAGATGCGGGAGACTTTGAAGAAGACGCTGAATCCATCTCCTGTTTTATATTCATTACGCCGCAGTTTGCGATAATCGAGGAGGTTGTAAAACGGCTGTAAAACTTCCACGACATCTGGCTCTTCCCGCATTGCCGCAATATACGTGGCAATGCCTTTATCTTCAGGGTGGACACCCGAATCTATGAGGAGTTTTGCAATGGCGCTGTTCCCCTGATAGGCGGCTATGAGGATGGGAGTTACACCATCCGCGTTTTTAAAGTTGACGTCTGCGCCTGCGTCCACAAGCGCTTTAACTATATCCACGTTGCCCATATATACCGCGAACATCAACAGTGATATGCCTTCTTCCTCCGCGTTGATGTCCGCGCCTGCTTTTACGGCTGACCTGACCTGCTCGATATTTCCGGCAACGCATACCGCAAAGAGGGGCATCCGTGTTTCGACAGGAGAAGATTCAAGCGACTCTTGTGCTTCCGTTTGTTCTAACAGCTTCGGTGTTACAAGTTGTTCATCCGTAGTCTGAATCTCAGACTCAGGGGCTTCCGCAAACAAGAAACTTGCAATTAAAAGAAACGAAATAAAGCAAAAAATTTTCATAACTTTCATCATTATACAATAAAAACAATTTTTTGTCTTGACAAAAAAATAAGAATTTGTTAGTATAAATTAATTATGCGGCTGTCGTATAACGGTAATACCCCAGCCCTCCAAGCTGGAGCCGTGGGTTCGACTCCCATCAGCCGCTCAAATATAATTCTCAATACTGTTTAACCATTTAGGACACACTTAAAATACCCTTTGCGATACCTTATACAGACTGAGAGAACACCGCAGTTTTTATAAGCCAATATTATTTCAATGATAGTATTTACCATGAGGAAAGAAACTCAACATCCTAGACATCTTAAATCAGTATAATCAAAAGGATAATATTGAATACCAGTACAGAGTAAAGGATGAAATTAGTGAGAATAATGCGCTAGTAGATGAGTATTATCACGGAGAGGTAAATCATGGTCATGTTGTAGAGGATTTACTTCATATTATAGGCTACTTAAGATGTTTGAGAGACCACTACAAGATGTTTCACTCCTTCAGGAAAGGTAAATATATTGATGTTGAGGTAGTGAAGGATATGATAAAAGAGGTAGTGTCTTACGATAAATCTCACGTTGCTTATGTAGACACTTTATGGAATAATGAGTAAAAGAATACAGGAGGTGTTTTTATGGATATTGAATACACATACTGGTATGATAAATCCAGTAAGTATTATGTAGGTTATCTTAATATTTTTCCAGAACATACTACTCAAGGTAAGAGTATTAAGGAACTGGAGATGATGTTATCTGAATTGTATGAGTTCTATAAGATAGAAAATACAGTAAAACAGTATGGGAAAATAAGAGTTGAAGCATGAAGAGAAATCATCTACTAAAAATATTACGAAGTTATGAGGTGAAATTTATCAGACATGGTAAAAACCATGACGTATATTACCAGCCTAAAACTGATAGATTTGACTATATTCCACGTCATCCAGATATAAATGAGATAACAGCCAAGGGAATTATAAAGAACTTAAGTAGAAGTTAAGACGGGTTGAACCCCTTAATTAAGTAGAGGATAGATACAGA
>JAIRNA010000025.1 GCA_031258305.1 Treponema sp. | reverse complement strand
ACCCATGGATTCTTCGGGATCGCCACACCCACTCCACTTTCGGAATACGAGAAAGGTCTGATATAGATAGAATCCGCATTCATAAACGCGTCTTTCTCCCACTCCGGATTATAGAGCGGAGCAAAGCCTTTAAGAGCGTTGCGTTTCACGGTTTCAACGCAGGCTTTGACGAATTCATCTTCTGGAAAGGGCGGTAGATAAAGTCCTTGCATGGACTTATAAAAACGCGCTGCATTCTGATCGGGACGGAATATAGCAAGCCCTCCGTTTTTTTGAGGAAGCGCCTTGAGCCCCTCAAAGCAGGAAAATCCATACTGGGACGAATAAGTCACTAAAGGCATATCCGCGTAGAGGTTGCGGGAATTCTCCAGTATATTCAGTTCTTCGGAACTTAAACACGCCTCTTCAGCAGGCGTCATATGAGGTTTTTCTATATATTCACCAGACCATTCTTGTTCAAATTTCGCCCGGTAAACCACCGGGTAACTGTGCAATCCAAATGCCATAAATTTTCTCCTTATATTATAGTATAATGTTTTTGAAAAATAAAGACAAGGCATTGCCTTTTACGGTTTAAACTGAACAAACCTTAAAGAAAAAGTATAAATATCAAAGAAAAGAAGTACTGGATATTTAAATGTAACCACTTACCGAACTAAATAGTCTGTAATAATGATTTTAGTCGGTTATATTCATTGTAATATCTCATCAAAATATAATATAATGAATAAATGAAACATAACAGATATTTCTTACCTACACCATTCTGTATAGCGGTATGCGCCGCCTTGCTGTGTCCGATGAATGTTGAGGCTGTGCCGTTCACCGTTTTTTCCGTCGGCGACCCCGTATTGGAAGACATTCGGTTTCTGTCACGGGAAGCAGGACACAGCCTCATATCGTTTACGCCGCCTTTTTCGCGGGACGAAATTGCCTTGTTCCTGAACGAATTTGACGTGGAGACGCTTTCGCCCGTAGGCCGAGAGGCGTACAGCCGTATCCAAGCGGCTTTGAGCCCCGAAACCCTGCTTTCGAGCGGGTTCTTCAGTTTATCCACCCATATCATTCTGACTGGTGAAGCGCGTATCAGAACCAACGTAGACGTTTTGTGGGATGATTTCTCCTATCATTTCAAGGACAGTCCTGCGCTTTTGTCCGCTCCTGTGAACCTCTTCTTTGGAAACACGGTTCAACTATTCATCGAGCCAGTTATTAACCGTGATCCTTCGGTTTTTGATGAAGAAAATACGGTCTTCGGCATGAATGTGCCGTATACGTCTGATAATTTTGATATGAATATGCCTTTACGGGCATTTTTTGCGGTAGGCGGACCGTGGTGGAACTTTGAGCTGGGGCGGGACAGAGTTTCCTTTGGCGTGGGGCGTACAGGCAATATGGCAATTTCGGATACGCCGGACTACTATGATATGGCGCGATTTTCCCTGTTTTCCTCTGTGTTCAAATACTCATTATTGATAAGCCAGACCCCTCTGACGCTCAATGGCTCAAACAATTCTCTGCTTGCGCCGGACGCAAAAACACCGGACTTTTCCGATGGCGGAATGAATAGTACAACCAATCGTTACCTTTACGTGCACAGATTTGATATCCGTCTGTTCAAAAAGGTCTCGCTTGCGCTCACCGAAGGCGTTATGGTAGGCAATTCGCCGTTGGAACTGCGTTTTATCAACCCGCTAACCATCTTCCATTCATTTTTTTCATGGCGTGATTATCCTGATTGGAATAAACAAGCGGACAGAAGCCATATGATTGGCTCCCTCTTTTCCGTTGACGTTGAATGGGCGATTATTCCATCTTTGGCGCTTTATGGGCAGTTTGTGATGAACGAATTGTCCACGCAATACGAAATAGACAATTTTCCGGAAGAACAAGCGCCCAATGCAACTGGTTACTTGCTGGGGCTTGAGTTTGACCGTGACTTTTCGGGGTGGCAGACGGTTGTTTGGGGTGAATTTGTGTATACGGACCCGTTCCTTTATGTGCTGTCGTCCCCGTTTGCCAGTTTTATCTGGATGCGCCGCCTTGCCGACATGGGGACAAAACCTCTGCGTTATACATGGTTCGGTCATTGGGAAGGGAGGGATACGATTCTTTTTGCGGTTGGTTCGTCTTTCTCCAAAGGACGGCTCAACTTTTCCGCCGATGTTTCGTATGCGCTCAAAGGTGAACACACCCTCCTATGGGATTGGGGTATGGGACAAGGTTACAATGACCAAAAGACACCGAGCGGACTTTCCGAAAAGCGGTTGACCGCGGCTTTCGGTTCAACATGGCAAATTTTGTCGTATCTGACGCTTTACGGACAAATCGGCGGAGCGGTCATTTTTAACGCCCAACATACCTTGGGCAACACCGAATACGGGGGATTCTTTGCGCTGTCAGTGAAGGTCTTTTACTAATTTTCCTAATTTTCCTAATTTTCCTAAAGGGCGCTCCAGGTCGCTATGACAATTTTATAAATCTTTATTCCTTGCAAAAGTCAATATGAAGAGCTAAAATAACTATACATTAAAGGAGGTACATTATGGCGCTTATTAACGATAAGCAAGAAATCCTGCATCGGATACATGTTAAACTTTACCCATCATTCCTGCCTGGTACCGAAGGCAAGTTCATTGGGCGCACGGATGACGAAGCGTCCTTGAGTATTGAACAAGTATGCGTCGCGCTTAAAACCCGCGGTGGTTTCACTGGCAATTACGACGACCTTGTTGACCATACCAGACAATTTTTTGACGAGGCCGCGTATCAGATTGCGGATGGATTTTCGGTCAATATGGGGTATTTTTCAATTCACCCCAGGGTTGGAGGGCTGTTTGAGAATGGTACCGCTGGACATAGCGCGGCTGGACATCCTATCAGCTTTACATTCCGCGTATTACAGCCTTTACGCGATTTGGCGCAATACATCACCGTAGAGATAGAAGGATTGGTCAATGTTCAGGGTTATATCAATGAAGTTATAGATACAAGTACCGCGGCGGTGAACGAGACGCTCACGCCGGGCGGAATATTTGTGATTGAAGGACACAAGCTGAAAGTTGTCGGCACAGATGCGTCTGTCGGCATATACTTTATAGATGCGGCGGATGAAACACGGAAGATAAAAGTAATGGATAACCTTGCGGTGAACATTGCGAGCAAGCTTGTTGGGATGATACCTCCGCTTACGGCGGGCGCCTATAAGGTAGAGATTATAACGAGGTATGGCGGAGGCGGCAAGTTACTAAAAGAACCGCGGACCATTACAACCGCATATACCCTCACGGTTGCCTAGAGCCGAGAACAAGAAGTCGGTCTAGGCTGGAACAGCGGGTCGGTCTAGCCTAGAACAGGGAGTCAGTCTAGGCTGGAACAGCGGGTCGGTCTAGGCTGGAACAGGGAGTCGGTCTAGGCTGGAACAAGGAGTCGGTCTAGCCTAGAACAGAATCCTAGGATGGGCGATGAAATCACGGGGAGTATTGTTGGCGCTGAAAACCATATCAAGCTAAAAATTGCGATATTCAAGGGACTTTGTCGCTCCGCTTGTAGGGCTTGAATATTTTGCGTGTTTCCTACAATAATATAAGATATGATTGGCGTAATAAACTATGGCGCGGGCAATTTGGGTTCTGTGATGAATGTGCTGGCAAGACTCGGGGCAAAAGCAGACTTTGTTCCGGGACCAGATGAAGTGAAGCGTTTTGACAAAATTATCTTTCCGGGAGACGGACACTTTGGTACCGCGATGTGCACGCTTGAAAAAATCGGCTACGCGGACGCCATCCGTGAATGGCTCAAGGCGGACCGTCCATTTCTGGGTATCTGTATCGGCTTACAGTTACTGTTCGAATCATCGGAGGAAGCCCCGTCTGTTGACGGCAAAACGGTCTGCGGCTTGTCTGTTATTCCAGGCGTGGTGAAAAAATTCTCCTGCCGCAAAGTGCCGCAAATTGGCTGGAATAGTACGGTTTTTCGCAAGAGAAGCCGTCTATTTCCAGAACCGTCCACAGGCGATACTCCGTTCTTCTACTATATACACTCGTTTTACGTAAAACCATCGGACGATAGCGTCATTGCGGCGGAGGCGGATTATTCGGAGCGATTCTGTGCCGCTGTGGAACGAGGCGCACTCTGCGCTGTCCAGTTCCATCCCGAAAAATCTGGCGCCGATGGGCTAAAACTGCTGGATAATTGGTTGAATAACCATTAAGAAAAATGTTTATCAGAAGGCGCTTTTTTAATCCCCTATAGGGTTAAATCCCCGCCCTGAAGGGGGGGATTAATTAACTGATGAAGATATGTCATTAAACTGGAGAGAAATCGACCTCATACTCGATGAGTTGGAACTAACAGGCTGTCAGGTACAAAAAGTCGTTCAAACTGCTTTTGATGTGCTTTGCCTTAAACTCCGCGGTAACGGCAAAAGTAAGAACCTGCTCATCGCGCTGACTCCCGGGGCGTGCCGCTTGCACGAAACCTTCGCGTCCATTCCCAAAAGCGATTGTCCTCTGCGTTTCGTGGAATTTCTTAACTCCCATGTCGTCAATGGATGGATAGAAGAAACCGTCCAGCTAGGAGACAACCGCATCGTGAGACTCACGGTGAGAAATGGAGTCGAGCGCCTATTCCTCTACATACGCCTCTGGTCAAACGCGGCAAACGTGGTCGTGACGGATGGGGACGGTAAGGTGCTGGACGCTATGCGGAGACTGCCAAAACGAGGCGAAATAACCGGCGGGTTTTACCGACCGGAAGCTATGGAGGCAAAGCCCGCATCAAAAAATTACGATGTACGCGATTTGGACGGGCACGGCAGTTTTAACGAAAGAATCGATCGCTTTTATGCAGAGCAAGGCGGTGCCTTGTCACTGGAGGCGTTGCGAGAACAGGTGAAGAAGGCGTTTGAAGGCAAAATGAACCGTCTCATCGCTTCTATTGAAAAACTTACGGAAAAAGAGGCTGATTTTACCAATGCGCAGCGTTTCAAACAATATGGAGACATCATTCTCGCCAATATCGCGGCTGTTCATAGCGGAGATGTATGGCTTGAGGCGGATAATTTCTACACCGGCGATCGGACGCGAATCGCTCTTGATCCAAGAGCAGCTCCGCAAGTACAGGCCGAGCGCTATTACGAGCAATTCCACAAGGCGAAAAACGGGCTTGCGGAAGTGCAGGCGGAACTCACGACAGGCAGAGAAGAACTCACTCGTCTTGAGGCAACCCTTGTCTCTCTGTTGGCGGAAACGAATCCTTTTGTTTTACGAAAAAAATTGCAAAATATCAATAGACCTCCAGCAATTTCCACTCAAACCATAAGAAAAGACCAAAAACGACCCGGACTCTCTTTTCGTAGAGAAGATTGGTTATTGATTGTGGGGCGAGACGCCAAGGAAAACGATGACCTTTTGCGTCATCATGTCAAGGGCGGGGATCTTTGGCTGCATGTGAGGGATTTCGCTGGTTCCTACGTTTTCATAAAACAGAGAAAAGGTAAATCTTATCCACTGGACATCCTCTTAGATGCAGGTAATCTTGCGGTTTTTTACTCAAAAGGGCGCGCTAATTCAGAGGCAGATCTTTTCTACACACCGGTAAAATTCCTTCGCCGAGCGAAAAATGGTCCTAAAGGACTTGTCATTCCTACGCAAGAGAAAAATCTCCATATCAAGGTTGATAAGGACAGGCTGAAAAGGCTGGAGGATTGCCGTATAGAAAAGTAAAAAGGCGGTGATTGACACAAACCCTCTGTCGCATAGCGGAATCACTCAACATACCGGTTGTTTATGACGTTTTGCCAGATGAGAGTAAAGGCTTTGTGTAGCATCGCTTCCGCAAGGGTTCTGTAGTGTCCTATGAAATTTCCATAGAGTTCCCCAGAATCGTTCTCCGAAAGGCGCTATTCCCTCTTAAGGCACAGCGGAGCTATTCATTGCCAGCGCGGACTACCCGAAAACCTGTCTCAGTATATTGCGCGTCCGCCGCGGCAAATCCAACAAGCCCGATCTGCATATAATACGCAAGATCATAGGCGCTTCCTCCACGGGTAATACGGAGCCAGCCTTCGCCGCCGGCGTTCCAGTCGTAACACCATTCGTACACGTTGCCGCTTATGTCGAACAGCCCCAGTCCGTTGGCGTTTTTGCTTCCGACCTTTGCCGTCTTTGCCGTATTGTAAACGGACACCGCCTGGGTTGCTGTTTCATCGGTATAAGGTGCCGCCGCGCCGCCGGCTGAATTACCCTTGCAAAAATACGGATCGCTCAAACCATTCGCCGCATTGATGGTTTCGCTTCCCTGCCACCGCGCCGCGAGTTCCCATTCCTTGCTGGCAGGCAGCCTGAAACCGTTGGCCGCCGAATCGGCGAATGCGGAACCGAATTGATGAGCCTCGTCTTCCTTGACAAATGTTTCGAGATTAACACTGTTCTTGCAGAGACTCCCTCCCTGCTGGTAATAGTATACCGGTTTTAGGGAAGTTCCTGTTTGGGCATTTAACCATTCGGTCAGGGCATTGCACCATACCACGGCGTCATACCAGGTTATGGAAGTTACCGGCTCCTGGGTACTTACGGCGGCAAAAGGACCCGGACCTCCTCCCGTTTGCTGGCTTCCCACACTCCCGGCGGAAATCCGGTAGCCCCTGTTTTGCGCCCAGGTTCTGACCGTGTTCCACAGAGCGTAGGGTACTTCAGTTTCGCCTATCATAAAAGCGTTTTCTACGGTTTCTCTGCCGCTGTCGTCAATTCCGGCTGGAAAGACAATGCCGCCGGGAACGGTTATCATGGAGAACGTTATATTCCGCGCCGAATATTTTACGACAGTTCCGGCAATTTCCTGCCCGGAATCTTCTTCTTCATTGGGTAAATTGTTGTTAGGAGTATCAATAGACGGATTGGGACAACTCATCCATACCAATGCCGCCGCTGCAAAGAAAATAGGGCGCAAGAAGAGAGCCACATTCTTTTTCACATCAAACATCCTTAAAAATTTATTTGCAATCTGTATTTATAAAGAAAACAAAAACACTGTAAAAAAGTTACTCAACGTTCCGGCTGTTTATGCCGTTTTGCCAGCCCGATCCGCTTACTGGTCGGCGAGGCATAAACAGTCTGCGGCACCGAAGTTGCCGAGTTGCGCCGTTAAATCCATTTTCGATAATTCTATTTTAATTCTGTTATGAGAATTTCAGCATAAATTATTTCAAATATTCTTTCATCCATTCTCTTACTTCATTCACCCATGGCTGATTTCTATATGTTATTGGTTCAACAGAATCAGGCATATTTGATTCTCCACCCAGCATATGGTTATCTCCCGTACCAGTTGGCGTAATCAATTTATGCGGTATAGAAGTATTATCTAATGCGCTATTTAATCTGCTTGAATTACTGTATGGAACTATGCTATCATTTTTTCCATGAACCAATAATGTTGCTGGAAACTTATCTGTATTATTTACATACATTATTGGTGAAATATCCTCAACATAGGCTTTAAATTCATCATAATTATTTTGTTCTGTCCAATTAGATTGCATAAGCTCTATATTATGGCCTGTCAATTTTGTACCTATCTGTGATAATCTTAATAACCTTTTCTGTAAACTGTCCCCATGATATGTCATTGAAGACCAACCGATATCATCGGTATAATCATTTGGTCCTGCTAAACTTATGCAAGCCGAAATATTTATTTTCTCGTTATTGTTTTCTTTAAAATATTTGTATCCATAAAGCAAGCCAAGTTGAGCGCCCGCCGAATGTCCAACAAGTATGAAATCCTTAATGCTAACGCCATTTTCATTTGCGACATCAATTATCTTTATTAAAGCATCATTAACATCTGAAATCATATCGTGCATATTGGTATTATTATTAATATCTCCAAAAGCTACTAACCTATAATCTATTGTAGCAAATATATTATTTTTAGAAAAATCAGTTAAAAACTGAGGATACCATAACTTATTCCCTGAATAATAAAAGCCGCCGTGAATGTAAACAATCGCATGAACATTATTTCTTTCTTTAGGTATTAATATATTAAATGTTTGATTTCTATCTGGTCCATAAGACACATTTTGAAAAGTCCATTGAACTGATTTTTTGGAACAACTAATCATTAGGTTGAAAAAAATGATCGCATATAATATATTCTTAAACAATTTCTTTTATATTGCATTTGCACCCTCACCTCCTGTATTTTAGACCCCCAAAAATGATTTGTCAACCATCTGTTGAATATTTTTGATTTAATGGCGCAACGTTCCGGCTGTTTGGAACGCTAATCATCCATTCAGTAGAGTCATAGCCTTCACGTGCCGAGTCAACATAAGTAGCTACCCTCATATCAGCATAAACGACACCCAACGTGGTATTTTCTTGGTATACTTCGGCAGTTCGGCAATATCGGACTCACTCTCAACGCCAAGCTGCGCGAATGTTTGACTGTTTGTATAGACATACAGTACCGGAAATCATCCCTTCCCCGCTCGCAAGCATGTCGTCCTTGCCGCTCCCGCGCCATCCGTGTATTTTTGCACCGCCTGAAGGCGGCTCAGCGAAATGACCTAGCCGCTGCGCTACACTACGTTTCCTTCTACTGTTTCGTCCATGTAGTGCTGTCAATCCGCGTATACGTTCCAGCCTGCTTCCCGTCGCCGTTGTAAGCTATACCAAAATTAGGGACAATATTCGACGCATAACTTTTGTTTGGTCCTATAGTAACGCGGGTCAGTTGATTACCGGAAAACGCATCTTCTCCAATGCTGATAACGCTGTCGGGGATGTCAATACCGCTCAGTTGATTGACGGCAAACGCCTCTTTCCCAATGCTGATAACGCTGTTGGGAATGATAACGGTTTCCAGACGGTTATCCGCAAATGCGCTTACCCCAATGGTGATAACGCCCTCGATCAGGGTAACACTAGTCAGTTTATTCTCCGCAAATGCTCCTTCCCCAATGGTGGTAATGCCGGTGGGAATGCTAACCCCGGTCAGTTGTTTGCCTCTAAACGCGTTTTTCCCAATGGCGGTAACTCTTATGCCCTCCAGGGTTGAAGGAAGCATTACATTTTTGGGACCATCGTCGTCGTAACCGGTAATTGTTCCCGATGCGCCGTCAAATTCAAAATAACTGTTGCCCTCGATCCAGAAGCCGTCTCCGCAACCAACCAAAGAAAACACGATTATCCCAGCAAAGGTGATAGCGCAAAGACGAAGGATTTGCGTCCTTGACCAGTCAATCATATTCTTCATACAAACCTCCTTGTAGGTGTCTGGCGCGTTTTTAGCTTAACGTGAGTTCGACGATGGGCGAAAAGTTTCCTAAATGTGGCGCCAGAAGTCAAAATTTGTCCTTTTTCCAGAAACTCCATCGAACTCATGTTAGCTTAAAATCTTTTTTTATACTAGTGAGACAACTGTGCCGCGGACCTTTGGTTGGCGGTATTTCTCATCAATCGTGGACTGCTCCGTAGAATTGACGGTCTCTTTGACAAGAGCTTCCATTAACCCAACAGCAGCCTCCGTACCCACCGCATTCATAACGTCTCCTCTACTATACGGTTCAATACTATGCCATAAACTGGCAACTAATCATTAAAAATATATTCTTTCATTTTCTCTACTTCGTATTTATTATTTTACTCAGCCGTGAATATTTTGTCAATGCTTCAATAAATTTTAGCCAACATTGCACATAACTTGCTGTAAGCCGCCAAAGGAGTATTACGCAGATACAGCGACTGGGTAAAAAAGAGGACGGCGTTCATAAGGATAACTAAAATAAATTCGCCTATGCCTAGAACAATTCTGCGATTAGAGTTTTTCTCAAAGGTACCGCTTTTTAGAGGCGTTTTGAAGAGGGCGCCTTGAGAATTAATCCGCGGATAAACTGAAAATTCAGCAGTCGGTTGAATTTTTTTAAAAAAACACTTGCATTATTTAAGATAAAAGCGCATACTTTAGAAGAGGAGACTCTTTTCTTGATACTAAAATTTAATATCTTTTTAAGAATCGGATTGTTATCTTTACTCGCTTTATGTATTAGCGCCTTGTTTTTCCCAGAGAAAGCATCCGCGGTCAAGCAAGAGGAACAATCAATGAACGGGGCAGGCGGCGCGTCCATACCCGCGCCTTTTTCTACAGCCGACTTTGAGTCTGTCGGACCGGAAACAGCTTTGGAAACCGAGCCTGAAGCGCTTTCAAAGCCTAAAATGTTGCTTTATACGTCTTACAAGGTGGCAGGAGGCGATACCATAAGCGAAATAGCCCAAAAATTCGCCCTGAACACCGGCACGATAATTTCGGTGAACGGGATTAAAGACGCAAAAGGCTTGCAAATAGGGCAAGTTCTGTCTATCCCAAATCAAGACGGTATTATGTATAAAGGCAAACGAAATGATACATTGAAAGATATTGCCGAAAAATATAAAACAGATAAGATTTCCATCGCTGAAATTCAAGCCGTAAATGAAATTTTTGCTGATAGATTAATGGAAAATGTGAGTCTCTTCATTCCACGGGTAAAAATGCCCGACACAGTTCTGAAAGAAATCAGCGGGGACCTCTTCTTGTGGCCCGTTCGTGGAAGAGCTTCGGATACCTATGGGTATCGCGCTAATCCCTTCGGCGGAGGCGGACGCGAATTCCACAATGGTATGGACATCAGTGCGCCTACGGGAACGCCCATATGGGCGGCTATGGCGGGCAAAGTCATATTCGTGGGTTACAACGCATCCTACGGACACCACGTGATCATCACTCATTCAAACAACTACAAGACGCTTTATGCCCATATGAGCGCTACTCGTGTAAACTGGGGCGCCTATGTGGGTGCGGGTGAACGTATAGGCGACGTAGGCTCCACTGGACGAAGTACCGGTCCCCATTTGCACTTCACGGTCTACAAAAACGGCGTAACCGTCAACCCTCGTCTGCTCTTGCGGTAATAATTCTCAAATCAGTTTGCACAAAAAGGATAAAATGTACGACACGCAAGAACCTACAAAACGAGCCTTTTTGGTTACGATTTATGAAAGAGACGAGAAATCTGATGTTTCCTCTGAAAAAGAACTGATAAGTCTCTGCCGCACTTTGGAACTTGAAATAGCAGGCGAAGAGGCGGTTCATATTCGGGAATATACGGCAAAATTTGGCATGGGAACCGGTAAAGCCGCGGAAATCGCCGAAAAAGCCAAATCTGTCTACGCGGACTGCATTATCTTTGGCAATATATTAGACCCTTCAAAACAGCGGAACTGGGAAGAACTGACAGGTATTTCCGTTATGGACAGGCAGGAACTCATCGTACGGATTTTCGCGGAACGTGCCCAGACGAAAGAGGCGGAATTGCAGGTAGAGCTTGCGCGGCTCGAATATTCTCTCCCCCGCCTTCGTCACAAATACATAGACCTCTCGCGTCAGCAGGGCGGACGCTACGGTACAAAAGGGAGCGGTGAAACGAAGTTCGAAACAGACCGCCGTATCGTAGAACAACGAATCCGAAAACTCAAGGAAGACTTGGTCCGGGTACGCAGGACGCGGGAAACACAACGGAAGAGGCGGAAACGGCAGCCTGTGCCGATATGCGTCCTCGTCGGCTACACCAACGCGGGCAAATCTTCTCTGCTTAACGCCTTGGCAAATGCTGACGTATTTGTTGAGGATAAGCTCTTCGCTACCCTTGACGCGGCAACGCGCACGTTGCCTCTTGGCGGAAAAACCATCCTTATCACCGACACAGTCGGTTTCATCAGAAACCTGCCTCATACTTTGGTAGATGCCTTTCGCTCAACGCTAGAAGAGACAACACTTGCCGATCTCCTCATCCATGTCCTGGACGCCTCTGATACGGACATTGATCGCTCTTGTGAAACGACGCTTTCGGTTTTGAGAGAACTAGGCGCCGATTCGATTCCTCTTGTTACAGTTCTGAACAAAGCTGATCGACTATCTTCCGAAGCCCTTGAAGACCTGCAAAGACGCTACCCTGACGCGCTGACTATTTCCGCCAAGACCAGAATGGGACTCAATTCTTTTAAATCATTCCTCAACGAGTATTTTTGATGGTTTCTGAAAAATATGATATTCAACAAAACCGAAACGAAACAGCTATGACTACCTGAAACAGACAAGTTTTGGACGTATGTGGGAATCCGAGGGCCGATTTCGGTTCTCAGAGAGACTTTTTCCTCTCTCGAAGACCAAAAAACGAATGTTTACGCAATGAAAGGCTGCCACCCGGTCAATTGCCGGCGATCGCCCGGTTGTCGAGTATATCCCCGGCTTTTAGATTCGCGTCCAGCAGTTCTCGCGCCCTTAACCAATCTAGTACCTGTTCAACCTGGGCAATATCGGGCAGGAGCGGCTTGCGGTAGGTGATAAAACGGTATATGCCTTTAACGGTTTCCGGAAAATCCGCTTTTTCTAC
>JAIRNA010000155.1 GCA_031258305.1 Treponema sp. | reverse complement strand
CGACGTGTTTTTCCGTCAATGGTTTCCCCGTTGTTCAGTTCGCCAATCGCTTTTGTTATCGTGGTCCGCGACATACCGGAGATGCGGTTTACCAAACTGATGCCGCCACGACCATACGATAGGGCCTCATTCGCCAAATACAACCGTTTTTGTCGTTCATCCAATAACGGCATCATTCGTTGAATTCGTTTTTCCATCAATGTTTTCACTCCTCCCTTATTTATGAAAGCATTGTACCATAGACAAATATATTGTTCAAGTTATTATTGAACTATTCCTATTTTGTCCGCTATGTCCGCCTGTATAGCTTCGCTGGTCAGGAATTTTGAGTAGTTGAGAGATAATGTAGAGAAAATTGAAAAAGTAATGACAAGCAATCCCACGGTTACAAACAAAAGCGAAAAAAGTTTTGCCGCGCCCTTCTGTGCCAGAAAGAGTTGCGCCGCCGTGAAACTGGTGGAACTAAAAGCGATCAGCGCAATGCCGGTCATAATGGCTATAAGACCGTCTATGCCGGTGAGCAAAAGATAGGTGGCGATATTTCGGGCGCTCATAAATATACACAAGGCCCCTATCGCAAGCATTGCTACAAAAACGATATTCCGGGCATTAAATATCCCAAAAATATCAACCCTGTCTTTATTCATTCATGACCCCTTTTTTGAATAAGTTTTTCTCCCAGCAAACCATTTTTTATTCTTTTCCGCATCGTTGTTATGGGGATATTGGCTAACCTTGACCATTGCGATAGAGTATGTTTCACTCCACTTATTTCAATCCATACGTTCTTTCTGGTATTGCTTTGTTGAAATTCATTATCAACCCATCTGCAATTTGACGGTTCGTAGTTGCCGTTCACGTTTATGCGGTCTATGGTTAGATTGTCCCTATAGCCATGGGATGTGGCCCAGGTAAAGAAGGTGTTTATATCATTGCGCCACTCATCACAGACGGTAATCCCGCGACCGCCATAACGAAGATATGAACGATGTTTTTTGTTATAACATCTCGCCTTCATACATCTGTAAATGTTATATAAGCGTTCCGATGAAAGGCCATGAGTATAATGATGAGGTTTATCATGCGCCCGACAGCCGCACGATTTTGTATTTCCGGCCACAAGGCTTGTCCCTGCGACGATGGTTTCTTTTCCACAATCGCACAGGCATTTCCAAAGATATTTCCCTTGTTTGTTTTTTCCAGCTTCTGAAAGAACATTAAGGCTGCCGAATTTACGACCAGAAAGATTCAGTTTTTTCCCCATCATTATACTCCCCATGCCAATGATATTCATAGATTTTCAATATTAATCCTCTGCGAAATCATCTCCTTGATTGCCTCGCTATGCGTAATTAAAATAACATGTCGTAGGTTGCAAAGATCGCTGTACGCATCAAGCATCCTGAAAAACTTCAACTTGGAATCAGGATCAAGGGCACCATCACATTCATCAATGAAGGCGGTATTAAATACGAAGTTTGAATTGCGTTTCCTGATGATAGAAAATGCGTCATAAATCGCTTTCTTAATCCAAACCTGTTGGCCTCCGCTCATGTTTTCCAAAAGCGTTTCTTCTCCGTCATCGGTATGTGTTATTTTGATCAAAAAATCCTCGATCTGCTTGGTCTTTTTCCCCGCGCCGCCTATGCGGGTAGTCTCTATGGAGATTCTGTAATCGCTACCATAAGACTTCTCAAGAATTTTATTTGCCGTGTCGGAAATACCGGGGGCCAGCGCATCCAGTTCCAGGGCCTGAATGCCGTCCCTGCCAAAGGCTTTAGCGATAAGTTCCCATGCGCCGCCTTCGTGTTTAGAATCGAATATCTGCTTCCGCTGGGCTTCCAATTCTTTTTCCTTGTCTTCGATTGCCGCAAGGTTGCGTTTTCTGGCTCCTATGGTTGCCTCCTGCCGGGCTATCTCGGCCTTGACCGTTGTGTAACGCTCTGTCAAGAGGGCATGTTTACTTAGGGCGTACTCCAAATTTGTAATGAACCCCGGATTCGATATGGTTTTCAGTTCGACCAGTTCGGTCTTGTGTTTCTCAAGGAGCTTCAACTTGTCCTCGATCTGCTTTTCCAAACCCTCGATCCGAACTGCCGCCTCCTGCACCTTGGTAAGCGCGGTACGGTTCTGTGCGATGTTGATTTGGTTCATCTGGGCTGTGGCGGTACGAAGCGTGGAATCGTTGAATTCCGCCAGTCTTACCGGGGCCGGTTCATCAAGGGAAAGGTCAGCAACCTGCTCCGTAAGGGTCTCTATCTGTTTGTTGATCCCCTCAATCTGCCCGTTGAGTTTTTGGATTTCCACCTTTTCTTTTTCGATCTTTGCGACAAACTGATCGCGCCGGATTTTCATCTCGGACAGTTTCTCCGGGGGGAGCCGCTGGCCGCAAGCTGGGCAGTTATCCTTGATCTCCGCCGCATCCCGCTCATACAGCTTGATGTTGTTCTGCGCCGTAAAAACCAGCCGCTCAAGGCTGTTTCTCCGGTTGCAGAGATTATCGCACTCGGTTTCGATGGCCTTTACCTTCTGATTGTGAGTAGCCAGGTTCTTGCTGTATTCCTGCTGTTTCGCGGAATTGGCCTCAAGAACTTTCCGCTTCTTCTCATTTTCGGCCTCGACCGTTTTTTGCAAAGCTTCATGCTCGGCAATCTCCTTTTCATAAACGGACTTGTTCTTTACGAAGTCCTGATACCGGGTCTTTTCCGCGTCCAGGGTATCTATTTCATCCTGTACTCTGTCCACGGCTTTCTGCGCTTCGTTCTCTTTTTCCTGCCGCGCTTTCTCGGCATTGAAGGCTTCCTGTAAACGGTCAACCTCGGCTTTTGCGGCTTTTCCCTGTTCGGTAACTCCGGCAAGTTCCCCCTGGGCTTTTTTTAGGGCTTCCTCCGCGTTGTGTAACTCGCATTCTTCATCGGCCCTGCGGTTTACTTCGGTTTCAAGCATCCGTGCCTTGATTTCCGCATCGTGGTTTTTCGCGGCTTCCTGTTTTGCTTTTTCCGCCGCCGCATCCGCGAACCGCTGTAAATAGTCGATTCCAGCCAGTTCCACAAACAGAGCCTTTTTCTCCCCTGCGGTCGCGTCCACCAGATCGGGAAGATTTTTTGTCGGGCGCTGCGTGATGAATGCCGTGCGCAGATACAGTTCCATAGGTCCGAAAATACCGCTCAAGACTTCCTGGTAGGGCTTGAGGTTTCCGTCCACACCGGGGCGCGGAACCCACTCATAGTCCGATGTCAGGGTAGGGTATCCCGAAGCGTCAAAAACAAAGTATTTGCAGGAGCCGGACTTGTTCTGGCCGTCAATCTGGATCAGAAACTTGATCAGTTTGCCGCCAGCGGCGCGGTTCCGGTAGATTACCTCCCGGAAGCTGTCCCTAAGGAAGAAATGACTTTGAAGTTTTCCATCCCTGGTGAGCAGTTGCGGGTAGGCGTGGCAGTTTTCAATGAGGGTGGTTTTCCCGCGCCCATTTGCGCCGGTAAGGGCGATAAGGCCGTCCGCATAATCATCAAAGTCAAGAAATATCTCATCCTTGTGGATTCCCTTCTTTATCCCGATGGCCCCCCGGAGGCGGAGGCTTACCAGTTCCCATTCCCCGGCAACGCGGACAGCGCCCAAGGTTATCTCATCCTCAAGGCTGGTGATTTTTTTAAGGAGCGTTTCCTCAACTTTAATGTCAGAGTTTTCCGCCCAAATCTCAAACTTCTTTGCCGGGGTGCTTGCCTCGGTGATCTCGGCGGCTCTCACAGTTTCGACCGGGATGTCGGAGATGGTTACACGGGAACCATCGACAGCCCCTGATTCAATTAAATCGGAAAGCTCTTTTTCCGTGTCAATCAAGGCGCGTTCTTCTTTTGTGCAGGAGATTTCAACCCATACTTTTTTTCCGCTGATTTCTTTTGTTTCGCAGGAGAACGCCTTGAAAGCCTGCATGGATCTTATCTCAATCTTCATATTTTGTGGTATAGGCCAGTCGATCCTTTTTAGGTCATGCGATCCTTTATCAACACAAACAAGGTTATAGCCTGCTTTGTGTTGTTCCCCGAAATTTCTAGTTATGCTTCCGGCATAATACGCCGGAAGGTTCCCCACTCGCTGGGGCTTGTGTATGTGGCCCAGGGCGTAGTAGTCCGCGCCGATGTCCCCCAGGTCGTCAACCGTGATTGCTATTCCGGTTCCCCGCTCAACAGTCTGGTCATTTTGCAAAACGCTTCCGGCCACATCACCGTGGTAAAGGACGAGGCAAGTCATGGAGGAATACTCCTGACGCTTCGCCGCGAGCAGGAAACACATCTTGTGCATGGCTTCCCTGATTGCTTCTTCCGTTTCGTCCTTCCCCACGCTGGTATCAGCGAGAAGATATTTCTTCCTTGGCTCCGGTATACCGAAGATAAGTGCCAACCTGTCATCTCTGTTGAAATAGCGGTTGGCCTCTGATTCAGGGAATATCCAGCCAGCGTTGGGAGCAAGGAAATAGGCTTGTCCAGGTTCCAATATTGTGATACCATACCTTGTGTTCAGAGTTTTGAAAATATCTAAACTCTGGTCAACATCGTGGCTTGGCGTTCCGTAAACCATTACCGTGGGGGCGAGATCGCCAAGCCTTTTTATTGATTCAATGAATCTTGGAAGTTCCGAGCTTCCGGAATTCAAAACCGCCGAGTCAAAAACATCTCCCGCAATAGCGATCACATCAACAGGATTTTCTTTTACGGTTTTCTCTACATCTCTTAGGCAAGAAATAACCAAATCTTTCCGATCACTACTGAAATGAATGTCCGCAAGATGTAAAACCTTGACGCTCATATTATTGCCTCCTTTTTTTTAAGTAAACCAAGAGATTGTTCCAAAGACCAGCCGCGCTTTATCCTTGCAAAAACAGTCTTATACTCTAGTCCAAGTTCCTTAGCCCAATCGGTAACGCACTGCGTTTTTCCATTGAAAAGAAGCAAAGCAACGTTTCTTCGGTTTATGGATTGTTCTTTCGCGGTCGCCCATCGGCAGTTGTCTGGCGAGTAGCCTTTGTCGTTGTCAATGCGGTCGATAGAAAGATCGTCCGCATATCCATTAGATAAGGCCCAATCATAAAATGGCTGAAACCTTTCCAAATCTTTACATATCTTTATTCCGCGTCCGCCATAGCTTTGATAATCGCGCCGATTTGGATTGCCGCATCTCGTTTTTATACCCTTCCAAATTCCATAAATCCGCGAATAACGAAACCCGTGTTTTTTTCGCAGATCAGCCATTTTTTCTTTACGAAAACACCCACAAGATTTTGTTTGACTGCTTCTAAGAGACATACCATTTATGGTCTTCAAATTTCCGCAATCGCATAGGCAATTCCAATAGGTTTGTCCTTTGCGAATAAAAGCGAATCCCACAACCGTTAGCCTCCCAAACTTCTGCCCGGTTAAATCAATCAGGCGGCTCATACGTTAATCCCCTTTGCCTTGAGAAAAGTTCTAAGGCGCTCAATCATGGCGCTTCTGGTTTCTTCGTTTGCGGAAGGATTGGCAAGTTCTTCTTCTGCCAGTTTGTAAGGATTCCGCCCTGTTTTCGTAACCACATCCAGCTCGGTTTTATATCCCTCCAGAAATTCACGAAGGTTTCTGGTCAGGCGTTGGAATTCGGTTTCTTCGGCAGGGGTTCCCGGCCCCGTGGGTTCATCGGGGAAATCAGGTTCTTCGGTAGCTGCCGCTTCCGCCGCCAGATCTTCCGTAGTTGAAGCGGTGTTTCCGGTGCTTTCTTCTGAAGGGATGGTTTCAGGACTTCCAATTTGCGGCGCAGGCGTTTGCAAACCGCTTATAAGTTCTGATTTTTTCCCGCCAAAAAGGGCTGATATATCCAGATTTAACGCCTTGGATGCCGCCAGAATAGCTCCTTGGGGTGTGGATGCGATTGCTTGCAGGTTCGGTACAATCCTGGCGAAGAAAAATACTTTATTGAGGTCGGCCTCTTTGAAACCGATTGGCATTCCTACCAGCTTTCTGATAACCCGGTTTCTTGCTCTTGTGTTGGCAAGCTGGCGGCCATACTTCGAATAGGTCATGAAAGCCTTTGCCATAGTCTGGCCTCTTGCCGTTTTTAATTTACCGCACGTTTCAGGGCTGTAGACCGTGGCTCCGATGCAATCGTCAAGGGCGCGGATAGCGGGGTCAAGTTCGTATTCCATGATTCCGCTGTTTACTTCCGCCCCATCGGTGATAACCCGTTTGCCCTCGGCGCGTCCTATATAGACGGTTCTCGGCAGAGGTTTTCCATCTTTGTCGGTATACAGGCCGTCGACGATCTGTCTCTGAATAACCTCGCCATAGGTAAAAATAATACCGTTTGCCTCGGCGACCCGATCCAGAACCTCGCTCTTTGGTTCGAAACTGCCTTGAATGTTATAGCAGTCATCCTTGGTTATGGCGAG
>JAIRNA010000093.1 GCA_031258305.1 Treponema sp. | reverse complement strand
GTCAAAATTGGGTCAAACACGCTTGCCGCTCAAGATGGGAGGATCAACGTAGCATTTTTAGAGGAATTCGCCTCTCAAGTCGCGAGTCTCATCAAAAGTGGGAAACAGCTTGTGCTTGTATCTTCAGGCGCCCAAGTCGCGGGGCTTTCTACGATGGGAAAATGGGCGCGCAAGCAGGATATACACTACAAGCAAGCACTATGCGCTGTGGGACAGGTTGAACTTATGTCCGCATGGCAAAGGGCTTTCGCACCGCATGGCAGGCATATAGCCCAAATCCTGCTCACGCGGGAAGATTTTGGCGACAGCCTTCGCTCCCTCAACATGCGGAACACGCTGTTCACCCTTGTGGACGAAGGCGTCATCCCTATAATTAACGAAAACGATTCGGTAAGCGTGGAAGAAATCAAAATCGGCGATAACGACACGCTCGCGGCGCGTTCCGCGGTTCTCTGGAGCGCGGATGTCCTCATCCTCTTGAGCGATATAGAAGGACTATTCGACAAAAATCCCAAAGAAGACAACTCCGCTCGACTCATTACAGAAGTAAACAACCTTAATTTGGTCCGCAAGACCATCAGCATAGGCAGAAACAGCGTCTTCGGCACAGGCGGCATAGCCACAAAACTGGACGCAGCGGAACTCTGCCTCTCTTTCGGCGTTCCTATGATTCTGGCAAATGGCGGCCGCGCCTATGCATTGACGGCGCTCGCCGAAGGCTCGCAACAAGGAACGGTGTTTACCACGTAAATTCCCATGCCTAGTGGTGTCATTGGTGGTGTCAGACACTATGCCTAGTGACGGTTGGTGTCAGACACTTTTTATAAAATAATCTAAAAAGCAGAAGTAATTCTCATGGCAAACTCTTATTACCAGTATGAGAAGTTTACGCATACTCCGCGACGGAGCGACGTACCATGTCACGTCGAAAATAGACCATAACGACATGTGCCTGCTTGAACCACAGTTCAAGCGGTTGTTTCTGTCTTTCGTTGGAAAGGCGAAGCGGAAATTCCACTTCCGCTTATGGGATTTCTGCATTATGGGGAATCATATTCATTTCTTGATAAAGCCCGGCAAGGACGGTAATTTATCGGTGATAATGCAATGGATAAAGTGTAATTTTGCCAAGGCGTGGAACAAGGTGCATAATCGGACTGGACACGTATGGGGGGAACGGTTCTATTCGCGGATAATCAGAGGAGTAGGGGACTTTTTGCGGATGCGGGAATACATCGAGGAGAATCCAGTGAAGGCAGGACTTGTAGAACGAGCTGTGGAGTGGATGTTTGGGAGTTTATATCACCGGCTGCACGGGCTGTCTGAGTTGTTAGACGAGCCTCCTGACAATGACATGACATGGGACATGGACATGGGTGTCTGACACTGTTGTAAGGCAATCCATGAAGTCTGGCTAGGATTTGAAAAATTTCACGCCAGCTTCAAAAAGGCGCTGGTACTTGTTACCCGGTATGTTCACGTGCACAAATTCTCCCCGCCGCTCAGAATGTCCCATTTTCCCCAGAATCCTGCCGTCAGGACTCGTGAGCCCTTCGATGGCAAACGCCGAGCCGTTCGGGTTGTACGGCTCGGTTTCCGCAGGGTAGCCGTGAGCGTCAACGTAACAGAAAGGAACCTGCCCCTTTGCAAAAAGCCGCTCCGCCTCATCCGCGCTTATCACGAGCCTGCCTTCGCCGTGACTCACTGGCACGACGTGAATCGTTCCCGGCTCGTCAAGGGATAGCCAGGGCGAAGCCGTAGATGCCACCCGCGTCCGTACCATACGGGAAACATGCCGCCCCACGCTGTTGAAGGTGAGCGTGGGCGCAGACGGCGCACCGGCCCGAAACTCGCCGTAAGGCACAAGCCCCAGCTTGATAAGTGCCTGAAATCCATTACAGATGCCGAGTATAAGCCCACCCCTTTGAAGGAAACGGCAAACCGCGTCCATAACGCGAGGCGCACGGAACACGTTTGCAATGAACTTGCCCGACCCGTCCGGCTCATCACCCGCACTGAACCCGCCAGACAGCGCAATAATTTGCGCCGTATCAACCACCAGTGCCAATTCCGTAATAGAATCCGTAATAGCCTGCCGGTTGTTGTTGCGGAAAACCATCTGCCGCGTTTCCGCTCCAGCCCTTCGGAAACACCGCTCCATATCCCATTCACAATTCGTACCGGGAAACACGGGGAGAACGGCGAGAGGGTTGCAGTTTGAAAATGGGGGAGTGAAGATTGGTTTTTTGTTAGAAAATTGGGCGTTAAACGCTCTAATAACGCTCTTGTTTCCACCTGTTTGCGGATATACCCTCCGCAAAGGCTGCTCATAGGCGGAACGGAGCACGGAAAGCGGCATCTCTTCGGTTTTTCCGCTGTAAATGACACGGAAAATCGGCTCTTTTGAAAAGGAAATGGTTTTACCAATGCCTCTGATACGAGCCGTCCCGAATTTCTCCAGCTTTGCCTCAGAGATTTCCGCCAAGATCGAGCCGTGGCCCGCATTTTGCGGCGCTTTTTCCGCGTCAATCTCCACTCCGACCATATTGCCGAAAGCCATAATCGCCAATGTTGCCGCAACCCCACCCGCACCAACAGGGTATGCGGCTTTCACCGTATCGCCCAATTCCACCAGCGTATCCAAGTTTGCCATAAAAACGTCCCAGCCATCAGCCTCGCGGAATTCAAACAGAACAATGCTGTTGCCTCCTGCGACGGACAAGGATCCGCTCCGCACGTTTGCGACAGGCGCAACCCCGGCCGCAAACGTGACTAAGGTCGGAGGCACGGTAAGCTTTTTGCCGTCTGCCAAAAATGTGCCAGACATCGAGTCCTTGCCACCAATAACCGGTACGCCGAGCGTCAACTGAGCCTCCAACGCGCCAAGCAATGCGGCTGTGGGCTTACCCCAGGACTCTGGGCTGTCCGGGCGTTCAAAATACTCTTGCAAAGACAGGCGCGCCCGCCGCCAGTCTCCGCCCATACATACTATTTTCGCCAGGGACTCCCGCACAGCGCCCTTTGCGCCTTCGTAAGGATTTACGATCATCGCATCCGGGTCAAAACCGAACGTCATCAAACTCGCGGTCCGCGACTCCTTATCTAAAGATGGCAGCAATGCGGACATTCCGCACTCTGGCGTACCTTGGGTTGCGCCCCCAAAAGGAAATAAAACCGACCCAGCGCCGATAGATCCGTCAAACCGTTCCTGCAACCCGCGCCGGCTACAGGTCCGTAGGGATGCGAGTTCTTTTTCAAGATTTGGGAGTTGGGGTTTGATGAAAGTTGAAGACTCCGTTCTCCTACAAAAATCCTTACTCTCTAAAATCACCTTCGCCCGGCGCACCGCACCGTTTGAGTTCAAAAACTCGCGGGAAATATCCACTATCATTCGTCCCATCCAGAACATACGGAGGCGTTTGTCGTCCGTAACGCGGGCAATGACTACTGCATCGAGGTTTTCAGCGGCCGCGGCGCGGATAAAAACCTCCGTATCCCCTTCACTAACCACGACAGCCATACGCTCTTGGGATTCGGAGATTGCCATTTCAATACCATCCAGCCCCGCGTATTTTTTCGGCGCCGCATCGAGGTTTACATCCAATCCCTCTGCAAGCTCGCCAACCGCAACCGCAACCCCGCCTGCACCAAAGTCGTTACACCGTTTGATGAGGCGCGTTACGGTCGGATTACGGAACAACCGCTGAATCTTGCGCTCCTCGACCGGGTTACCCTTCTGTACCTCCGCGCCGGATTTAGCGACCGATTCGCCGGTATGCGCCTTCGAAGAGCCAGTCGCACCACCGATACCGTCTCTACCGGTTTTGCCGCCTACGAGCAGAACCACATCGCCTGCCCGCGGTTCCTCGCGGCGTACCCATGCTGAGGGAACGGCGCCGACGACCGCGCCGAGTTCCATATGTTTAGCAACAAAGCCCGCGTGGTAAAATTCGGCGACCTGTCCTGTGGCAAGTCCTATCTGGTTGCCGTAAGACGAGTAGCCGGCCGCGCTTTCGCGGGCGATTTTCATTTGCGGTAACTTGCCGTTCAAAGTTTCCCCCAAAGGCTGGCGCGGGTCTCCGCACCCAGTTATCCGCATGGCTTGATACACGAAGGCGCGTCCAGAGAGCGGGTCGCGTATTGCTCCACCCAAACAGGTCGCCGCTCCTCCGAAAGGCTCAATTTCAGTGGGGTGATTGTGAGTTTCGTTTTTAAAGAGTAAAAGCCAGGGTTCGGTCGAACCATCCGCAAATTCGGCCGTAACTTTGACGGTACAGGCGTTTATTTCCGATGATTCATCCAAATCATCCAATAAACCGCGCTTTTTTAGGGACCTTGTTCCGATGGTCGTAATATCCATAAGCGTCCGTGGGCGCTGCGCCGCTTTTTCCTCATAAACCTCACGCCGCGTCTTTTCGTATAATTCAAAGGCTTGACGGATATTCCCCTGACTCTCTTCATCAAATTCTAACTCGGTTGTGAAGGTAGTATGCCGACAGTGGTCTGACCAGTAAGTGTCAAGTACGCGAAGCTCCGCGAGCGAGGGATCACGGTGAATCGCGGCAAAATACGCCTGACAACAGTGCAAATCACCGTCTGACATTGCCAATTCATATTGTTTAGCGTAATCTTCGAGATTTTTGGCCGAAGAAAAGCCCGCCAAAACAGGAATCGGCTTCATTTCGGGCTGATCATCGACAAGCGTTTGAGGCAAATCGTGGGAGACTTCGCAGGAATCCACCTGATTGACGATATATTTTTTCACGGCCGTCATTGTTTCATCTGAAAAGCTACCGGTATTCTTCAACAAGACATAAATAGCAGCGCATTTGATAACAGGACGCGCTCCGCAGACCAATTCCGTGCATTGTTCCGCTGAGTCTGCCCGCTGGTCGAACTGTCCGCTCAAGTAGGATACGCCGAAATATTGGGAAGAAAACCTTGTGTCTACGGGAACATTCGTTTGAACGAAAACCCTGTCGCATTGAGGCTCGGAAAACACGTTCTTAATGGCCGCCCGGAACTGATCATCGGTCAAACCATCAACATCATAGCGCCGTAAGATGCGCACCGAGGACAAATCCTTCAATTCCGGGTATTGAACGCCCAGAAAGGCTTGCAAATCATTTTTCAGGCTTTCGGCATCTGTAGCAAATCCAGCCTCTTTACCTGCTTTCTTTTCAACATAAACGCGATGCATAGTAACAGTATAGCGAAAACCGCGGAATTGTTCTAGGCATAGGCGAATTTATTTAATGGTAAATTACACATACAGGACGGTGACTATCAGAGACGCGCACAGTAATTATGCTGGTTAATATTTCAGCATAAGCTATTTCTGAAAAAGACGTTAATTTTTCTCTATAAATCTCATCAGCTCTCTTGACAAAAGAGGCGGCGTCACTTTTTTACAAAACAGGTTGTTGACAATATTCAATACATAGAACATAATGTTTTAGTTTTATCAAAAGAAGATATATGGAGAAAAGTATATGGAATACATCATTTCTACGAGCATTGAACTCGCTATTGTGGCGACCATAGTGTGCATAATATTGGCGGTAATCTTCAAGAAGACGGTAGTGAGGGCAGTTTTGATTCCGTACGTTTTGACGACTGTTGGAATCATTTTGGTGAGCCATATCGCGGGTTATCGGCATAATAGCAGCGATTCGCTGTTTATCGACCCCATCATAATCGCGCTGGGGGTAATTTTCGTCGTCGTGCTATTCAGGCGCGTTGTACGCCCGTTGCGTAAGACCGCCGAAGTCATTGGCGCGTTGCACGAAGGCAAAGGCGATTTGACCATCCGCCTCGACTATGATAA
>JAIRNA010000071.1 GCA_031258305.1 Treponema sp. | reverse complement strand
CGCTCTAAACCACTCACGTTATTCGCATGTCCCTCAATGGTTACCGCATAATCCCTAAACTTGTTGAGAATAGCGGCGACACGGCGTAATATCCGATTGTTTCGCTCAATAACATCCGGTTCAAGTCCACTCTTGGAGTCAACGTCCTTACCCGCAAAGTCAGCATTATCCGCGCGGAAAATGATGGACGGTATACGCATACGGAGGAGGTCCCCATCTCGAATAACCAGTACATCCACAGGAATAACGCCGTCAACGCTCGCGGTCTGCCCCTGGGTATCCGTTACCGTAAACGTGTAGGGATAATCTACGGCCGACTCCACCAGTTCGCCGTTGTTACTCTTGCCTTGCCAGGTTATCTTCTCGGTAATTTTAGACTTGCCGACGGTAGCCCAAAACGGTTTGCGATTCTGCGGGTCAAATATGGTGAACGACCACGAGGCGAAGGGGAGGAGCGACTTCGCACTCAAGCTGATGTATAGCTCGTCGTCAATACCGTCATTATCAGGACTGAAATACTCAGGCGCAGTTGAAACGCCGATGTCGGGTCCCAAGCCTGTGCAGATAAAAGGAGATGTTTCCACGCGCACTTTGTTGCCTTTGAGGTAATTGATAAAGAGAACGCCGGTCCATAGCCCTTCGGCAATTACCCGTTCCGCATTTCTTCCATTCCACGTAACGGTTTCAGGAGGCGCGGCGCCCTTGCCAAAAACGGTAAAAACCTCAGTCGTCCCCTCTGTAACAATAAACCTCCACGTGTCAATACCGTCCTTTAAAGATGCGTTAAGCGTGAAATTCTGCGCCTTGGTTATGCCATTAGGCGCGATAGCCTCGTGTTCCGCGAGAATCCATGCACTCGCGGGTCTTGCATCAACGACGATGTTCTGCAAGCTTGCCGTCCCCTTGTTACCCGCCTCGTCCTGAGCGGAAAGGATAAAGGAGTAGGAGCCGTCCGGCGCAATATTGCCGGATGCATCAGCGCCGTCCCATTCAAACGAAGGAACCTCTGTATCATACCACGTGAATTCACGTACCGTTTTCCCCTCGGCATTGGTAATCATCCCTGTCCACCGCCTTTCTTTGCTGGTCGTAATGGCGAGCGGCAAGATGTCTTTGTTAGAATCATCGTCAGGAGAGAAAAGTGTATAAGACGCGGTTACAGACGCTTGAGGCGGAACCGTGTCAAGGGTAAAAGACTGGGAGACGAACGGGGTTTTGCCATTCACCGTGATTGCGCTTAACGTCGCCGTGTACCTGTCGTCTGAACAGAGCTTGCCGTCTTCATCTTTTCCGTCCCATGCAATTGACGGAGGCAGAGAATTTTCCCCGCTGAACGTCTTTTTCAAGTTTCCATCCGCGTCTTTTATGTCAACCCGGTAAAAGGCGGTCCCCGTCTGGGACTTGAGCGTAAGGGAAACGCTGTCTTGAACATTGTCTCCATTTGGAGAAAAGAAGCTCGGGGACACGGTGAGGAGGACTTCTGCGGCTTTCGTGTCGAGTGTAAATGCTTCACTCACCTTTTCCGCTGAATTGCCCGCAAGGTCGGTACAAAAGACTTTATAGGTGTATTCACCGTCCGGGCAGAGGCTATGGCCGTCATCCTTGCCGTCCCATTCAAAAGAACGAGGCGGTGAATCCCCTAGTTCACTCCTTCTCACGACAATGCCGTCGCCATTCACGACTTCGGCGCGCCAGGCCGTTCCTTCTTGAGACAGCTCCTGGTTTATGACGATACTGTCCATTGCGCCGTCCCCATCCGGCGAGAAAATCTTCCGCTGAACGGTTAAACCGGCTTTCGGCGGAGTGCGTTTCATAGTGAAGACGGGTGAATACACGGCCGGGGTCTGGTATCCATTCAAATAGGAGGCGGTCAGTACCGCCGCATAATTTCCTTCGTCAACGAGCGATCCCCTATCGTCCAAGCCGTCAAACACGATGGCCTGCGGCGCACTGCTTGCGCCGGTGAATGTCTTATAGACATTACTCTTGTAATCGGTAATGGTAACGTTCCAGCTAACCAAGGTATTACCCGTTTTAGGCGCGGGGATGTTCGGGACAAGCGTGATGGTCTTTTGAGGACTATTCGTCTGGGGGGAAAAGTAGCGGCTTCCATGTATAGTCAAGCCAGTAACGGGCTTTTCCCCAGAATAGATGATGTTCGCTATGCGGGCGGGCGGGGATTTATTGCCTGCCCGGTCGGTAGCTTCTATCGAATAGGTATAAACCCCGTCGGCAGCAAGCGTGCCGTCGTCTGTGGAGCCGTCCCATTGGAAGTCTGCGGGAGCGGCGTTTTGAAAAGTAAGGGTCTTCACCTTTTCGCCCGTGTTGCCGATGAAGGTTCCCGTCCAGAGGTCTTCTTCCGATCCGTTCTGCTTCACCGCGAGCGAACCCTTTGCGCCGGCCCCGAAGAATTTCTCGCCTTCCGAAGGCTGGGCAAGCTCTATTTCCGGCGGCGTATTGTCAACAACAACGACACGCGGATCAGTCATGCTTATGTTGCCGTTGTCGTCAACGGCCTCGATGTGGTAAAAATAATTGCCGTCAGGCGCGATTTCGCCTGAATCCATCGTGCCGTCCCACGTTATTGCTTCTGGCACCGCAACCCCTTGTTTCGGCGTAAAAATAGCTTTCCAAAACTCCTTGAAGCCGAATTTCTGAGGACGAGTCTCTTTGTTCGTTATGATGCGTTCCACGGAACCGCTCTCGTTCTTTATGACGATACGCCATTCCGCAATATAACGTCGGTCGCTTATCTTAAAACGCACCGTCAGTTCGTCCTGTACTCCATCGTTGTTTGGTGAAATGTAGATTTGTGCATAAACAGGAACTGTCATGAGAAAAAACGCCGCAAGATTAAAAAATTTAAAGAAATGGGGAAAACGCCTCATTATCCTTCCTCCTCTATGGTAATAACGGGCGCTTCATTGTCACGGACGCCGAAATTGAGAGACGCGCCCGCTGAAATGAGCTGTATTCCGTCGTGAATCTGACGCCATGCACCGGAAACCGTGAAGTCGCTTCCCTCCCATGCTTGTTTGTTCATGAAGTTTCCCACGGTGAACCGCGCGCCAATGCCGAAAGACGGCAAGTGTATGCCGTCTCCCCTGAGGGCCTCGCGGATGTTAATGTCCCAGCCCGCGGAAACGATAAGTATGTTCGCTATGAGGAGCTGTAGTCCCGTATTGAAGACCGCATTTTGAAACAAGGGAAATGAAAGGTTCGCGGAAAAGCCGGCCGTAATTTTTTCCTTGTCTAAGAAATTTGCGGCGAATCCTGCCTTGGGTGTGAAAATTGCAGGAAATATTTCAGAATTATGGACAAAGGTTTTTCCCATATTTGAAAGAACAATACCGTAACGCGCGTCTTGCAGTCGGCCCAATTTGCCGAGTTTATACATAAAACCAGCGTCCACGGCAAGCGCCCAGTCGTTGAAAATATCGCCGAAAACACCGCCTCCGAAGAGCGCCGCGCCCACGTTGAGTCTTTCCGTTACATCGCGGGCAAAGCCGCCTCGTGCAAGCAAAACGTTGCCGAAATTCATAGTACGGAGAGAAGAAAAGGCCCCTTGAGCCGCGCCTGAAAATACACCGAAACGAGTAGGGAAAAGCATACCCGCGTAAAACGCGTTCCCCACGTCCGTGCCGTCCTTTGTTTGAACGAGCGCGGTATAGCCTAAATCCGCGGAAACGCGCTGTAATTCAGCGACAAGCGCTGGGTTTATAACTGTGGCATAAACCGAAGGATGGAATACCACGCTCCCCGCCGAAGATTCAGCGCTTGTTATGGATCCGGGATGCCCCAAGAAAAACAGTCCTTCCGCGCCTGACGGCGGGTCATACGCGTTGAGCCGATTCACAGTGATGATTTGAAAAAAAATTTGCAGAAAAATCGGAAAGGAAAAGAACCATTTGTCTTTATTCCTTGTAACAATAGTCTTAATGAGAATGATAATCTTATTCATACTAATGTATCGGCATGGATAAGACCAAATTTAACTATGGGTCATTTATAATCAACAATTTCACTTTACCCACCATGTATCCAAGCCAACATCGTATTTGGGACGAATTGCGGGGCGGGCGAATTTATTGATGTACGCGAGACGGAACTCGGAGATGTGCCAATGGGGAATCACATAGAAGTTCCACATCAAGACGCGGTCGACAGCGCGTCCCAGGGATAAAAGAGCGGAGTCGTTCTCTTGATTCTCCATAATCCGCTCAATCAGATAATCAACAGCAGGATCGGAGACGCCCGGTATGTTCCATGTCGAGTCGATATACGCCGAGTGCCAGACAATCGCCATATCAGCGCTTGGATAGGCGTTCACCGGAGAACCGTAGGCAATCATATCAAAATCGTGAGAGCGCAGACGGTTGATGAATTGACTCGTGTCAACCATACGGATATGCATATCAATGCCGTATTTTGCAAGATTCCTCTGAAATGGAATGGCGATACGTTCCGAGTCAGGCGAATAAATCAACAATTCAAAGGAAAGTTGTCCACCATGGACCTTGTTGAGCAGTTTCCCCCCTTTTAGCTCCCAACCCGCCTCTTCAAGCAGTCGGAGCGCGGACCGAGCCTGAAGGCGAATATACCCGCTCCCGTCCGTCACAGACGGCTGGTATTCGTCGGTAAACACTTCAGGCGGGATTTGCCCGCGCACCGACTCCAAAACGACACGTTCCTCAGGAGACGGCAGTCCGTCCGCCGCATACTCTGTGTTTTGAAAATAGGATCGGGTGCGTTTATACTGACCGTAGAAAAGGTTCTTGTTCATCCATTCAAAATCAAAAAAATAGTTGAGCGCCCGCCGCACCCGTCTGTCAGCAAAAATCGGACGCTGAATGTTGAAGGTAAACGCCTGCATTGCCTGCGGGATTTCGTGGGGAATCGTCTCTTTCCTAATAAGACCATTATCAAAATTCTTGCCCGTATATTTTGTCGCCCAATTGACCGCAGAAGTCTCCTGTCGGAAGTCGTATTCACCGGCCTTAAACGCTTCAAGAGACACGGTTTCATCGCGGTAATAATCGTAACGAATCGTGTCAAAGTTGAACTGCCCCTTGTTCACCGGCAAGTCCGCAGCCCAGTAGTCTTTCACCCGTTCAATGACAACGTATTGTCCCATCTGGTAGTCGGACACGCGGTAAGCGCCTGTTCCGAGCGGCGGCTCCACGAGTGGCTCGGAGAAATCTTTCTTCTCCCAGAATCTTTTCGGGAAAATGGGCAAAGAGCAAAGCCCCAGCATCTTTTCCTTGTCGCCTTTGTCCGCGCCTTCAGGCAGGGGTATATCGAAGCGTACCGTATATGCGTCCAGGACCGTTACGGTAATGCCCGCATAGTAGGAGCGGAATTGCGGCACGCCTTTTGTCATAAAGGTATTGAAAGAAAAGGCCACATCTTCGGCCGTGATAGGGCGGCCGCCTTGGTCTTTTGAATGAGGGTTTATGTAGAAAGTGATGAAGGAATAATCAACGGCATAGTCAAATTTTTCGGCGATGAGTGGATAATAGCTTGAGATTTCATCTAACGAGCTTTTGAGCAGGCTGTCATAGAAGTATTCGTAACCGTCCGCGCAGTTGCCGCGGAGCGCATACAGGTGGAAGTTGTCGAAAGTGCCGATGTACGCCCGCGTCAACGAACCGCCTTTCGGCGCGTCAGGATTCACGTAATCGAAGTGGGTGAAGCGGTCGGCATATTTCGGCTCCCCGCGTAGGGCGATGGATGTCGCGCCCCGCACAACGGCTTGCGCGTTCAAAGTAAGCGCATTGATAGAAAAAAAGAGAAAGAGCGTTGTTTTTACCGTAGGAAAGAGAGGGAGAAATTTCATTGTATTTATGAGCATACTCAATAGGCGGCCCTTTGTCAAGGCGGCTTTTTTGACGGACGTTTGTAGGCGCATGATATTTAATGAAAGCAAAGTTATCCCGCTTACCGCCGCCCCTTATAATAAAAACTACTTTGATTTATCCAATCACTGCTTGGCATATACGCCTCCTTGTTTTGCTTTTACGTCTGGTTCGCCGCATTTAAATGGGATGGTCAAAAATTCAAATTTTTTGTTTCCCCAGTATACTGTATTGTTTCCCCAGTATACTGTATTGTTTCCCCAGTATACTGTATTGTTTCCCCAGTATACTGTATTGTTTCCCCAGTATACTGTATTGTTTCCCCAGT
>JAIRNA010000062.1 GCA_031258305.1 Treponema sp. | reverse complement strand
GGAAATAATGGATAAGATACGAGCCATCTGGGGCGTCAAATATCCGGAAGAGTCCTAGTGTCCGCCAGACTATCGCTTCTCCTCCTTCTTTTTCTCACCCAGTTCCTTTCCGCCCAAGGCATGGTTCCGCTTTGGCGGCGGGCAATAGCGGGCGTTATAGTAGGCAATCCTTCGGCTCAAGCTCTGTCCGTGGCGATGATAGTGGAGGGCGGTATGGTCAAGGCGTACTCGTCTCAAGGCAATCTCCTATGGGAATATTTGGCAAACGGTAAGCTCCTCCCCTTCATAACGCGCACATGGGAAGGAACAAGCTACATTTGCAGGACAAACGGCGTTCTCATCGCATTGAACCGGACCGGTCTGGAACTGTGGAAGGTGGACATCAAGACATCCTTGTCCCACGCGGTAATAATTGGCTGGGATGGTCGGATTTTTGCTCCTATGGACAACAAAATAGCGTGCTACAATGATGCGGGACGTATCCTCTGGACAAAGGAACTCAATGGAAGCATTGCTCTAACGCCTGTTCTCGACAAAAATGGAGGGCTTTTAGTGGTTCTTGACAATGGGAAACTCCTTCAAATAAGCGCTTTCGGCAAAATCAAAGAGACGCCGCTTGCCCAAACGCCGTCTCTTATCAGTTCATTGTTTCCTCATGAGGATGACGCATCAATAGACGGGGTTCTTGTGATTTACAGCGATGGCAATGTGGAAGTTATCGGCGAAAAAGGGCAATTTCTTCATCTTGAAGCTTCTCCTTTAGCTGTCCGAGAGTATGACGGCAAGACTGCAATAGCCTTGTCCAACGGCGAGGTTCTACTTTTTTCAAATACAGGTGAGAAAATCTGGTCATCCGACAGCGGCGTATCCGGCAGATATGTTGGGGAAACGGTTTTACTTCACAACGAGCGGGGTGTTTACCTATTAGGCATGACAAAGGCCGCAGGTTTTGACCTTAACGGCAATGTAAAATGGTCGATAGACATCAAGAATGCGGCAGTTTCTCCGTCTTTCGGCGATGAGGGCGTTCTGTATTTAAGTGGAAACGACTGGATTCTCTACGCCTATCGCATGGAAGATAGGCATATTCCACGAGATGGAACATGGCGAAATTCAGCGCCGTTAAAAAGAAAATACGGACTTGGAGAACTTCCTCGCCAAAAAGCTGATTATTACCAGTTCAACGATTTTAGTTTGGGATTTCAATTTGACATCATCCGCGAAAAGATGATAAAGGGTATATTAGGAGAGGACGAACCGTCGTTTACCGTTTTCTTGAAAGAAGCGGCCGCGAGTATGCGGAATAGTCTTTCCATACCGGCGAGCAAGCCGCCTGTGTATCTACCTCGGCGTATTGAGGCGGTAAAACTATTAGAACTTTTCGGCTCCGAGGAACTGGTCCCCTTTTTCGCGGACATTTTTCTGGGCGATCGTGAGCCTTTGGTGAAAATCGCGGCCGCGTCGGCCATAGCCTCCATAGGCGTTGACCATGAGGGCGCGGCAATGAAGGCTTTCACTCAAGCGGTTTCGGGTGCCGCTGACGAGCGGGTTCTTTCCTCTGTGGCAAAAGCCGTGGGCGCTTTGTGTAGGCGCGCCGGTCCCCCGATGATGCGTAAAGGCGTACCGATTCTCGTGGACATCAGCGCACAGGCTGACATGCCTCTTGCCCAAAAACAGGCTCTCGATGAACTCAAAAGCCTGCAACGGTAAAATAGGAATAGAAGTCTTTTTGTGGATAAACCCGCGTTCAATTTTGAAGTGCAACATCCACGGTCCTGTAGTCACAGGTTGGATGGCTCTCCGTCCTATCTATCATTGCTTCGATGCCCTCGGTAGCGGCAAACTCCCTCTTCACTCAACAAGAATTTATCTAATTATGCACGCGGACAAGCCTGAACCCTAAACCCTTTAGACATTACTCTTAAAACTGTTGACTCATCCGTTAAAGCAGGCTTTGCTTGCGCCTTAACGTTTTGGCGCCCTCATTCGCCTTTACCAGATTAAGCGTCGGGACGTACCTTGAACGAGCTGACGGAATCCTCTTTATAGCACGGCGGGAAAATGCGGCTGGCGGGCGTCCACCGAAGCCTACAACTTCTCCATCGGATCTTACAAGCCGATGGAGAAACAGCTTAAAGCCACACGTAACTTTTTTCATCACATTCTAATATTTGAGATGAGCCGCAGTCAACGCGGAGAAATTTTAGAAAACAGCAAACTGAGGTTCACCCAAAGCTTATTTATCTTCAACTACCGTATAATCCGCGTCTTCAGCGTTCTTCGTATTGCCCGCGCTGCGTGCGGAAGCGTCGGCATCTGCCGTTCCTGACGAATCAAAGCCCTGTGATTCTGCTTGCGGTCCCTGCTGTTTATAGATTTCCTCACCGATTTTGTAGGCAATGTTCTTCAGAGACTCGATCTTGTCTTTGATAACCTGCGTGTCGTCGTCTTTCAGGGCATGTTTCAATTCCGCAATGGCTTCCTCCGCTTTGGATTTATCCGCCGGGGGAACCTTGTCGCCCAAGTCACGGATGTTCTTCTCGGTGCTATAAATCATGCTATCCGCCTCGTTACGGGCTTCGGCTTTTTCCTTTTCGCGCTTGTCCTCTTCCGCATGGAGTTCCGCCTCATTAACCATACGATCGATGTCCGCTTCATTCAAACCGGATGAGCTTTCAATGCGTATTTTCTGCTCCTTGCCGGTGCCAAGGTCTTTGGCTGACACATGAACAATACCGTTAGCGTCGATATCAAACGTAACCTCAATCTGTGGAATGCCCCGCGGAGCAGGCGGAATCCCCTCAAGGTTGAAGTTGCCGAGTGTGCGATTCTGGCTCGCCATTTCACGTTCACCTTGCAAGACGTGTATCGTAACCGCAGTCTGACCGTCGGCCGCGGTAGAGAAGGTCTGGCTCTTGCGAGTCGGAATGGTCGTGTTCCGCGGAATGAGTTTGGTCATCACACCACCAAGAGTCTCGATACCCAAAGACAATGGCGTAACGTCAAGCAAAAGGATGTCGTGGACATCGCCTGCAAGGATACCGCCTTGAATAGCCGCACCAATAGCGACCGCTTCGTCAGGATTCACCCCTTTGTTCGGCTCTTTGCGGAACAGTTCCTTGACGAGTTGTTGGACAGCCGGAATACGAGTCGAGCCGCCGACAAGAATCACTTCGTCAATCTTGTCCGCAGTCAATCCCGCGTCGGTCAGCGCCTTTTTGCACGGCTCTTTGGAACGATCCAGCAAATCATTCACCATTTGCTCGAACTTGGCGCGGGTGAGACTTTTCTGTAGGTGTTTTGGACCACTTGCGTCGGCCGTGATGAACGGTAAGTTGATTTCAGTCGTCTGCATAGCGGAAAGCTCGATCTTTGCCTTTTCCGAAGCTTCGCGGAGCCGCTGAAGCGCCATCCGGTCCTTGCCCAGGTCGATGCCCGTGTCGTTTTTGAATTCGGTAATGAGCCATTCCATAATACGGCGGTCGAAATCATCGCCACCGAGATGAGTATCGCCATTGGTGGCTTTCACCTCAAACACACCATCTCCCAATTCGAGAATAGACACGTCGAAGGTACCGCCGCCAAGGTCGTAGACCGCGATGGTTTTTTCCTTTTTCTGGTCCTTGTTGAAACCGAAAGCTAGAGACGCGGCAGTCGGCTCGTTGATGATACGTTTGACCTCAAGCCCCGCGATCTTACCCGCATCTTTGGTCGCCTGCCTTTGCGCGTCATTAAAATAAGCCGGCACCGTGATAACCGCTTCGGTTACGGTTTCGCCCAAGTAATCCTCGGCAGTTTTCTTCATTTTTTGCAAAATAAAGGCGGAGATTTCCTGAGGCGAATACTTTTTTTCGTCAATGTTGACACGTACGTCGTTACCTTGCTCGACAACATGATAAGGCATACGCTCCATTTCGGCGCCAACCTCGGAGTAACGCCTCCCCATGAACCGCTTAATAGAATAAACCGTGTTCTCTGGATTGGTAATCATTTGGTTCTTCGCAGGCTGTCCTACAACACGCTCGCCTTTGCTGGTGAAACCTATGATGGACGGCGTTGTACGTCCACCCTCCGAGTTCTGAATGACGACAGGCTCGCCGCCTTCCAGTACGGCAACACATGAATTCGTCGTCCCTAAATCAATCCCGATTATCTTACCCATAATTCTCTCCTTTTATTATTATATTAGAAGTAGAGAGTTGATCTTTTGTTAGCAATTGCTGTTTGAAATATCAAACATCGAATACGAACAACGAACCTCTCTCCAATTCCTTACTTATTAGGCATCGTTACTTTAACTTTCGCGGCGCGAATCACGCGGTCCTTTAGTGTGTAACCTTTGACCAAGTCCTCCGTGACAGTCGCTTCCGTTATGTCCGCAGACTTTTCCATCATCAGAGCCTCATGCCGATTCGGGTCAAACAACTCACCTCTAGAATCGAAGCGTTTCAACCCCCATTTGTTTTCCAATTCCGAAGAAAGCCGATTTTCAATCATCTTCACACCGTCAAGGAAGCTCTGAAAATCCTGAGACGTTTCAGCGGATTTGATTGCCCGCTCAAAGTCATCAAGCACCTGCACGATGTCGAGGAGCAGATTCTGATTGGCAAAATCAATGGCATCCTGCTTCTCACGGGTCATCCGCTTGCGAAAGTTTTCAAAATCAGCCGCTTTCCTTAAGTATTGATCTTTAAGCGCGGTATTTTCCGCCTCCAGTTGAACGATTCTCGCTTCATTCGAGTCGGAATTAACAATCTCCGGCTCAACAATCGGCGTTTCGAGAACCATCTCATCAGAGTCTTTCACCGACTCGTTTTTCATTTCTTCATCGTTTTGCATATAAGAAAAATACTGAAATGTAAGGTAAACGTCAAGAATTTTTTTTCTTTTTCAACTTTAAACTTTAATGAACCGCAGGTACACGCGGACCACCATAGACATTTTTAAATTATGCTACGAATTATCCGCGCTATCTGTATCTACATAAAATCCGCGACTAACCATGCTGTAAAAAATCGGACCCAGACAGGTTTTGGAACACGCGCAGTCCAAATTCATCTATGACAGCGAGAAGATGGTCAAAAATGTCGGACTGAAGGTTTTCGTAATTGATCCATGCCGTGTCCGCGCTGAACACGTAAAGCTCCAAAGGCAGACCTTTTTCATTAGGTGGAAGCTGTCTCACCATATGGGTCATATTTTTTGCGACTTTCGGCAGACTTATAAGGTAGTTTTCAATATAGGCGCGGAAGGTACCGAGGTTGGTAAGATGCTTACCGGACAGATAGTCATTTTCCGGTATGTTCGCGACTTTGTTGAATTCGGCGATTTCTGTAGTTTTTGTCCGCATATATTCGGACAAAAGAGGCAGTTTTGACAGGCGCTCAATCTCTTCATTCGTTAAAAAACGAACCGAGTGCATATCAATAAATAGGGCGCGTTTGATACGACGGCCGCCGGACTCGCTCATACCCCGCCAGTTCTTGAAAGTGTCAGACACCAGAGCATAGATGGGAATGGTTGAAATGGTCATATCCCAGTTCTGCACCTTTACGGATTGTAAGGTAACGTCAATGACGTTGCCATCCGCGTTGTAGGCGGGCATCTCTATCCAGTCACCGATACGCACCATATCGTTTGCAGATAACTGGATACTGGATACGAAGCCCATGATTGAGTCTTTGAAAACTAATAGGAGAACTGCACTCATCGCCCCGACTCCGCTTAAAATCCCCACAGGTGAAACGTTGATGAGGGTTGTTATAACCAAGACTGCTCCCACAATGTAAAGAAATACTTTTACGAGCTGAATATAGCTTTTTATAGGCTTGCGTTTTGCCACTTCAGCCGCATCCTTTTGATAGATGGAGTGGAGTCCGTCTAAAAACGCGGCAACGATATAAACCGCGATGAACGCTGTGTAAGCCAGTATAACCCGCCGCGTGAATGAGGTAATGCCGCCATCAGAGGGAAGAAACATCGGCAGGACAAGATAAGCGAAGATTGCCGGCGCAAGCCTCGAAAGCCGCGTGAAGAAGCCGGACTCAAAGAGATAGTCGTCCCACTGAGTTTTCGTATTTCTTACTATTTTATTAAAAAGCAACGGCAAGATAACCAAAGACAGTTTTGCCACGCCTAATGTGAAGACGAACAGAACGACAAGCGACACTGCGGTATTGGCGTTATCGAGCCACTTATCGGGCATTTTAAACTGCGCCCAAAAAGGCGCTAATGTCTGGGTGATTAAGTTTAACATATATTTGGGGAGTAGGGAGCGGATTTTATTAACAATACCGCGCAACCGTTAGTCCCCATTCTCCTATTTCCGATGCCGCCGTTCCAGTTCCGTGAGTACTTCGGTAACAGAAACGCCTTCGCGAGTCATAAGCGCGGTGGTAAAGTAAAGCAAGTCTGCGGCTTCCCAGACCACTTCATCATGGGTTCTTGCCGTACAGACTTCTACAGCTTCCTCGCGCACTTTTTCCCGCACCAGCTCATTGTCCAAAGTTGCGGTGTAGGAACCGGGCTTAGGGTGTTGGAACCGGTCCGCGATGATTGCCTGAAGCCGTTCCCATGTGTAGGCGCGGTCAACACCAAAGCACGACCATGCGCCAGTGTGGCACACTGGGCCGGCCGGTGCGACGATGGCGAGCAAGGCGTCTCGGTCGCAGTCCGCACGCAGGCGGAGCAGTTTCAGGATACTACCGGAACTTTCGCCCTTCATCCAGAGCTTATTACGGGTTCTGCTGTGGAAGCAGAGATTACCGCGGGCGAAGGTCTCGGCAAGCGCCTCATGGTCCACAAAGCCCGTCATAAGTACCTGGCCGTCAGCGGTTTGAGCGATGATAGGTAAAAGCGCCTGTAGAGGCGGCGTCAATGCGCCATGATTCGTGGGACCCAAAGAATATTCTTTAAGTGAAAACGAAGGAGCGCGCTCCGCATTATTTGACAAATCCGCAGGATTCAAAAAACCTTTTTTCCAGTTCAGACACCGGAGAAAAGCATCGGCCATATTAACTTTGCCGGTATAAAGCGCCATACCGAGCTGAACGTCGCAACCGAGTTCCGCCAGAGTTTCAATTTCTTCCACTGTTGACACACCGCCTGCGCCAGTTATGGCACAAGAGACTCTTTCCCGTAGGTGTTTGACTGGCGTGAGATCAAGTCCGGTCATCGTACCTTCGCGGTCAACACCGGTAAAGAGCAATTCACTCGTAAATGGCTCCACTGCTTTTGCGGTCTCGACAAGGGCAAGCCCTGTCTGCGTTCTCCATCCATCAATGGTTATTCGGTAATCGCCGTCTTGATCTTTTTTTGCGTCAACGGCAACGATAATGTGTTCACGGCCGATTTCTTTCGCCATTGTCGACAGAAATTCCGTATTTACACCGAACCGTCCATTCACGCGGAACACCGTTGACCCGACGATGACTTTTTTCGCGCCCATGCTCAACAGTTCTCGCGCCTGTTTAACAGTTTTGATACCGCCGCCGACCCTACATTCGGCTTTCCGCAACAGCGGCTTGACGATATCTAAATTCGAACCTTTACCCATTGCTGCGTCAAGATCTATGACCGCCACTTCACCATATCTGTCGAATTCTTCGGCGAGTTCTTCGGCGTTGTCCCGCTGTAAAACAAGTTCAGATCCCTGCTTTAATTGGACGACTCTCCCATCTTGTATATCTATTGAAGCTATTACCATTTCTTTCCTTTTTTTAAGTTTATCAAAAATATCTTTTTTTGTAAATCCATTCCCACATAAAGTACGCAGGGTTTAAATATGACCACAACTACTACGAGTTTTTGATAGGGATAAAACAGTCTATACTCGGTAAGCTTCAATAATCCTATGGCGCAGTTTCATAATAATGACCTCATATATTATATTCTATTCTGTCGGGCGCATAGTAAGCATCAACGAGGTCTTTCAGCGAGATGGAGTCCACGCAATCGGTGATTGCCGCGTAAAGCTCGCGCCACGTATGGCGCGACATACAAAAGTCCCGCGATGGGCACACGTCCGTATCGGTAGCACATTCAGTCGGCTGAAGTGTGCCTTCAACCGCTCGAAGCACATCACCAACCTTTATCTCGGCGATACTCCGTGCCGGATGATAACCTCCTTGGGGACCGCGCGCTCCCAGAATAATGCCTGCCCTCCGCAGAGGAATGAACAATTGTTCCAAATAACCATCGGACATATTGATACTCTCCGCAATGGTTTTTGCGCTTGTGAGTCTTCCTTCCGAAAGCAACGCCATATACAGCAATGCTTCCAACGAATATCGACCTTTTGTTGAAATTCTCATAGTTATTATCCCTATGGCGTTCTTAAAACCCTATGCACAAAGTGAACGCACAGTGTAGTTTTTCGTATTCCTTACTTAAACTATAGGATATATTGAGAAAAAAAGCAATAGACTTTTGATGCTTTTTGACAGACATTTTCCTTTTCTTCATAAAGGCTCATAAATGGCAAAGGAACGCTGATGGTTGCATTAATGAGGTATAGCGCCTTGCCCTTGTCTTTTTCTAAATTTTTAGCTATATTTTTTAATATGGATATAATAGAAAGAAAGGCGCTTTTAGGCGATGAGGCTGTGGCGATTGCCGCGCTTCATGCGGGTATAAGCGCGGCTTATGGGTATCCCGGCACCCCGTCAACCGAAATTCTTGAGTGTTTGATTGACGAATATGAAAAACACGACGGACCGCGCGCCGTATGGTGCGCCAACGAGAAGACCGCGGTTGAAGCCGGCTTAGGCGTGTCTTTCGCCGGCAGGCGCGCCATCATTACGATGAAACACGTGGGACTGAATGTTGCGGCGGACCCTTTTGTTAATGGCGCGCTCTTGGGTATAAAAGGAGGGCTGGTTATCGCAGTCGCAGACGATCCGGGTATGCACAGCTCCCAAAATGAGCAAGATTCCCGTTTCTATGCGGCTTTCGCTATGATTCCCTGTCTTGAGCCGCGTTCGCAACAAGAAGCCTATGACTTCACACGTAAAGCGTTTGACCTGTCCGAGCAGTTTCATGTGCCGGTTTTGTTGCGCCTTACGACGCGGCTTTCCCACGCACGCGCCGAAGTCTTTTTTGAAAAAACGACAGGCAGAGAAAGTGAATCTGAAAATGGGGTGATAAGAGCCCAGAATCCCCTATCAAAGGCTGAAAACAAGGCGGAATGGATGCTTTTACCCGTATTTGCGCGGGTAAATTACGCGAATCTCATTAGAAAACAAAAAGATTTGCTCGAATGGTCCAACTCTCGCGCCGTTATTCATATGGGAAACGATGTATCTTTAGCCGTTATCACCGCCGGTTTGGGCGGTAACTATTATGAAGAAAATCTCGTGGACTTTGCTGAATCTCGGAAGGGAAAAGTCCCGATTCATCTACATATATCCGCCTATCCACTTCCTATGGGAAAAATCCAAACCTTGTGTGAAAATACGGAAAAAGTTCTCGTGATAGAGGAGGGACAGCCTTTCATAGAGGAAAGACTGCGTGGAATTCTACATCAAAAGGTCATGGTTTTCGGCAAACTACGGGGGTTGGAAAATACACCCGCCCTGCCACGGACCGGCGAGCTTGACCCAGACAATGTGAGAGTCGCGCTGGGGCTTGCGCCCCGCCCTTCGGTTTTAACACCGTTAAATATAAACGCACTGCAAGATGCTTTTGTAAAAATACCGTCGCGTCCGCCTCAGCTCTGCCTCGGTTGTCCGCATGGGGATAGTTACGAAACTATCAAGCGGGCAGTCGCGGACTTAGATTCGGTCGCTATTACATCCGACATCGGTTGTTATTCACTGGGCGCGTGCCCGCCGTATTCGGTTCCGGAAACCATCGTTTGTATGGGCGCGTCCGTAGGCATGGCACGAGGTGCGGCTGATGCGGGACTGAAACACGCAATCGCGGTCATTGGGGATTCGACCTTCTTTCATTCAGGTATGACAGGCTTGCTTGACGCGGTTGCCGCGGATGTCTCAATGACTCTTATTATCTTGGACAACTCAATTGTGGCTATGACGGGCTGTCAAGAAACCATTGTCCCGTCCAAAAAGCTCCGCGTCCTCTTGCTTGGTTTGGGCGTTCCAACGAATCATCTGCTCGAACTGGAGGCAAAACGCCAACTTCTGGACGAAAATGCCGCAAAATTACGCGTCGAAATCGAATATCGGGGGCTTTCGGTAGTTGTTTTCAAGCGTCCATGTTTGGAGGCGTTGCGGAAATGGAAAAGAGAGAATAGGGAGTAGAATATCTTCTATAAAATTGCTATCGCAGATTGAAACTAATAAGCAACATTTTGTAATAAAAACCTACTTTCAATCTTCCTCATCATCAAATAAAAGGAGAACACATGAACGAAAGACTGGAATCATTGCTAGAAAAACGCGAAAAACTCGCATCCCTGATTCAAGACCCAGAATTGGTTAGAAATCAAAACAAATATCGTGATGTAATGAAAGAATTTTCACAGTTGGATGAAATTTATACGGCGAATAACGAAGTTATAGAGCTTTTCTCACAGCTTTCGGATGCGAAAGCTCTCTTGCAAGGTGAAAAAGACCAGGAAATGCGTGAGCTTGCCAAAGAAGAGGCGCGAGAGTTGGAAAATCGTCTCCGCGAAACGCAGGAGCGACTCAAATTCCTCCTGATTCCGCGGGATCCGATGGACGAAAAGAACATCATCATGGAAATCCGCGCCGGCACAGGCGGGGAGGAAGCCGCCCTTTTCGCGGCGAGCCTCTTTCGTATGTATTCACGTTTCGCGGAAACAAAAGGATGGAAGTTCGAGGTTATGAATTCCAATGAAACAGAACTCGGCGGTTTAAAGGAAATCATCTTTTCGATAAATGGTAATAATGTTTATGAAAACTTGCGCTACGAATCAGGCGTACATCGCGTTCAACGGGTGCCCGAAACGGAGAGTTCTGGGCGCATCCATACGTCCGCGGTTACGGTGGCCGTTCTACCGGAGGCAGACGAGACGGAAATCAACATAAGGCCGGAAGATCTCCGCATTGATGTGATGCGGGCGGGCGGGCCAGGTGGGCAGTGTGTCAACACGACCGATTCGGCGGTGCGTATCACCCACTTACCCACCGGTATCACAGTGCATTGTCAAGACGAAAAAAGTCAAATTAAAAATAAGGCAAAGGCGATGCGTATCTTGCGCGCCCGTATCTACGACGCCGAAACTGAAAAGTCCGCCGCAGCACGAGCGTCTGCCCGCAGGAGTCAGGTCGGAAGCGGTGACCGTTCGGAGCGTATACGCACCTACAACTTCCCTCAGAATCGCATCACCGACCATCGCATCAATCTGACGCTCTACAAGCTCGACCTGGTGATGCAGGGCGAGGTAACGGAACTATTCGACGCACTGAAGATGTCGGCGCGGGAAGAAATGCTTCGCGCTACCGCAAGCTGACCATAGACAAGACGCCCATCAATTTAGTATTATATTTTCAATGAATGAAACAGCGCTTATTGAGGCTATTCTTTATCTTGAAAACGAGCCTCTCGAAGAGGCAAGCCTTGCTCGTATTTCCGGGTTACCCAAAGATGCGGTGGCAAGAGCTCTTGAAGAACTTACCGACCATTATGCACGAGAAGGTTGCGGAGTGGAACTGACACGATTGAACGGCGGAGTCATGTTTACTCCCAGAAAAGAGTACTGGGATGTTCTAAAAGATCGTTACGGTAGAAAGAATGAAGCTCGTCTCTCACGCGCCGCAATGGAGACACTTTCCATTATAGCCTATTCTCAACCCATCACGAGAAGCGAAATCGAAGCCATCCGGGGCGTCTCCACGGACTCTATGATTCGGCTTCTTATTGAAAAAAATTTTATCCACGAAGTGGGGAGAAAAGACGTTCCGGGTAAGCCTGTTCAATTCGGCACTACAAAGGAATTCCTAAAGCAATTCCACCTGTCGAGCATAGCGGATCTTCCAAAGCTAGACGAATCAGAAGCGGAACGTTTCAGCTGGGAGTAAAATGAAAGTAACCGGGTAATTAGAAATAAATACCCCCGC
>JAIRNA010000031.1 GCA_031258305.1 Treponema sp. | reverse complement strand
CCGCTCTATAATCCGGAGTGGGAGAAAGACGCGTTTATGAATGCGGATTCTATCTATATCAGACCTTTCTCGTATTCCGAAAGTGGAGTGGGTGTGGCGATCCCGAAGAATCCATGGGTGCTCATTGTGGATACGCCTGTGAGCGCCTACTTTTCCGGCGTTAACTCCGCGGCGGTCGTCACTGAGCGTATTCGGGCTACGCCCAATGGTACTGGATGGATAAAAGCCGCCTCAAACTACGTAATTTCTGCCCTCGCTAAACACGAGGCAATGGAAGACGGTTTCATGGAGTGTATCTACCTAGACGCAACCCACCGCAAATACGTGGAAGAAGGTTCGTCCTGTAATGTGTTCTTCTATCTAAAATCCGGTGAACTCGTAACACCGGAACTCGGGGACACCATCCTACCCGGTATTACCCGTAAAAGCCTCATCGAGCTTGCACAGGACAGGGGCGTCAAAGTGACGGAACGCAAGATTTCCATTGATGAAGTGTTTGACAGCGCGGCAGAATGTTTCGTGAGCGGCACTGCGGCGGGAGCGACGCCGATAGAGTCCCTCACTTACCGCGAAAAGACTATCATCTTCAACAATAGAAAGGTCGGGGAACTCACAGCCTACCTTCGCGATACGTTGAAAGGCATCCAGTACGGCGCCCGTCCGGATACAAAGGGCTGGATGGTGAAAGTAGTATAATAAGGAACCGCCGAATGAGCAAGGTCCCTACGAACACATTGAGTTACAGGTACATTTGGCGACTATTCTTGTTTTTAAGGAGATGATTATGGAAAGAGTCGTAACATATGGGGAAATAATGCTCAGGCTTGCGCCGGAAGGCTATTATCGGTTCGTGCAGGCGCATACATTCGGCGCGACGTTTGGCGGCGGCGAGGCGAATGTCGCGGTGTCTCTTGCCAACTTTGGCGTGGAGGTTGCTTTTGTCACAAAACTGCCCGCGCACGAAATAGGACAGGCCGCGATGAACAGTCTTCGTCAATTCGGCGTAGATACAAGCTGGATTGCACGCGGCGGTAAACGGGTCGGTATCTATTTTCTGGAAAAAGGAGCGTCTCAGCGTCCGTCAAAAGTTATCTACGATAGGGCGCATTCCGCCATTGCGGAAGCGGAACCATCTGACTTTGATTGGAATGCCATTTTCCAAGGGGCAAAATGGTTTCATTTCACGGGCATAACGCCGGCGATCAGCGATAATGCGGCTGCTATCTGTCTTGATGCCTGTAAAGCGGCGAAAGCGGCCGGACTTACCGTGTCCTGTGACCTAAATTACCGCAAAAACCTCTGGACCCGGAAAAAAGCCGGTGCCGTTATGGATGGTCTTATGCGCTATGTTGATGTATGTATCGCCAACGAAGAGGACGCAGCCGATGTCTTTGGCATCCATGCTGAAAACACCGATGTCGTTTCCGGTAAACTAAATGCTGAAGGCTACCAATCGGTCGCCGCGGCGCTCCAAAAACGCTTCGGTTTCAAACAGGTGGCCATCACTCTGCGCGAATCTATTTCCGCAAATGACAATAACTGGGCCGCTATGCTCCTTGACGAAAAAGGGGAATTCTTTTTCTCAAGGAAATATCCAGTTCACATCGTTGACCGTGTAGGCGGTGGAGACAGTTTCGGCGCGGGTCTCATCTACGCCAACCTCAAAGACTTTGACGGACAGAAAATCATAGAGTTCGCGGTTGCCGCAAGCTGCTTGAAGCATAGCATAGAAGGCGACTTCAATATGATGTCCGCCGAGGAAGTTGTGAAACTAGCCCAAGGAGACGGCTCCGGCAGAGTACAACGGTAAAAAAATTGAGGCGTTGTAGGATTAATATTTTCTCAAGATCTCAAGCGGTTTTAGTCTTCCCGCTCTCAGGCTGGGTAACCACGAAGCGAGCATGGAACACAACACCGTGAACAGCCCTATCAGAAAAACGGCAAGCCAGTCGATCACGATGGGAACGGTCTCAAGGTAGTAGCTGGGATTAAGTATCTTTACTTTGTTCTCGTTAAAAATGCCTGAAAAGAAGTTCAAAATCGTTTCTATCGCGCCGATGATTTGGTTGATTGAAACGCCGACAAGGAGACCGACGCTTATTCCGATGACCGCGCCGATGATGCCTGTGAGGAAAGCGCCGCCCACGAAGATGCGGCAGATGGATGCCGGGCTTACCCCGCCCGCCTTTAGCACAGAAATATCCCGCTGTCGCTCAAGCGCAAGCATAGCGGTCGCGCTTGATACGTTGACTGCCGCAACCATAACGATGAGCGCCATGATAAAAATCAAAATCTGACGCGTGGACTCGTAAGAGCTGTATTGGGTTTGTTGCAACTCCTTCCATGTATAGGCGCCGTAGCCTGGTCCCAATGGAGGGAAGAGTCCGTTGACAAAAGCATCCGAATCCTTATAAGGGTTCGTAATTTTCACTATCAAAAAAGACGATGATAGTCCGTCTGATAAAATACGCTGTCCCGCTCTGTAGCTGACGATACACCAGAGGGCGTCTAGTTCGCGGTAACCCGCAGACACGATGCCCTTAACCTTAAAGGGCGTTATGCGAGGGATATTCCTGCCGTCCTCCGTAACGCGCACGGTCATAAGCCGTACCGTGTCTCCGACTTCCGCGCCGGTTGCCTGAGCCAGCGCTTCGCCAAGTATCGCTTCGTTATCCGCGGTAATCTCCGCTTGTCCGTCAACCACAGTGAGAAACTTCAAGGCGCCGGGATACTGCCAAAAGGACTCCTCTACGGCGCGGATAGTCGCGCCGGCTTTGCCTTTTTTGCCTGCAATGACTGCCATACCATCCCGTTCCACCCAGGACCCCTTCACCTCGTCTTTCACTTCAATAATTGGTTTTATCTCATCAAAGCCCATATTCAGGAAATCGTAAATGCGGACGTGACCCGTTCCCAATTCAAGATATCTGTCAGTTATGCCGCGAATCATGCCGTCTGCCACAATCAAGGTAACGATGATGGGGACTAGACTGACGGCGATACCTGTAGCCGCACCCCACAGATAACGTCCCCCTTCCCGCGCCCGCCCCAAAAGATAGCGGAACGCGATAAACAAGTGTGGCGAGATGCTCAATTTACCCTTCATTTTCTCCTTCCGTGACGTATTTTACCCTCCTCTCCCCTTACATTACCTCTTATACGGTCGTAACTTTCTTTAAAATCCCATCTTCAAGCGCGTAATGGCAATGTGCGCGGCTTGCCACTTTTTCATCGTGGGTCACGACAATAAGGGTTTTGCCCCACTTAGTGGTCATATCATAGAGAATCTCCGCAACCATGGAGGAATTGGCAGAGTCAAGGTTACCGGTAGGTTCATCCGCCAGAATGATTGCTGGATCATTCACTAAAGAGCGGGCTACCGCCACCCTTTGCCGTTCTCCCCCGGATAGTTGAGATGGGAAATGATCTGTCCTGTCCACGAGTCTGACATCTGAGAGCAGGGCGCGGGCTTTTCCCATCGCATCCTTTTTTCTCATACCGGACATATAGGCAGGGAGCATTACATTTTCAATCGCGGTGAAATCTTTAAGCAGATAGTGAAACTGAAAGATAAAGCCCACATCCCGACTACGGTAGAGAGTCAGATTCTTTTCCGAAAGTCCAGCGATTTCCGTACCTCGTACCCGCACCGAGCCTGAGTCGCTTTTGTCGAGTCCCCCCAAGATGTTCAAAAGAGTGCTTTTTCCGCTTCCACTCCTCCCAGTTATGGCGACAGATACACCTTCATCTATTTTGAAGCTCACGCCTTTGAGGATCTGCAATGTCTCTGCTCCGGACACGTAATTTTTTACCAGATTATCAACGTTTAGTAGCTTTTCCATTAGTCCTCTTTTTCAATCTGAACTGCTTTACGCACAGCATCAAGCACCCCGTTGACAAACCGAAAGGAATCGTCTGCTCCAAACTTACGGGAAATAGCGATCGCTTCCGATATGACGATCGAGGCGGGGATGTCTTTTTGAAACATCAGCGAATAGGCGCTCATTCGCATTATGGCGAGGTCCACGCGTTGCACACGGGAAAACGCCCAATTCTCAAAATGAGCGCCGAGGATCTCATCAATACTTTTTATGTTTTCAATGACACCAGCGATGAGCAGATGGGTAAAGGTTTTCGTTTCCTCATCAGGCGGCTCGTCAAGCCATGAAAATTCGAGCAGACTCTCAACAGGGACACGCTTCTTTTGAGCTTCCCATGCATACAACGCCTGAAAAGCTAAAATACGGCTTTTTTTATGACTGTTCATTATGAATAGGGAAGGAAATAGGAATTTCTGACCACTTCCCAGCCCCAACCCCCCTCCTATCTGTTCATAATACTCTCAATATTTTTCTGGTTGATTTCAAAAGGCTTCCCCTTGCGGAGATCTTTGATGATATCCGCAGTCGCCTGCTGAACGACGGTTTGCTGGTTCTGTTGGGCAAGTCCCTGCTTGATGTAGTTTCGTACCGTTATCGGATAGCCCAGCTGGAAAATATCGTCCAGAATGAGCTGTTTTTGCGCGTAGGTCTCCGTTATTTTTATGATGGCGTAAAACCCATTATCTGGTCTCGCCGGCTCGGCCGCCTCGATGACTTTGGAAACGGTGCCTTGTTTTAAAGTAAAGGCTGTGTTCATAAAATCCTGTCCCATCATTTGCTGGACTTCAGCCATACGCGGCAAATAACCGAAGTCTCCCGCTTGATAGCCTGATCCTTGCGCCTGTCCTTTTATCATAGCTTCATCAAATTTCGCCGCATCCGAACCGATCTCACCCGCGAGTCTATCTATCAGCGCCTTGGCTTTAGGCTTATCGGAGCCGAAAGGAACTCGTATCATCGAGCAACGCACCGTATCGGGTCTCACCATTTCGGCTTTGTGAAGGTTGTAGAAATCAACAACATCTTGTTCCGTAGGCTCTTTTATGGAATTCTGGAGATTAGGCTTTTTGGCGAGAAGGTATTTTTGCGGAAGCATTTGTTTCCGCAGGTCTTCCCGAAAAGCCGGCATGTCCAAGCCGGTCTGGGCTTTGACAGCTTGGATGAATTCCGTATCTGAAGGCTGACGTCCCGCCTGTTGCGCCATTTGCGTCCGCATAGCGTCTATTTGTTTGTTGATTTCTGCATCAGACACAGTTATGCCATTTTTTTCAGCATCCTGAAAAACCAGCTTTTCGTCAATCATTCCATCAAGCACCTGCTGTTTCTCTTCTTTTGAGAGAGGACGACGCGCCAGCTTTTCGGCGTCTTCGATCCGGGTCCTGAACTGTTTGACGGTGATGACTTCCGTCTTAGACAGTTTTACCGTTACCGCCGGAGCAAAGTCGCTGTTCTGAGCAAATGCACTCGCACAAATGAACATTGTCAATATGGCAGTCACTATTCTTTTCATATTCAGACACTCCTTTTTAAGGGCGTCTTTAAAAATTAGAGAGACGCCTCTTATTTTTATAAGAAAAAGCAGGTTTTTGTCCGCTTTTTCAGAAACCTTTCTCAGAACACGTCCCAGGTGACCGAGTTTTGAAGAAAGGCTTATGATACATAAAATAAATTTAAAGGGGGAAAAGATACGTGCTCACCGGAGAGAATATATTCTTTATTCCAGCACCGCCCGTATGCGCCGTACTCCAGCCGACGATGATTGCTCTTTTTGGATATGGAATTTCCCCAAAACACCAGTGTGTTCAACATGAGGTCCCCCGCAGACTTCCTTGGAGAAATCGCCCATAATATAAACCTTCACATAAGAATCGTATTTTTCGCCGAAAAGGGCTATCGCGCCGGATGTTTTTGCCGCATCGAGACTCATCACCTCCATAGTTACCGGCAGATCCCGTTGAATCTGCTTATTCACTATCGCTTCCACATCGGCGACTTCCGCCGGCGTCATAGCCTTCTCATGAGAAAAGTCGAACCGCATCCGATCCATCGTGATGTTCGAACCTTTCTGCGCTACATGGTCACCGAGGACAATACGGAGCGCCCTGTGGAGTAAGTGGGTCGCGGTATGATATTTGGCCGCAGTTTCGCTGTGGTCAATCAACCCTCCTTTGAAAACCTCGCCACTCTGGGCGCGAGACAATTCTTGGTGTTTTTTAAACGCCTCGTCGAACTCTTCCCGATTAACGGTAAGCCCGGCTTCCGCTGCAAGTTCCGCGGTTAGCTCAATAGGGAAACCGTAAGTGTCGTAAAGCTTGAACGCTAGTCTGCCGGACATAATTTTCTGTGGGTTCTTCAGCAGATTCGGGAGGATTTTCTCGAATTCTTTTTCGCCTTTATGTAAGGTTTCCGAGAATTTTTTTTCTTCCTTGTTCAATTCTTCTATAAGAAATACACGATTTTCTTCCAGTTCCGGGTAGGGACCGCGCAATCCTTCTATGATGGCTTCGGCGATGGGGGCGAGCAAAACACCTTGGATGCCGAGCTTCTTGCCGTGCCGTACAGCCCGCCGAATCAAACGACGAAGCACATAGCCTGCGCCGACATTGGACGGAGTCACGGCTTTCGGGTCACCGAGAATGAAAGTTGACGCCCTAATATGGTCAGCGATGATGCGGATGGACCTGTCTTTTTCCATAGACGCGCCATAAGTACAACCGGAAGCCCGCTCTATAGCGCTAATGATTGGCGCAAAGATTTCGGTGTCGTAGACGGACTTTTCACCGTTCAGCACAGTAATAGTGCGCTCGATGCCCATACCTGTATCAACACACGTTCTGGCGAGAGGCTCATAATCACCATCTGCCCGCTTGTTGTACTGCATAAAAACGTCGTTCCATATTTCGAGCCATTTTCCACACGAACAGCCTGGAGCGCAATCCGGTCCACACGACTCCTTCCCAAAATCGTAAAACATTTCCGAGTCAGGTCCACAGGGACCCGTCACCCCGGCAGGACCCCACCAGTTATCGGAGCGGGGACGGTAGCTGATGCGTTCTTCTGGCACACCGAGTTCCCGCCACACACGGGCGGATTCCTCGTCCCGCGGAGCGGTTTCATCTCCTTTAAACACAGTAACACCGATTTTTTCAGGCGGAATTCCCAGCCATTCCGGAGATGTGAGGAATTCCCAGCTCATACGGATGGCACCTTCTTTAAAGTAATCGCCGAGGGACCAGTTGCCGAGCATCTCAAAGAACGTGAGGTGGCTTGGATCTCCTACCGAATCTATATCGCCGGTGCGTATGCACTTCTGATAGTCTACGAGCTTTTTCCCACTCGGATGTTCCTGCCCTAGAATATAAGGGACAAGCGGATGCATCCCGGCCGTGGTGAAAAGTACGGTCGGGTCATTGTCGGGTAAAAGCGATTTGCCCTGTATCTGGGCGTGTTCGTTTAATTTAAAAAACTCAATATATTTTGAACGAAGTTCATTGGCCGTCATATTTATAATATATCCCAAAATACGGCTTTTGTCAAGACACGTATATTACTGTTAAAAAGAGTTATATCAACTTACATACTCCCTACCATTAATCAGAACCGAACAAGATAATCCATCAAGAGCATGGCTGTACATAAAGACACCAAGATGCCTCTACAACCGCAATTCTCTTCATAACAAACACACTCCCTAAACTTACCTAACGGATTTTGAAAGTCTTTTTCATGAACATATTAAAGACCGAAACCGTAATTTTTAACAGCTGCTAAACGGATTTCGGGAGTCTGTTCATGAACATATTGAAGGGCAAAACCATAATTTTTAACAGCTTCTAAACAAATTTCGGGAGTCTGCTTAATAAATGTCAAATCAATATACGACCCTTTACCACTAAAAGTCTTTGTAAGCGTATCCTTTAATTTATTATTACTCATCTTTTTTTCCTTCAAAATACAGTACCATAATTATTACGCAAATCCGCACTTTTCCTAATTTCAAGCATTAAATCAAACAAGACGTTAAATTATAACAAAATATCATTATTTTGATATTTTGTCAATAATTCATGGGAATTTTTGTAAAAAATTTACTCAATATTTTATAAATTTTGGTTCAGGCACCATTCTGTATACGGCGGTTTGTCGGTGGGATGAGCCGCGGGAGGCGTAGACGACCTAGGCAAAAAGGAACGAAAAGGAGTGTATGAAATAATCGGTAATCAATCGCGGATGGCGTTTTTGATTCCCGTAGAAGGATATGATGATGTATATGTTCATTTTTCAAGACTATCCGATGTGTTTAGTCCAGTTCATTCAGTAACCGATCCGATAACGGTAAAAGGTTAAAACAGGCATTAGTTCCACACCACTTGTCGTCTGTAGAAATGGTGAATTACCAATGGGGGCAAAAGATTTAGAATTTGTTTGAATAATTATTTATTGAGCGCGTTATAGTATACTACATTAAGAAATTTTATGAAAAAAGGTAAAAAAACACTTTAGTTGGAGTTAACTCCAAGTCCGATAATAACAGTATGACTATAGCAGAAGTTGCCGAAAAATACGGCTTGTCAACGGATACCCTTCGTTATTATGAACGTATTGGCCTGATTCCGCCGGTAAGACGGGGGAAGGGCAGTATAAGGGATTATAGCGATAAGGATATAGAATGGGTCGGATTTATCAAATGTATGAGGATAGCGAATATTCCCATTGAAGCGTTGATTGAGTATGTAAACCTTTTTAAGCAGGGGAAGGACACGCAGGAGAACCGGAAAACACTCCTGAAGGAACAACGGGACCAACTGGC
>JAIRNA010000022.1 GCA_031258305.1 Treponema sp. | reverse complement strand
TCCGCGTATTGAGACGACAGAAAGCCTTTCGTGAGGGTTTCCGCTACGCCGAGCAACAAACCGCCGAGCATTGCACCAGGAATTGAACCGATGCCTCCGAGAACCGCGGCTACAAAGGCTTTGAGTCCAGGCATGACGCCCATAGTCGGAGAGATTTGCGGATAGGCGCACGCGTAAAGAATGCCGCCTGCCGCGGCGAGTATGGAGCCAAGCGCAAAAGTGAAAGAGATAGTCCCGTTGACCGACACGCCCATAAGACTGGACGCCCGTAAGTCAAAAGAAACCGATTGCATGGCCTTGCCGCGCCGAGTATAGTTAATCACGTAATTGAGGGCAAACATAAGTAGAGCCGATAAAGCAATGACAATCACTTGCACATTTGAGATAGAGATCGCGCCCAAACTGATATTAATAACTTCCGGGCGGGGAAACTGACGCGGGTTCGGCCCGATGAATGGCAGAATGCGTGCGCCATTTTCCAAGATGAGGGACACCGCGATAGCGGTTATCAGGGAGTTAAGGCGGGGCGCTGAACGGAGCGGGCGGTACGCGAACCGCTCAATGAACACGCCGAGCGCTGCACACAGAGTCATGGCGAACAGAAACGCGGCCGCCATTGTCAACGGGGTTACCCCGAACCGCGTCAGGAGAAAATAGCCCGCGTAAGCGCCCGCCATAAGAATATCCCCGTGTGCAAAGTTAATGAGCAGGACTATGCCGTAAACCATGGTGTAGCCCAGCGCAATGAGCGCATAAATGCTCCCAAGCGAGACGCCGTTTATCAGTTGTTGTAAGAATATATTTAACATAGTAAAAAGGAGTGTGAAGCAAAGAAAAGGCAACAACGGAAAGATGATTCGAAAGTTTATAGCCCGAAAATGAAGTTTTCCGCAACTTCCAAACTATCTTCCCTAACCCGACTTCCGACTTCCAATTTCCTCCAGTTACGGATGTACCGTTGTTTTATAAACCGTTGACAACTTGCCGTCTTGCTTGACGATTTCTACCATAACTGCGGACTTAATGGGGTTACGCTTGTTATCAAAAGTGAGATTGCCAGTAACGTAATTACCCTTGGTCTTAACGAGAGCGTCTCGTACCGCAATTGAATCGGTACCGCCCGCCTTGATAATGGCGTCATGTAACATATAGAGGGAATCGTAGCCAAGCGCCGCAAAGGAAACAGGGATGCTATTGTACTTGTTCTTGAAAGCATTGACAAAACTCACCACTTTAGGATTCGTTGAATCGGAAGCGTAATGGTTTGAATAAAACCCATTCAGTACTTCATCACCCGCGTTTTCCGTGAGCCCGTCCCAGCCGTCAGCGCCGACTATCGGCGTGGTAACGCCCTGGGCGCGGAGCTGTTTAGCGATGAGGGATACGGTTGAATAATAGTCCGGCAGGTACACCACGTCAGGATTCACGGTCTTGATTTTGGTCAGTTGAGCGTTGAAGTCAACATCTCCAGTAATATAAGACTCGTTAGCTGCAATGGTTCCACCATGCTGTTGGAATGCGGCAATGAAGTTGTCTTTAAGTCCTACCGAGTAGTCGTTGCCGTTGTCGTAAAGCACCGCGGCGTTTTTCGCTCCCAAAAAAGTTGAAGCAAAAATACCACCGACCGTGCCTTGGAACGGATCGATGAAACATGCGCGGAAGATGAAGTCGCCCGCATCCGTAATTGACTCCATAGTCGCGGCCGGCGCCACCAGTACGATTTTCTGAGCCTGCGCCAGTGAAGTGATAGCTTGAGTACATCCTGAGGTGAGGCTTCCGATAATGATGTTGACCTTGTCACTCGTCGTGAGTTTCTTATACGCATTGACGGTCTTCTCCGGGTTGCCTTCGTCATCTTCGGAAATGAGGACAAGCTTCTTGCCGTTGACACCGCCCGCCGCATTGATTTCCTCAATCGCCAATTCGATGCCGTTTTTACATTCTACTCCGTAAACAGCAACCGGACCCGACAGTGGGAATATACCGCCTATAGTGATGGTGTCAGTGTTTTTCTTCGCACAACCAACCAGAATTGTGGCACATGTTAAAACCATAAATATTCTTTTCATTTTGAAAATCCTCCTAATATATAATAATATCAAAACAAAAGAAAAATGTCTAGGCGGGAAAAGGTGAATGGTTCTTATATGTGAGGCTGTATTTATTGACTCTTTCTTTAAAAAAGGTATACTGTCTTTATGGCACTTAATTGCGGTATTGTAGGACTTCCCAACGTGGGAAAGTCAACCATTTTCTCGGCGTTAAGCTCTTCGCCTGCGGAAACGGCTAATTATTCGTTCTGCACCATCAACCCTAATGTCGGCGTCGTGAACGTCGTTGATGAAAGACTTGATAAATTAGCGGAGATTTTCAAGCCCAAAAGGAAAATTCCGGCAACAATGGAATTTGTCGATATTGCAGGACTGGTTATGGGCGCATCAAAAGGGGAGGGACTGGGTAACCAATTCTTATCCCATATACGCGAGGTAGGAGTCATTGCCCACGTAATCCGGTGTTTTGATGACCCAGACATCATCCATGTGGCAAATAAGATCGACCCTGATGCAGACATAGAAACTATCAACGTAGAACTCGCCCTTGCAGACTTGGAGACCCTTGCAAAACGCAGGGAAAGAGCGGAGCGTAGTCTCAAAGTTCAGGGTAAACCGGAACAAAAAAACGCGGAGATGGTTCTCGCGGCGCTTAGAAAGATAGAAACCGTCTTGGAAAAGGGTGGCAGAGCGCTTGCCGCCGCTTTGTCCGAAGACGAAAAAGCGGTAATTTATGACTGTCACTTCATTACTATGAAACCGCAGGTCTATGTGTGTAATGTTGACGAGGACGGTATAAAGGCGTTTACGGCAGGATCTGCCTCCGTCAAGTCGAATGAATATGCGGCCGCGGTTCAGCGCCGAGCGGCCGCGGAAGGCGCTGAGGTTATCGTCATTTGCGGGAAGTTCGAAGCGGAACTTACCGACATAGAAGATGTGGAAGAGAAAAAAGCCTTCCTCGCAGAAATTGGACTAAAAGAGCCAGGTCTTACGGCCTTGACTCATGCGGCCTACCGACTATTGGGCTTGAGAACGTTTTTCACAGCAGGCGCGGATGAATGTAGGGCGTGGACGATTCACGCGGGAGATACCGCGCCTAAAGCGGCTGGGGTTATTCATACGGATTTTGAAAGAGGCTTCATCAAAGCCGAGGTCTATTCCTACGGCGACATCGTTCTTTACGGTTCAGAAACAAAAATAAAGGAAGCGGGTAAATATCGCCTTGAAGGCAAGGAATACGTTGTTCAAGACGGCGATGTGATATTTTTTAAGTTCAATGTGTAGAAGTGGGAGAGGGCGACTTCAAGGGCGCGGCGCCTCGCCCTTCCCCGTGTATCCCCCTGCCGCATAGGGAGGGGGATAGGTTCACTCAGCGCCTCGTGTAAAACAAGTTACTTGAGACACACCGCATTGACAATGTTTGCTTTACCTGCTTGGGCGTTAATCTTTTTCTCTACAGAGCCGATTTTTGCACCGCCAGAGTAGTAATTAATCGTTACGGTATATTCGCCTGGGTCCAGAGTAAGGCCGCCGGCATAAGCTTTATTGGGAAAGTAACGGGAAGAGCGAATATCGGCTTGTGCGAGGGCGTCCGCGCTTTTCTTTGCAGCGACAATCGCGCCCTTGACGGCTGCATCAGCTATCGGAGAATCACCTGCTTTTTCCTTGGCTTGTTTCCCAGCTACTTCAACCGCAATGTAGCGTACTGCCGCTTGAATATAAGCCTTATAGTAAATATTGTCGAACTTTTCGGCAAGGGTAGACTTCATCAGTCCGCCGATGTCTTCAAGCAGATTAAGCGCGACGGTTTCGCCGTTGACTACGGTTTCTACTTTGTCAATCACGCTGGCGCGGGGTACCAGAACCGGAACCGCCGCCCACCCCACACCGAGGGTTGGGTCAACAGCAAGTGCTTTCTCAGCGGCATCGTGGATAGTCGGAAAGCAATCAAGTGAAATAGTTTGTTTATACATCGCTTTTTCAGGCGACAGTCCCACAAAGCCTATAACATTGATACGCGCCTTTCCTTCTGGAATATCAGACTCTTCGCTGGTATCAAAGTCGGTAATTTGACTTAGCGCTTCAAAGTCTATACGAGCATCATCGTCGTTACCCATACCGCGATAAAAAACCGCAGAAAGGTAACGGGCAAGCGCGGAATCAACAATTTTCTTTCCGGCACCAGATTGTACCCACTGCATAAAGTCGGCGCCCGGGTCCCCAGGAGCAACCTGCAAATCATGCACTGGTGACGGCACAGGAAGATCGATTCCGAGTGTCAAACCAGTCTGTTCTGCCACTTTAACGGCTTCTGCAAAAAAAGTCATCAAATCAGAAATCTCGAATCCGCCTTTTTCACCGGTCCCCTCCAAAGCGGCGAGCTTTTCCGTCATTCGGCGAACTTCGACGCCCGCACCTTCAACATCGCCGTTGGCATAGTAATTCAGCGCATTAAAAACGTTGATGTACAGGTCTTCGTAGGTCTCGCCTGCATAGTCTTTGACATTGTCATTTGCAAGATACGAACCAATCTCCTGTGTGACGCTTTTGGTGTAAGCTTCCTCGATGAGTCGTTCTGCCTCTTGAAAATCCTTGGTTGATTCCGCAAAATTCCCCGCGTAATATTCAAGAACGCCTCGGTCAAGGTAAAGCAGAATAGCGCTGTTTGCCTGATAGATCGGATTCGCTGGCTTATCTTTTCCTTCCGGAATAGCCTGCGCCTCATTGATGACCGCTATCGCAGACGTATAGTCGCCTTCATTAATAGCCGCATCCATTTTTGCGTAAGCATCAGGCTTAGTGGCACAGGAAAAAAGTGCGACACTCATACCTGCAATTAATAATACAACGGATACTTTCGTTTTAAGTACCGTTCCTTGCAAAATACAATTTTTCATGTATTTCCTCCTAAAAAATAAAAAACCTCGTCCGCGTGCCATGCCCGATTAACAATCGGCGTCTTGACGACACAAGCTTCACTGGCGAGACTTCTTGAGACCTTAACTGGCGGACTGTTTCTTCTGTACAACAGCCTCTATAAGTAATATAAATTAGGCGGGGGGGGGGGGGCAATAAATGAAGAAGCGTTAACATGACGGTCATACGCTCAACCGATGGAAATAAGAGAACACAAGGGAGAAATCTTTCACCAATTCGCTTCTTTATAGACATAATTAATGATAACACAAAATAAAAGAATGGTCAATCCCTATTTTCAATTGGCAATGAAAAAAGGCCGGAAAATTATCGTTGGACTTGTTCAACAACCCGATTGGTTGTTGAACAAGTTTCGCAGATTTGACAAATTTCTTGCAGAAATTCGTCAAATCTGCCTTTTTAAAAGGCGGGCTTCAATTTAATCCACGTCCGAAAAATTCCCCTGTTTCATACGCGCTATGAATGAAGGTAAATCTTCTCCTGATTTTTCGAACAAGTTTTTTATGGAAGAATCTTCCCCATAATACAAACGGAAAAGTGCAAGATACGCGTTGTTCACGTGCAAATCCGTAAAAAAACGGTATCCCTCACTTTTAAACATAGTGGAGTAATTTTCCGAAAAACGTTTCTGCGCCGCTTTGATGGTCTTTTCCTTTCGGACGAGTTTTTCTGCTATGGATACATCCTCTGCGTAAACGGCTGTAAGCTCTCCGGCGAGTTCCAGAACAAAACGTATGAATGTTTCATTGTCCGACCTAGCATCCATCATTTCTTGGTATTCTGGTGAATTTACGCCGAACAGTCTTTCTATATAGAGACGTGAACCTTCTTTACCCACAAATTCCGCAAGCTCTTCGTTAAACTGGGATTCTCCTTTAAGATAGACGGTTGCGTGCAGACTCTCGTGGATGATGAGGTCGGCCAGCCTATGTGCCGGATAATCCTTCATATAAGAATAAAGCGGGTCTTGAAACCATCCGAGTGTACTGAACGCATCGACACGGCGGATAAGCGTGTCAAGGTCTTTCCGCTTAAGCTTTTCGACTTCAATTTTCGCGTCTCTTTCTGCAAAAAATCCCTTGTAAGGAACCGCGCCCACGATGGGAAAACGCCACATATATGGGGAAAACGAATCTTTCGCGCATGCGGAAACCACCAGTGCCAAATAATCGCGATCGATTTCAACGTATCTGGTATAGTTCTTTGTGTCTTTAAGCCCTAATTCGTTCACAGCGAAGGAGCGTATGCTCGCTACCTGCTCAACGAACCGCAGATTACTCTTGTCCGGGATCAGTTTCTCAAGCGGCACCGCGCGGCGCAGGTAACCCAAGAAGGTAAAACCTTGCTTGAGCGTATAACAGCTTGAAAAGAGAAGGCTCATTGCCATGACCGAGATGGAGGCATATCGCATTTAACCACCTATTTGTTCGCCAATCAAGGCGAACAGTAACTCTAGGGTGGAAAATCCGCTGTCCACCACGCGGCTGAACGCCACGGTCATAAAGGGCAGGGTGAAAAACACGAGGATGAACGCGGTGGTTATGGATATAGGAAACCCTTCTGACAATATATTGATTTGTGGCGACGCTTTAGAGACGAGCCCCGTGGCAAGGGAGGTGAGGAAAAGCGTTCCCATGATGGGCATGGAGATGATGACCGCATCCAGAAAAAGGCGCGAGAGTCCGGCAAGAATCATACCGATGATGTGTTCACGCCCATTGACCATGCTAACAATGCTTATGGATTGCACGGAACGCCAAAACCCTCCGAGGAAGAGTTCTCGAAACCCGTCCAACGACAGGAAAACAAGCATCGCTACAAGATTCAGGTACTGCCCCATTAGAGGATGCTCTTCTTGAGTCAAGGGGTCGAATATTTCCGAAGCCGCGAAACCCATCTGTAAGGAGAAAAACTGTCCGGCGGTCGCAAATGCCGCGAACACGACGTTGATAAAAAAGCCCATGATAACGCCGATAAGCCCTTCTCCCACGACAAGAAGCGCAAAGTTAAGCCCGAATACGCTCACATCGCCATAGACCTGAGCTGTTGGGAAAGCGGCGTATGCGGACAAACCCGCAAGCGCGACTTTGACGACTTGAGACACCGTGTCTGACGACAGGAGTGGAGATACCTCAATCATACCTAAAGCGCGCGTTGCAAGCAAGAGAAAGGCGGGTGCGGCCGCAAGCAATTCTTCCATACGAAAACCTGCCTATTTTGCCATGTTGGGAATCATTTTAAAGAGTTGCGTCGCGTAGTCACTCAAATGAGTAAACATCCATCCGCCCAGTAACGCGAGCACCGACAATATGGCCACTATTTTAGGAACAAAGGTAAGCGTCTGTTCCTGAATGGATGTGGTCGCCTGCAAAATCGCCACTACTAGTCCCACGACCAGTGCCGCTAATAGCATGGGTAACGCCAAGAGAAGCACCTCCCATATTCCACCCTGCAAAAAGCGGGTAATTTCGCCTATACTCATTTCAATTTAAGTATAATTATAACACAACCAACGCGGTTAACGCAAGGGTGTTCATATAGACGACTTCTGCAAATTTTCTCGCAGGAATAAATTCAAAAGTATACTCAGTTTTTGGAAGATGGCAAAAGGTTGGAATACCTTCAAAACCAAACGAGAGGCATTAAAAATTTACTGGAGGAATTGGGCTCTTAATCTTACAATGCGCCTTATCCCGCGTCCATTGCAAGCGCCGAATATCAATATCGCGGGGAACAGTGCAGTCAGCGCCGAGAATCACGCCGGTTACGCCGGACTCTGCCAATAGGCGTTCCGTTTCAGCCTCAATTTTCTCCCGCGAGCCTCTATAAAGAACGCCGTTTTTCGTATTGTCAAACCCACCGATGACAGGCTTGTTCTTGAATAACTTTTTCCCCTGCCCCAGAGAAACGCCTTCTACCGTCACAGCCCAGTTGACGATTTGCGCCGGATAATCGGCAAAATGTACTAAATTGTTTCGATGTCCCGCGTAACCGCAGATGTGGAGGATGTTATATTGACTGACGCTGTTCGCGGCATTCAAGACAGTTATGTCATGTACCTCGACGAGTCTTCGCCGAGTTTGCCCTGACCTTTCACGGCCGTTTATGTCCTGGGTACTATAGTAGATGCCAGATACCCCGCCTTCGTGAATTATCCGCCTGACAAGCGCGGCTGTGTCTTTGGCGACAACATTAAACGCATAGCCGACTGCTTCCTCGTCTTCGTCAATGAAATCGGCAAGCGTTTTTTCAACGCCGTCCTGGTTGCCCCTCGCAAACCTGAAGAGTGCAGCCGGGGCGAATATGTTGTAAAAGCTTAAAACCTCATCACCCCAAACGTCAGCGAGTGTCTTGGCAAAGGCGACTTGCTTCTCTATCCACAGGCAATCTTCGCCGATGGACCTCACGTTCCACAAATCAGTGGCTTTTTCTGCCTTTTGGAAAGCCTCGTCAGGATACACAAAGAAACCGTCCGTCATTATCTTAACGAAATCAGGCTTAAATTCCGTGTAAAATTTCTTGTGTCCTTCAATGTTAAGGTCAAAAATCGTGGGATTCTTGAAGCCATCTTCCATTTCATCCTCGACGTGGTGAAACCAAAATCCTACGGGCGTACGATCCGCTTTTTCGTTGTTAAACACGCGCTTTAACAACGCCGTCTTTGTCATTTTCCGCTCCTTAAATAAGTTTAATTGAATTCAATCATACGTAAATCGTATTACAAGGTCAAGCCATACAAAGGTTTTCACAAAGAGATTTATCTCTCGTCTACAAAGTAATCGACTTTGATGGCTGACTCTAAATACCCCTCTTGCAAAAACTCTATTTTTCAGTTATCTTTGAAATATTGTGATAGAATATGTGATTCCAAACAACATTGACGATAGAACTTTATCCAAAAGCGTACGAATTCTCAATGAAGGAGGAATCTTGGCCGTTCCGACAGACACAACTTGGGCGATAGTCTGTTCTTTTAACTCAAAAGAAGGCGTCAAAAAACTGAGGTCCATATCAAAAGAACGAGACGAACAGCATTTTACCTTGCTGTGTTCGGAATTATCCCAGTTCAGCAAGTTTTGTAGTCTTGACAACAGCCGTTTCCGACTCATAAACCGCCTCATACCGGGTCCTTATGTATTTATTCTCAAGACCTTTCTCAATACGGAAAAGGCGTTGAGCCTCAAACGCCGAGAAATCGGTGTGCGTATTCCGAACAGCCCCATCCCCATCGCGCTTATAAAGAGAATGGAGTCGCCCCTCTACTCGATAACGGCAAAACGTTCTATGCTTCCCGCCTTTAACGGCGAAGAAGGCGCGCCAGAAGACCAGCTTTTCGAGGCAGGATGGGAAATGGAAGGTATAAACGGACTTGACCTTATTCTTGACAGTGGAGAGGTGCAGGAACGGGTGTTCTCAACGGTTTTAGACATAAGGAGAGACGAAATAACACTTGTCCGCCAAGGAATAGGAGTATGTCCGTTATAGAATCGCTATGGATACGAAACAAGAAAAAGAAATGGATACGCCTGATTTTCAGGCGGCGGGTCTTTGTCAGCTTCCTCCTGCTTATTCAAATAGCGTTTATCCTTGCCCTTACAGCCGGTTCAAGCCTCACGTTCCGCTACGCGAGTTTTGCTTTGTCGTGGATGAGCGTCGTGGTGAGTCTTTACATCATCAACAAGAAGGAAAAGCCCGCCTACAAGGTAACCTGGGTTTTCCTCATACTGACGTTTCCCATTTTCGGCGGAATTCTCTACATCGTTTTTCATTTTGCGTCTGATTTCAAGAAACTCAAAGCCCTATTCATAAAACGGAAAGAAGAAAGCAAATTCTTCCTTCCGATGAACAACGAGTTGGTAGACATGGAAGCGGATTGTCTCTCCCAAATCCGATACTTGCAAAATTACGCTGGTTTCCCTGTTTACACGCGGACGCAAGCCCAATACTTCGCCGATGGACAAGCTTTTTTCCAGAAAGTCCTTGTAGAGCTTGAAAAGGCCGAACGTTATATATTTCTCGAATTTTTCATCATGCGGCGTGGACTTATGCTCGATTCCATCATTGATTTATTAGAAAAAAAAGCCGCGCAAGGGCTTGACGTACGCATCGTTTACGATGACTTGGGTTGTTTCTTCTCTCTACCAACGGATTATAAGCATAGTTTGGAAGACAGAGGTATACAATGTGTCGTGTTTAATCCGTTCAAGCCGGCGCTTTCGTCTCTACAAAACAACCGCGACCACCGCAAGCTCATTATCATTGACGGGAAAACGGCTTTTACCGGCGGATTGAACCTGGCGGACGAGTATATCAATAAATTGGAGCGGTTCGGGCATTGGAAGGACGCGGCAATTATGATTCAAGGGGATGCGGTATGGTCTCTGACGATACTCTTTCTGCAAATATGGAACCTTGAGCGGATACAAGATGATTTCGCCGTGTTTTATCCATGGAAAGACGGCGAGCGACGAAGCCCTTCTGACGGCTACATTCAGCCATACGGCGACAGCCCTTTCGACGATGACAACGTGGGCGAACATGTCTATCTCCAAATCATCAACAATGCCAAGGAATATGTTTACATCAACACGCCCTATCTGGTGGTTGACGATAATATGCTCTCTGCGCTGATGCTATCCGCAAAAAGCGGTGTTGATGTCCGCATCATAACGCCGCACCACTGGGACAAGGAGGTCGCGGCTATCACTTCCCGCTCCTATTACCGACAGCTCGTGTCTGCGGGCGTCAAAATCTACGAATACACAAACGGCTTCAACCACTCCAAAACCTTTGTCTCCGACGATAGAATTGCTACAGTCGGCACGGCAAACCTCGACTTCCGCAGCCTCTACCTGCATTTCGAGTGCGGGGTGTGTCTTTACCAAAACAGCGCTGTGGAGGATATAAGGAAGGACTTCTTGGAAACGCTCGCGGTTTCCCGTAAAATTACGCTCAAAGACTGCTCACGGAATGCCTTTCAGCGGGTTATACAAGACGTTTTGCGGGTATTTGCGCCACTTATGTGAGATTTGGTGTCAGACACCCGTTGATGTCAGGAGACTCGTCTAACAATTCAGACAGTCCGTGCAGCCGGTGATATAAACTCCCAAATATCCACTCCACAGCTCGTTCCATAAGTCCTGCCTTCACTGGATTCTCCTCGATGTATGTCCGCACTCGTAAAAACTCCGTTACTCCTCGGATTATCCGCGAATAGAACCGTTCCCCCCAGACATGCCCAGTCCGATTATGCGCCTTATTCCACGCCTTGGCAAAATTACACTTGAGCCATTGCATTATCACCGACAGAGTAGCCTCTTTGCCGGGCTTTATCAAGAAATGAATATGATTCCCCATAATGCAGAAATCCCACAAGCGGAAATGAAACCTCCGCTTCGCCTTTTCAACGAAAGACAGAAACAACCGCTTGAACTGGGGTTCAAGCAGGCTCATGTCGTTATGGTCTATCTTCGACGTGACATGGTA
>JAIRNA010000143.1 GCA_031258305.1 Treponema sp. | reverse complement strand
TTGTAAAATAAATATAAAAAAGCCGCGGGCTTCTGGGATGAGAAGCCGAAACGGCTGTTTTCCCTTTTTTCCCTAAATTGAGAGGATTGAGAAAATATTCCGCGTGTTCGCGGACTTGTCTGTACTATAAAATATATACGGGGGGGGGGGGTAAATTGCCCATAAGCGAGACCGCGTTTTGTTGGATTCTGTGTATTTGTTGCTGCATGGAAATATAGTTACACAAAAAAGAGTGATTGTCAAGCATTTTTTTGAAAAAAGCGTATTCGGCTGTGCGTCGCTGCGAATAATGCCGTGTATTGACATAATTCAACCATTTGTATAATCTATGATTGAATTGAAACCTTTGTTCGACCTATGTATCACTTTTTTTAAGATGGGCTGTCTCACATTCGGAGGCGGGTATGCCATGATGCCAGTCTTAGAGCGAGAAATCATCGCTAAAAAAGGATGGGTTACCATAGAAGAGGTCATGGACTATTATACCCTTGCCCAGGTAACACCCGGCGTCATAGCGGTCAATGTCTCAACTTTTATAGGCTATAAGCGGTGTGGTATAGGAGGCGGTATCGTTTCTACATTGAGCTTTGTGTTGCCCGGAGTTGCGCTTGTTACACTTGCGGCGCTGTGCTTGAGTCGATTCTCAAGCCTTCTTGCCGTTAAGTATGCCTTTGACGGCATCCGAGTCGCGGTCGGCGCGCTTATCCTCGATACGACAGTTAAGCTCTGCAAAGGGCTTTTCAAAGACGGGAAAGCAGTCGTCTTTTTTCTGATAACATTCGCTCTGTCCGCCTTTTTAAGCGCAAGCCCAGTTCTGCTCCTCATCGCCGCGGGGTTTGGAGGATTCTTTCTCTATGGCCCTAAAAAATAGAGTTGTTCAATAACTGAAGGTATTGAACAATTTTCGCTAAAAAACGGCGGGTTTGACGAATTTGTCAAGCCCGCGAGACGTGTTCAGCAACCAATTGGGTTATTGAACACGTCCACTGTTGATATGATTTATCTGCTTATATTTGTAGAATTTTTCAAAATTGGACTTTTCTCTATCGGCGGTGGGCTGGCGACCATTCCTTTTCTTTTTCAGCTTGCCGGTAAGTATCCCTGGGTTAGCCCAGAAACGATAACGACCATTCAGGCCATTGCCCAGTCCGCGCCTGGCGCCATCGGCATCAATATGGCGGCTGGAACCGGCTTTTACGCGGCAGGGTTCATGGGCGCGATTCTTGCCATTTTAGGAGAAATTGCGCCGTCTGTCGTCATCATAAGCCTTGTCGCGCGCACACTGAACGCCTTCAAGAAAAACGCCGACATTCAAGCGGTATTTTCCGGAATGCGCCCCGCCGCAACCGGCCTCCTCGCGTCCGCAGGATTCGGCGTTATAAAGCTGTCCCTGTGGAACGGCGCTGTACCCGCATGGTTCGATATGCTTCGGTGGAAAGAATGTTTGCTTTTCACGGGACTCTTTGCCTTCATCCGCGTCTTCAAACTTCATCCTTTTGTTTACATCGCCATTGCAGGCGTCGTAGGCGTGCTGTGGGAACTATAACGCGAATAACTTGCGCTTAGGGGATAATTTTTGTTTTCCCATTGCTTTATATAACAAAATTGTATATAATGTGAAAGTTATCGTTATAAATTTTTTAAGGAGATTATTATGAATGAGATTAAATCGGAAATGTTTGATTTTACTGTTGAAGAACTAGGGAAACGAAATATTAAATCGCCCATTGTCATGTCAAAAGAACTGGGCGATTCCATAGCTAACTATGTGAGGGACGACCAGTTTATCCGACTCGACACGAGTGTGAGCCTAGGATCCCAGCCGGCGCTCAAACGGAATCAGGTGCTGGAACTGGCAGGACCTCGAGAGATGCTCTACTTTCAACCGTCTCACGTTCATGCGGGTATAGTGAGTTGTGGAGGACTATGCCCTGGCATTAACGACGTGATTCGCGCCATCGTGCGGTGCCTCTACGAGCGTTACGGGGTCAAGCGTATAAGCGGCATACGCTATGGGTACAAGGGATTTCTTCCCGAATACGACTATACGCCGAAAATTCTTGACCCTGACCATGTAGACGACATCCACAAACTCGGCGGCACCTACCTCGGAAGCGCACGCGGCGGCGGTAAAGAGGTGAGTAAAATCGTAGACGCCATGGAGCAGATGAACCTCAATGTGCTCTTCACCATTGGAGGAGACGGCACACAACGAGGTTCTCTGGACATTGCCGAAGAGATCGAGCACCGAAGGCTCAAAATCGCTATGATTGGCATCCCAAAAACCGTTGACAACGACTTCGCCTTCATCCAGAAGTCTTTTGGTTTTGACACTGCGGTATCCAAGGCGGTCGACGTTCTCGCATCCGCTCATATGGAAGCCAGCTCGCAAATCAACGGCATCGGACTGGTGAAGCTTATGGGGCGTGAGTCCGGCTTTATCGCGGCGCACGCGGCGCTGGCAAGCCATGAGGTCAACTTCGTTCTCATTCCGGAAGTGCCTTTTAACCTTGAGGGGTACAACGGTTTCTTCCATCATCTTGAGGAGAGAATCATGAAACGCCACCATGCAGTCATCGTCATTGCCGAAGGCGTGCTCCAGGAGCAACTCGCAAGCGGTGAAAGAGACGCTGGAGGCAACCTCAAGATAGGAGATGCAGGTGTCTACCTCCGCGACCGTATTCAGAAATATTTCACGTCCACGAAGATTGAAATCAACCTCAAGTACATTGACCCTAGTTACATCATCCGCTCCGCGCCCGCGTCACCGATTGACTCCATCTATTGTGAACGCTTGGGCAACGCGGCCGCTCACGCGGCAATGGCGGGCAAAACCAAGGTTGTCATCGGGCTTGTCAACAACGAATTCGTGCATATCCCGATGAAGGCAGTTATTTCGCATCGCAACCACGTAGACCCGGAGAGCAGTCTTTGGCGCGACACTCTGGACGCCACTCACCAGCCCGCCCTTATGGTCAATCAGTTCGATTGATTTTAATAAACCACAAAGTCTGCGGTTACTAAGAGTTGCTAGAATAATCGCTTCCATTCCGAAAAATATTCCCGCTCACTTGACAATTTTTCAAAAAGCTGGTATGTTTTTAGGGATAGGGTGTCTCTAAAATTTTCCGTTTCTTAGAGGCATCCTCTTTTGGGGGTGCACCGGTTTCGATTGGTACGATTCGGGGCATAGACTGCAAGTGGAGCGCCGATCTCCTGATTCGGCAAAAATTTAACTGCCAACAACACTCGTGTTGCTCACGACAGTTTCGATTACGCGCTTGCCGCGTAATCGACGCGGACCCGTTTCTACGCCTTGAGGGGCGGGCATCCGTGTAGCAAACAGGGCTAGGCGGTTCCTGTATCCGGATGTGGACACGCCGAAGTTGACCGGAATACGGAAGGGACGTGCGGCGCGTAGCCAAGCCCTTCCCGACAATCCGATATGCGCCTAAACTTGTAGACGTTTATGTTTCACGTATCAGGACGCGGGTTCGACTCCCGCCACCTCCATTCCAGCCTTCTGGTGAACTACAGACCACACAGATAGGCAGTCTTAAAAAGTCAGTGTCGTCCATCTTTAAATTATATAACATCCATCAAGGCGTTTAAATCGGCCGGTATAGTCTTTGCACATGGTTTCCGCAACATGGCGTTTTGAATGATAGTCGGGACAGGGACAGATCCAGTCAGTGGCTCCACAATTTCGGCGAATTTCGCGGGATGAGCGGTAGCAAGAACCGCGTATGGGTAAAGTTCCATAACGCTCCGTATGTTGAGTAGGTCCAATCCAGCCCATCCGACCGCCGTGTGAGGGTCAAGGAAATAGCCGTATTTTTCATGAACATCTGCGATTGCTTTTTTGGTATCCTCATCGGAAACCCACACACCGGTGATAAATTTTCGCAACGTATTCAGAGACCAGTTGGCTAGGATCCTATCGAAGTTGCTCGGGTCACCTACATCCATCGCGGTGGAAAGCGTTTTCTGGGACTCGCGGGGCGTGTAGATGCTTGTCTGGAGGTATTCAGGCACCGTTTTGTTGACATTGGTAGCCGCGATGAACCGACTTATGGGCGCTCCCATCGTGTAAGCGTAGAGTCCTGCGGTCAGGTTGCCGAAATTCCCCGAAGGCACGCAAAACGAAACCCGCGAATTCGGTTGCCAGTCCCAGCCGACTTCCGTGGACCGTTTCAGTACTTCCGCGGCGGCCGTCGCATAGTAGACCGCCTGTGGAATGAGTCGCGCCACGTTGATAGAATTCGCCGAAGATAGAACCATCCGCTTTTTCAAGCCCTCGTCTGCAAACGCCGCCTTCACCAGCCGCTGACAGTCATCGAAACTTCCCTCAACCGCAATCGCCGCTATGTTACCGCCAAGTCCGGCTATCTGCCGCTCCTGCAAGGGTGAAACCCTCCCTTTAGGGTAAAGCACCGTGACCGAAATACCCTCCACTCCGAAAAAACCGTCGGCGACCGCGCCGCCTGTGTCCCCGGATGTGGCGACAAGTATGTTTAAGGGATTGTCTTCTCCACGCCGCAGAAAAGAAAAGGCCCGCGCCATGAAACGCGCTCCGAAATCTTTGAACGCGGCGGTCGGCCCGTGGAAAAGTTCCAATACGAGCCTGTCCCCTACTATCACGAGTGGCGCAGAAAAATTAAAGGCGCTCTGAACGATGTCTTCAAGTATAGAAACAGGAATCTCCCCGTCCACAAACGGCATAATTGTCTCAACCGCTATGTCGTGAAATGCCATTTGTGGAAACGACATCTCCACCGCTTTCGGATACCGGGGGATTTCGGCGGGAACAAAGAGTCCTCCGTCCGGCGCAAGCCCTGTCAACGCCGCGGTTGCAAAACTCACCCCATCCTTAAAGCCGTTCGTTACTTTGCTTTTGGTACTATAATATTTCATAGCAGTATCATAGTGTTTTTTATCAATCTTTTCAAGGAGTCTCTTACACTTTCCATAAATGTATCATTTTGACACAATGAGAAGACGTAAATGATACATATGTATCAAAAAGAAACAATAATTGGAAGTGAGGAAAAGGAAGTAGGTTTGTTATTCCTGTAGCGTTTTAGGAAAAGAGTAGTCGTTTTAAATTTAATCATAGTTGGAACAATAGATAAAAAGTATTTATACACAAAAGAATTAAGCATTTTTTGTGTCCATTGCAATTAAATTTCCGCCCTCTTTTTCCTCAATTTGCTATAATTTTTACCGTTTTCTCAAGTTGGCACGTTAATTGCTTGTATATAAGTGTCAATGAGGAAATAGAAGGTTCGGAGACTTGATAAGTTCCGAGTCGCCTCATAAAACAACGGTTGTCCGTATGGACGCCGATTACACGAGTCCGCTTAATAGGAGGGACATTATGAAAACAGTAGCTTTATATCGTCCGAACTTCATGGATGAATTCGATCACTACATGGAGTCGTTCTTTGGGGACATGCCAGTCAAATCTATGGCAAGTCTCCTGCGCCGGGGGATTGATTTTCCGGCTGTGGATCTTCGAGAAACCGATGGCGCGTATTTACTTGATGCAGAACTGCCGGGATACGATGAGAAGAACATCAATATTCACGTAGACGGCAACAGGCTCACCATCGAATCAAAACAGGCGGAAACTGAAACGACAGAGAAAGACGAAGGCAGCTACATTATCCGTGAGCGTAGGCAGCATTCTTTCAGTAGGGTCTTTCAGCTTCCCGATAACGCCGACTCTAACGCCATTTCCGCAGTGTTTAAGAATGGCATACTCAGTCTGGAAATAAAAAAACAGACCGAAAGCCAGAAACGGGTCATCCAGATTAACAGCTAACAGAGCGTTAATACACTGCAAATTTTATCCGTTGTAATGACGGAGGAATTTTCCTTCGCTGTTACAGCGGCTATTTTTTTGAGCTTGTACTTTGAGAAAATTTTTTTTGAGGAAATATCTATCAAAAACCCATTGACAAAATAAATTACATATTTTAGTATATATAAATATGGCAGATGCAGTATTCTTAATTAATACCGATTTTGAACTCTATCGTACGCTCATTTACAATGAAAGCGGTATACATTTTACCCCTACGAATCGTTCCATTTTAGAGAGCAGGCTCAAGGAACGGTTGAGGGATAAAGACAGTGATGTTCACGCGTATTATAATTTGATATCCCGGGACAAAGAAGAATTAAAGAGTTTCCTTGATTCCATTACGACAAACCTGACGCGCTTTTTTCGCAATCAAGCGCATTTTGACGCTATGGAGAAATTTGTCGTGCCTGAATTGATGAAAATCAAGAAGCCGACAGGCAATACGACAATAAAGATATGGAGCGCCGGCTGTTCGACAGGCGAAGAGCCATATACTATTGCCATGTTGATGAGTGAAATTCTTTCGGCGCCGTGGAGGTTTGAAATTGTTGCGAGTGACATAAGTCTCAAGTGCCTTATGTCCGCCAAGGAAGGTTTTTATCAAGACAGCCGTATCGCGGGTATTCCTTCAAACTATCTCAACAAATACTTCGACAGGGTTACCGGCGGTTACAAGGTGAAGTCTACACTTATGTCAAAAATTCGCTTTGATTACCATAATCTCAAAAATGATTCGGGATTGCGTAATCTAGACATCGTTTTTTGTAGGAATGTCATCATCTATTTTGACGAAGCGGCGCAGACCGATGTCATGAAGCGATTTTGGGAATCGATGACCGCGAAATCATTCTTGTTTATCGGACATTCTGAATCCCTTTTCGGAATGGACACCAAATTTGAATTCGTGAAGACCCCGTGGGCGACCTTTTACAAAAAAGAAATTTAAAATTTAATATTATAAGGAGATACTAATGGTTAGTGAAGTCAGTGTTTTGATTGTGGACGATTCTGCTCTCATGCGGAATCTTATAGGGCGGATGATTGAGGATACTCCCGGGCTGGCTGTAGCGGATAAGGCGCTGAACGGCAAATTTGCTTTGGATAAAATCTCCCGATGTAACCCTGATATCATTTGTCTCGACCTTGAAATGCCCGAAATGAACGGTATTGAATTCCTCAAGGAACGCAAAAAACGCGGTATCAAGATACCGGTGGTGATTCTTTCATCCATCGCGGCGCGAGGAGCGAAAATTACTATGGAAGCTCTTGCTCTGGGAGCGAGCGACTTTATACAGAAGCCATCTGGTTCTATCTCCGACGATATTCATACGATAAAGGACAACCTAACCAGTATGCTTTTGGGCTACGGCGGTCAATACCGCCGACTACAGGGCTTGAAACTGACGCAGATAGACTACACGCAAAAGCCAGCGTCCCTCTCCGCCCGTGCAGAAGTTCGTACCAATCCAGCTCAACCATCATACGTCAAATCCGCAGATGGTCTCCCGATTCCGCCTCCGGGCACCGCAAAACCACCGACACCCTTACGGAAACCTGGCAGGACCGACATCATTGCTATCGGCATCTCGACCGGCGGTCCGGATGCGCTCCGCACCGTGTTCGCCAAGCTCGACGCGGACCTAAACGTACCGATAGTTGTGGTTCAGCATATGCCTCCGGGCTTTACCCTGGAATTTGCCCGGAGCCTCGACCATATCTGTCCTCTCGATGTAAAAGAAGCGGCGGAAGGAGACGCCATCATCCCCGGCCGTATTCTCATAGCCCAGGGTAACAAGCATCTGGAAGTTGAAAAATGCGTCAGCGGCGACATCGTTCACCTGACTGACGCTCCTCTCGTGAGCGGACACCGGCCCTCCGTGGACGTGCTTTTTGCCTCCGTAGCTAAATTTTACGGCAACCACGCGCTCGGCGTTATTATGACCGGCATGGGCAGAGACGGCGCGGAGCAAATCGGAGAAATCTACAAGGAAGGCGGACGTACCATCGGTCAAGATGAAGCCAGCGCCGTCGTCTACGGTATGCCCCGCGTAGCCTTTGAACTCGGACATATCCAAGAACAAGTCTCCCTCCAAAATATGGCGCGGCGCATTTGCGACATAGCCAAACTCCCCCGATAACAAAAAAATGGGATTTCCCCATGTACGTTCAATCCAACGTTAGCGGCGAATTGACAGTTTCATTTGACGCTGACGTTTCTTCCGTTGTGAGCGGCATTTCTACAGGAATCTCTTCTGCTTTTGGGGGATTGTCTATGAGCGCCTGAATCTCGGTTTTGCGCGACTCCGGGATGTCCTCGACGAGCATGGCTTTTACCGCGTCAAGGTCATCAAATCCGTCAATGAGGGCGCCTGTGAGTTCTTCTATACCTTCATCGTTGCTACTGTCCGCGAGGAGAAGCACCCGGGCAATGGAGAACCTGACCGTTGGTTTCGTTAAGACGACGCTTTCCGTAAGCAACGCCGCATAGACGTTACGGTATTCTTCAAGGGCGCGGGCGTAGAGTCTCGCCTGTTCCAAAGATGCCGCATATTCGTAACGGACAAGAGCGTTGTCCTTGATTTCCAGATACTTGGCGAAGTTGTCAATCGCTTCGGGCTTGTCTTGCGCCTTTTGGCAACGCGCATAGAGCAACAGTGTATCGCTGTTCTCCAACAAGGTTGGATACTTGCCCAGGACTTCCTCGGCTTGCGAGTATTTCTTAACGGCGTAAAGCACCAGCGCGTAATTGTACCCGTCGTCAACGCTCTCCGGCACTATTGCAAGTACCTTACGGTAAAGAGACTCGGCTTTGTCAAATTCGCCAAGCTTTATACACGTATACGCGACCGCCTTCAACGCCTGCGTGTTATTTGGGTCTCTCTTCAATACTCGTTCAAAGTACTTCTCCGCATCCTCATAACGTTTCGTCTCAAAAGCTATACGCCCCAAGTTGTAATCAGAGGCGGTCATGGTCTTATTCGTGGACCGCGCCTTGTTGAACCATGTTTCGGCTTCCGCGTACTTGCCCATATCAAAATACGCCATGCCGATATTGTAGTATTCTTCCGCGGACACAGCGTTTGTCACACAAGAGAGGATAGAAAAAGATGCAAGAAAAGCGAGAGGAAGGAGGTTTATGGTATTGTTTCTTCCCATTTTTTTCTCCTATTTTTTCAAGACCGTCCGCTCTATTTCCTTGAGCTGGCTACGGTATAGCTGGGCGATGTTGGAGCCGTAGTCCGCTATGAGCTGGATAATGTTGCGCTGGTGTTCAGGTGAATCCCATCCGTTGATGCGATCGCCCGCGTCTCCGAGTCCGGGCATAATGTAGGCTGATTCGTTGAGCAGGGGGTCCATCCACAGCGTCCACACCTGGCAGTTGTCCAAAGCCCGCACTACCCGTAGAGCGCCCTTGAGCGCGGCTATGACGTTAAAGAACTGCACGGATTTTGGCTTAACGCCCTGTGAGAGCAGATATTTGATGATGGTAACGAGACTACCACCCGTGGCGTTCATGGGGTCGGCGAAGACTAGGTCCTTGCCATCGAGAGACTCAAGATCAAAATACGAACGGTCAAGGTCGAGGATGTACTCCATGTTGTCTTCTTTCTTTGTATCATCTCTGCTGATTTTGAATAACGCAAAAGGCGTAACATAGCTGTTAGAGGAATATTCCTGTATTTCTTTTGACATTATCATAGATGGGAGGAGCGCGCCGCGTAGCATAACACACATAACGGTATTCGACACTTTTTCGTCTATATTTGTACTTTTGTGAACGGCATAGTTCTGCATAGGCGTTGTTACCGGCGTTTTCACGATAAAATAGTTCTTGTCCACGCTGTTTCTGCCCGCGTAAGCTAGATTGAAGAGCATCTCGTAAGCCCGCTGTATATAATAGATAAACTCCTCCTGTCCGGTCCGCACGTCGCGGAGCTTTGCGATGAGTCGAGAGGCCTCCGCGTGAATCTCGTTGGGGGTTGCAAATGAATACACGCAGATACTCTTTTCGTGCTTGCAGATATCTTGCATAAGTTTCCCCATTTCGTTGTAAACAGTGATGAGCATATCATGCTTTTTGCGGGACTCGCTGACTTGAGGAAAACAGTCCAGGGCTTTTTGAAAAAGAGTTTTCATAATTGACAATTGGGCTTTGTCGGTTTCGGTGAGGTAACCGTCAAGATCTTCTGCTTTTAAGATGACTTTGTTTGTTTTCATATTCAATAAATATACCATAAAAAATAGTTTTCTAGCAAGGGCTGTTCATGGAAACAATATCCGTTTACCTCCAGACTCTCCGACTATGGAGAAAATAGGAAATTCCAAATTTTCTTTTTAGGGGCTTGACGAGAAGCCAATAAAAGTAAAGAATAGAAGGGAACATACTCTATGTTAGATGTCGTTAAACGGCGTTTAACGCGGTATGTAAAACGATAAACAAGAGGAGTATTTATGAGTATTATCGACTATGTGGAAGCGCGTGAAATTTTGGATTCGCGGGGAAATCCCACCATTGAGGTGGATGTGATTTTAGACGACGGCCATAGGGGACGCGCCGCGGTTCCATCCGGAGCGTCTACCGGTGAGCATGAAGCGGTGGAGCTGAGGGATGACGATAAGAGTCGTTACCTGGGAAAGGGCGTTCTCAAAGCAGTGGAAAATGTGAATAACGTTATTGCAGACGAAATCATTGGATTTGACGCTCTGGACCAGATTGATGTTGACCGCACTATGATTGAGCTTGACGGCACGGAAAACAAGGCGAAACTTGGGGCAAACGCTATTCTTGGCGTGTCTATGGCGACTGCACGGGCGGCCGCCGAATCCATCGGAGTCCCGCTCTACAAATACCTCGGCGGTATACATACCAGTCTTCTGCCAGTGCCGATGGCCAACATCATTAATGGTGGCAAACATTCCGATAACAAGGTTGACTTTCAGGAGTTCATGGTTATGCCCATCGGTGCGGAATCTATGCGCGAAGCGGTGCGCTGGACCGCCGAAGTGTTCCACCAGCTGAAAAAACTGCTGAAAGACGCGGGTAAAAATACTGCGGTCGGTGATGAAGGAGGGTTTGCACCGGATATCGCCAATGAGGAAGCTCTTCAATTTATCGTCAAGGCGATTGAAAAAGCCGGGTATAAGGCTGATAAGGAGCAATTCGGCATCGCTATGGACTGCGCCAGCTCCGAACTTTTTGACGAAGGCGGTAAAAAAGGTTACAAATTCTGGAAATCCAATCCGGACAAGCTTTTCACTGCGGACGAAATGATTACCCTCTACACAGATTGGGTCAATAAATACCCGATTGTCTCCATTGAAGATCCTCTGGATCAAGACGACTGGGAAGGTTACGTAAATCTGACCAAAGCCCTCGGCTCAAAAATTCAAATCGTGGGCGATGACTTCTTTGTTACAAACACGAAGCGGCTTGAACGCGGTATCAAAGAAGGTTCTTGCAACAGCATACTCATCAAGGTGAATCAAATTGGTACGGTGACTGAAACCTACGAGGCCGTTGAAATGGCCAAGCGCGCAGGCTACACCGCGGTTGTGTCCCACCGTTCCGGCGAAACCGAAGATTCCTTCATTGCGGACTTGGTGGTTGCACTCGAAACTGGTCAAATCAAGACCGGCTCCATGAGTAGAACTGACCGCATCTGCAAATACAACCAGCTTATGCGAATTGAAGACGAACTGGAAGGCGTATCCGAATATGCGGGCAAGAAGGCGTTCTATAATCTAAAGAAATAAGGAATTATGGATATTTAAACAGCGTGTGATTCTGAAAAGTATGATGATACGACAAGTCAAGTAAAGTTTGGCGGGAAGGGGAAACTGATCGTTTCAAGAGACATTGCGTCTCAATTTCCTCAATGACAATACTGTTCTTGTGGTCATCGTACTTTTCAAAGTAGCGTCAAGAATTTTCTGTTAGACCGAGAAACAAGGAATATATCGTATGAGAAACATTAGTGGAAAAACGGTAGCCGTCTTATTAGTGCTGACTTCCGCCCCTCTTTCCGGGCAAACCGTTGACACGAATCCACTCCGTTATGATCCTTCGGAATTTCCACAATGGGCGCGGGACCTGAGGCGCTTTGACGTGATAACGCTTGGCGCTTTTCCTTTTGCCTTTTTTACAGCGACCTTCTTTACGGACACAATACGTTGGTCCCAACACAACTGGCAAATGACGTATTCGCCCTGGCCCCTCAAACCGGCCGGCGCTTATGAAACCACCGATGATGAAAAACTCGCGATTTTAGGGATCGCGTTTGCCATTGCTGTGGGTGTTGCGGTAGTGGACCTCATCGTCATAAACATCAAGCGCCTTAAGAAGCCGCCTCTGGATGACAATCATGCGATTATTCGGAGAATACCGTCAAATAACGTGCAGGAAAGTGAAAAATAAAGGGCGGGTACTTATCTACGTCTTTTTATAGTACTAAAATGCCTTCATTTTCCTGCATTATAGAAGATGACATCTCTGTGCGGCTTGATGTCTTTGTTGCTGATCACCTCAAACTGCTCAGTCGTTCCCAAGTGAAAGCTCGTAATCTCACAGGTTTTGTCAATGGGAAAGCGGTCAAACTATCTCGTCTTGTCAGACTAAATGACAGCCTCAAATTAATCTGGGACGAGCCGGTACCATCCGCTCTTATTCCTGAAAACCTGCCCCTTGATATCCTTTATGAGGATGAACAGGTCGTTGTCATAAACAAAGCTCAAGGTATGGCGACCCATCCAGGCGCAGGCAACAGACGAGGAACCGTTGCTAACGCCCTCCTCTATCGGCGGCTTTTGTCCGGCGGTTTTCCTTTTGGTGAGACAGAGCGTCCAGGCATCGTTCATCGACTCGATAAGGACACATCGGGCGTACTTATTGCGGCTTATAACGAAAAATCCCTGAATTTCTTGGCGGAGCAGTTCAAGACGCGGAAGACGCGGAAAATCTATGCGGCGATAGTCAAAGGATGTCCCAAAGAGAACGAAGGAATTATTGAGACCTTTATCACCAGAGACAAACGGGACCGCAAGCGGTTTACGGTGTCAGAAGGCGGAAAATTCTCCATTACCGATTATCGGCTCGTCCATGTTTGGGAAACGAATGGAAAAGTCCATTCCTTGCTGATACTCCGCCCCAAGACCGGACGCACCCATCAGATTCGTGTACATCTGCGGCACATCGGCTGTCCTATACTCGGAGACCCCATCTATGGGGACAAAGATCCGCTCATCTCCCTGATGTTACACGCGAAGAGTCTTTCCCTTGTTCTGCCCGGACAAGAACGTATGACAACGTTCTCAACTCCCCTTCCAGAACGATTTTATGGTGTTTTTAGAAAAACAACCAGCCCGTCCCATGAACATCCCTTTGACAGGCTTAATTTTGAAAACCGTTTTCGATTGTTATCGTGGAAGTGACAGCCAAAAACGATGTAATCTTTTATAAACTTGCCGTAGGAAACAATCGTTTCGTGAAATTTGCGGAAAGAAAAAATCGGCTGATTAAACGCCTTGACAACCTTTGCTACAAACGTTTGTACCGATTTATCGCTGAACGCCATCCATGTATCATATAGGACGTGATAATCGGAACAGAAATCGCACGCACCAGCCGCCAATCAAACACAAACAGGATGCCGAGCGCGGTCAGCGGCGCCGCCGTGATAAACTAGTGTATCACAAAAGTCCCATCTAATTGACAGAGCGGCGATAATACGCTAATCTGTTGTTATGAATTTCCCCGATATTCTTTACATACTTTTTATATGGCCAGTGAGGTTCGTCATAGAGTTTCTCTTCGTTCTGTTCAATAGGACATTTTACGATGCAGGGTTTGCCATCGTGGTTTTGAGCTTCGTCGTGAACGCCATCCTCTTACCCGTTTATACTGTTGCCGATAGGTGGCAGGACGAGGAACGCGAAAAGCAAAAACGTATGAAGAACAAACTCCGCGACATACGGGCTGTATTCAAAGGTGACGAGCGACAGATGATAATCAACACGTATTACCGACAGCAGGGATATTCGCCCGTATCCGCGCTCAAGTCAAGTGTCGGACTGCTCCTGCAAGTGCCGTTCTTCCTCGCTGCGTACTGGTTTCTGGCGCACACGCCCAGTATTATTGGCGAATCGTTCTTGTTTTTACGGAATCTGGACAAACCTGACGGATTGCTCAACATAGGTGGAATTTCCATCAACATCATGCCCATTTTGATGACCGCAATCAACCTTGCGTCCGCCTTCGTGTATGCCAAAGGCTTGGGAATACGGGACAAAGTTCAGCTTTTTGGCATGGCGGGACTTTTTTTGGTTTTGCTCTATCATTCGCCGTCAGGACTCGTGCTTTACTGGACCTGCAACAACATTTTTTCGCTCGGCAAGAACATTGCTTGCGCTAAACTGAAAAGACCTGTGCTTGTCTTACGGATTCTGTCCTCGGTTGCAGGAGCAGGGCTTCTTATCGGGGCGCTAGGCGGCGCTTTTGACGTGGACCGCTACGTCTTCCTGTTCGTGGGAATAGGTATAGCCTTCATCACTATACCCTTCGTATGGTCAGCTCTGGTCAGATTTATCAAAACCCGTCTTCTGCACCCAAAAGATACATCTTTTCAAGACGCGGCTTTTCTCTACTTTTCCTCGGCAATTCTCCTCGCCATACTCGTTGGTTTGCTTATCCCATCTCAGGTCATCGGCGAGTCGACATCTGATTTTGAAAAGCCTTTAAGTTTCCTTTTACGAACGTTTTTTCAGAGTATTAGCTTTTTCCTACTGGTTCCGGCGCTTGTCTGGGCGTTTGCATCAACAGCGGTGCGGGCGCTTTTCTCCGCGCTTTCTGCGATGACTGCCTTTTGCGCCCTCATCTGTCTGTTCGCCTTGAGCGCATCCTACGGCGTAATGACGAACAGCTTCAAAATTGAGGACACATCCCTCATCGTGAACGCCTTCCCCAAATGGGTCAGCCTTGCTGCTGTTTTCGCCGCCTTTGTCGTTCCCTGCGCCTTTCTCTTTTTCAAACAGCAAAAGATATTGTCTTCAGTTTACAATGCGGTCGCCCTCGCTCTTCTCGTTATGTGTATCATAAATATCAGCGGCATGATTCGAGAAGCACAGAAACTTGCCGCTAAAATGGAAGCTGAAACCGCGAAAGCAGACGAAACGGAAACTTCGTTTACACCAGTTTTCTGTTTTACCAAAACCGGTACGAATACCTTCGTTATGTTCCTTGATCGCGCCATAGGAGCGGCGATGTTCACCGCTTTGGTGGAAATGCCGGAACTGAAAACGCAATTCGATGGCTTTACCTTTTACCCAAATACCGTTTCCTTCGGGAACTGCACGGTCGTAGGGCTTCCGCCAATGATTGGTGGGTACGATTACACACCTGAACGCATAAACGCACGAGGAAATATACTTTTGAAGGATAAAATCAATGAAAGTCTCACGCTTTTACCCAAAATTTTCGGCGAAAGCGGTGTTCGTGTTACCATAACTGACCCGGCAATGACCAATCTACAGCTCGTTCCCGACCTTTCTGTGTTCAAAGGTATGCAGAACGTAACGGCGCAAAATCTTGACAACCGCTACAACAAGCGTTTCTTGGAGGAATTCGCCCAGAAGTCCGCCGAATCAAACCCCCTCGAAGGGTTTGATTTTGACATCTTGTTCCGTTACGGAATTTTTCGTATTGCGCCGCCGATATTGCGTTATGGTTTACACTATAAAGGCACATGGTGGCGGGACGGCGCATCAAACGCCTATGGACATGCGCTCACCGAGTTTTCAACCTTATGGTATCTGGGCGCTATTTGTTCTGCTGATAACGGCGCGGACACGTTCAGCATTTTTATGAATGAGACTACCCACGAACCGGGCGCATACACGAAAGACCTGTTCCCCACCCCCGGTGTCATACGATACTCGGACGAGGAAATTGCCAAATTCGGGTCCGAGGATAATTGTTCTTATCTTTACACCTTTATGGCCGCTCTACGAGCAGTTACGCAATGGCTTGATTCCCTGAAAACGCTCGGTGTTTACGACAACACCCGCATCGTCATCGTTTCCGACCATGGGAGCGGATTTAAAAATTCACTATTCGACAAGAAAATTGAACGTATGGTAGATTTTAACCCGCTCTTTATGGTGAAAGAGCGAAATTCACGCGGAGAACTTGTGGTCTCCAACGAATTTATGACTAACGCGGACACGGTTTCCTTTGTTACGGCGGACTTAGACAATCCTCAAAATCCCTTTCTTAATATACCGTTGTCCAACGCGGATAAGGATGGAATCCTCTCGGTTGTAAACGCGGTTTCTTCACAGCCGCGGCGCCACGGTCCTTATTTGCTCAATTTTTCGCGTGTCAGAAAACTCATTGGCAAGAACATTTTCAAGTCCGAGTCGTGGCAAGAATGACTGTGGAATACGCTTTGCTATTCTTTCTGTCCGTACGTCCCTCTATGTCGCTTGAAATTTTGTAACTATTCAGCGGCCTGCGGTGGATATGGGGAGGACAGCGCCATCTCATAGTACGTCAATGGGATGCACCTCCACATTTTCCGTCAAAAAACAAAGTTTATAAATTTCTCAAACTACTTGACAAAAAATGCTGACTTAACTATTATAACATATGGGGGTATGTGTATCTCCTTTCAAGGCGTACGCCTTGAGAATATTTTTTGAAAGGAGTCTTTAATGAAGAAGATTCTATTTGTATTGCTCGCCTTGCTGTTGACATGCGGTTTTGCCGCAGCGCAGGAAGAAGAAGGATTGGGGCTTAACGCCGGCGTTGAATTGGGCTTTGGCGATGTGGCGGCGGAAACTGTTTTTAGGATTATGCCGTTGCTTGCCTACGAACATTCTTTTCTTGAGGGCGCTTTGGATGTGTCCGCCGAGATTG
>JAIRNA010000130.1 GCA_031258305.1 Treponema sp. | reverse complement strand
TATTTTAACATAATATTCATATTTGTAAAGTTGTAGTTTGAATTTTTTCTTATGGATGATAATAAGGCGCCTTTAGGAATTGGAATTGCTTGCCAAGCCGCTCCTAAAATAAATGGTTGCTAAAGAGCAAAAATAATGTATAATAAGAGGCTTTCCCAAAACTAACCGAGTTTTGGGATTGACTCATAAGTGATACTTTTTATAAGGATGGATACTAATGAAACTAATAGCTGTGTTAGTCGGCGCGCTTGTTCTGGGATTCGGCGGGTTTTTGACGTTTCTCTCGATAACGGAATATCGCCCGGAACCTATCGAACAGGCGGTTGTTTTTGGCGCTGCCCCGCGCCTGATCGAAGACGGCGTCCCTCTGACCATTGTCTCGTGGAACATCGGTTACGGCTCTTTGGACGCGAGTATGGATTTTTTCATGGATGGTGGAAAAACCGTACGCCCCGCAACAGACGCTAATGTCAAGACGAATATGAAGGGTATCCGCGATTTCATCGGGCATATCGGCGCGGATCTCGTTCTGTTGCAGGAAGTTGACATTCATTCGCATCGCTCGTATTACATGGATGAAGCGGCGTTTCTCGCCGAAACGTGGAATGGAATGACCGCTTTTGCGCCCAATTTTCAAACCGCTTTCGTGCCTATTCCTCTTCCAAAACCCATAGGACAGGTGAAAAGCGGCTTGTTTACAATGTCTCTGTTCACCGCAAAAGAGACTCTCCGTATGAGTCTGCCTTCGCCGTTCAAGTGGCCCGTACGGCTCGCCAACCTCAAACGCTGTCTTCTTACGGAACGCCTGCCTGTTTCCAATAGCGATAAAGAGTTAATTCTCGTCAATCTGCACCTTGAGGCCTATTCTTCAGCAGAAGGACGGAACGCGCAGATGCAGGTTCTCTTGGATTTTCTGAAAGCCGAATATGCAAAGGGCAACTACTGCATCGCAGGCGGCGATTTCAACCAGAATTTTCCGGGTATTGACGAGAGTGTATTCCCTCTGAAGGACACACGGCATTTTACGCCCGGTTTCTTGTCCCAGAATATGCTTCCGGAAGGATGGCGGTTCGTTACCGACACGGAAATTCCCAGTAGCCGTTTGCTCAACGAGCCGTATTCAGGCGATAGGGAGGCAACCCAGCTCTACGTGATTGATGGATTTGTACTTTCGCCCAACGTCGAAGTCTTGTCTGTCCAAACGGCTGACCAAGAGTTCCGCTATTCTGACCATAATCCGGTGATACTGAAAGCCGTCTTGAGGGGGAAAAAGTGAATGTTTCGCCTCCACATGACCATCGGAGTCGTGAAAAAGGACTCATCGTGTATCCGGTTTATTCGCGGCGTTCAAAAGGGCTTTCACTTGGCGTCAATCTCTTTCCGTCACGAAAGACCTGCTCTTTTAACTGCCCGTATTGCGAAGTTTTTCCGTTTAAGACGGATTTCTCTTTTGATGTCGAGCTTATGGAGACGGCGTTGATTGAAAATATAGAAAACACATCCATCGGCGCATACGGGCGTATGGTCAAGGATGTTTGCTTTTCTGGCAATGGAGAACCAACCTTGTCCCCCTATTTCAAGATCGCCGTGAACAGCGCCTGCGCCATCCGCCAGAAATACGCATCTGCGGCACAAGTTGTCGTCATTACCAATGGAACCGGCTTATTGCGGCAAGATATTTTTGATTTTTTGCTTGAAAAAACCCACAGGGAACAGTTCAATCTCTGGCTAAAAATTGATGCCGGTACTGAAGAATGGTTCAAAATCATTGACCGACCGGATTCTGTCGTGCGATTTTCTGAGCTTGTCTCGACAACGCGGAAATTCGTAGAAAAAGCCAACAGAAACGCAGTCACCATTCAGACAATGCTCTGTAGCGTGAACGGCGCGGTCCCGAGACAAGAAGAAGTGTCTGCTTGGGAACAGACTATCCTTGAATTGGCAGAAACCGGCAATGTAAAAAACGTTCATCTCTATGGTAAGGCGCGTCCCAGCCCTGAAGACCCGCTTGCTCAAGCTTTGCCGCTCTCGTTCCTCGAAAAGCGCGCCGATTCTTTACGCAGACTGCTCGAAGATGCAAAACTCAATACGCCGGTAGAAACATTTGAATAGTAAAAGGACTTGATATTATATAAGAATTTATACTATTATTTTATTTTAAGGAGTTTGCTATGAGGTTACAGGGGTCCTGGTGCAAACGTTGTAACAGTTGAAATGGCAAAGGGTATGAAAGATGGTTATCCAGTAACCCTACAGGGAAAAATCGAGCGATTTTTCGGTGATGAGAAATATTTATTCACCGATGATACTGGAAGTATTATTGTTGAAATTGACAACAGACTTTGGCGTGGACTTTTGGTAGATCAAAATGACATTGTTGAAATAACAGGAGAAATTGACAAAGATTTTACACGAACCGAAATAGAAGTAAGCAGTATCAAGAAAGTATAAAATTGGGCGGATCGATATATGAAAACTGTAGCTGGTACCTCTTTGTCATAGAAATATTATAGGTTTGCTTACTCGGGCAGCTAAAATAGGAGGAATCATACAAAAAGAATACATTCCCTGTTTGTGAGGTTCGTCCCGTTGCATTTTTCTTAAGAAAAATGCTATACTTATCTCGTGGCATACATAAAAAACCTTTTTGATAAGAATTTTCTTGAATACGCCTCTTACGTTATTAAAGACAGGGCAATTCCGGATGTGGAGGATGGATTGAAGCCTGTTCAACGGCGTATCCTCCACTCGCTTTTTGAGATGGATGATGGCAAGTTCCACAAAGTCGCAAACGTGGTCGGGCATTGTATGAAATACCACCCGCATGGGGATGTCTCTATCGCGGATGCTCTCGTCGTGCTTGCCAACAAAGACCTGTTTATCGACAAACAGGGCAACTTCGGTAACATTTATACTGGCGACTCCGCTTCAGCGGCCCGTTATATTGAGTGCAGGGCAACCCCGCTGGCAAAAGATATTTTCTATAATCCGAAACTCACCGAAATGGCGGGATCTTACGACGGACGTAACAAAGAGCCGGTGTTGTTTCCTGCAAAAATTCCGGTCGTTCTGTGCATAGGCGCGGAAGGTATCGCCGTGGGAATGTCGACCAAGATTCTGCCCCACAATATCATCGAGGTGCTGACTGCCGAAAAAGCCTGTCTCTTGAAGAAGCCTTTCGCCCTCTACCCAGACTTCCCCACCGGTGGACTCGTAGACATATCCGACTACCAGGACGGGATGGGTAAGGTTATTGTCAGGGCCAAACTCGATACTTCTGACTCCAAGCGTATTATCATACGGGAGTTGCCCTTTGGCTCGACAACCGAAAGCCTTATAAACAGCGTGGAAACTGCCGCAAGAGCCGGGCGTATCAAGATTCAGTCCATCAACGACTTTACCACCGAAAACGTAGAGATTGAAATCAAACTTGCTCGTGGGGTCTATTCTGAGGAAACTGTCAATGCACTCTTCGCATGGACCGAGTGTGAGCAGTCGATTTCGGTAAACTTGCTCGTGATAAAAGATAAACTGCCGGTTGTGATGACCGTGAGCGAGATTATGGCGCATCATGCGGATGTACTGGTCAAAATCCTTGCAAGAGAGCTCAAAATCGAGGAAAAAGACCTACTCGACAAGGCGCACATCCGCAATTTGGAGAGAATTTTTATCGAGAAGCGCATTTACAAGGTGATTGAACGGATGAAAACGTCCGCAGGCGTGCAAAAAGCTGTGATTGTAGGCTTTGAACCGTTTGAAAAAGAAATTGGACCGCGAGGCGTGAGCGCCGAAGACGTGGAAAACCTGCTCAGAATACCGATTCGGCGTATTTCCCTTTACGATATAAGCAAAGCAAAAGCTGAAATGGAGACGATTCAAGCACGGCTCAAGGAAATCAACGCATATCTTAAGAATATCACGGTCTATACACTGGACTTTTTGGATAGAATTATCGACAAAATCCGCGCTATGGAAGGTGGCGGCAGGCGACGAACCGAGGTAGCGAAATTCGGCAAGGTTGACGTGAAGGAAGTGGTAAAAAAAGATATTCGGCTCAAATACGACCGTGCGACTGGTTATCTGGGAACGGCTGTGACAGGAGAGTCTGTGGCTGAACTGTCACCCTTTGACCGTGTGCTTTTCATCCGCAATAATGGGACATACTCGGTGCAGGACTTACCGGAAAAGCTCTTCATCGGCGAGGACGCATGGTGGATTGGCGCGGCAGATAAGGAGGCTCTTGCAGATACGGTTTTTACTATTGTCTACAAGGAATCGAAAACAGGCTACCCGTACATCAAGCGATGTGTCATTGAAGGATGGATTATGAATCGCGACTACGCGCTTGTGCCTGAAGGGGCAAAGATTCTACTCATTGATCCGCACAAGAAATTTTCTTTTACCGTGTTTTATACACCGAAGCCCCGTTCTAAAATCACGCAGGAGACATTCAAGGCGCAGGACTTCGCTGTGAAAGGCTTGAAGTCAGGCGGCATCCGTCTCGCAACCCACGAAATCAACCGTATAGAAGTAAAATAGCTTTTCAGCATAAAAGTGTCTTGCGTTTTCCCCCCTATCCTAAAGCATAGTAGGGGGAAACGCGTGGTTATACATCAGGTCCTTCTAGTTTGACGGCATCGCGTTGGGCGATAAGACTTATTTCGGCGGCCTTAAAGGCGTGTTCCTGCGTCATCGCGTTCTCCGTGCGGTTGAGGCAGTCGAGGATAAGATTACCGAAAAACGGGAAGCCCACTTTGCCTTCCACATGATAGTAGCTTTCTTCTCTGCCGTTTGCCAAAAAAACATGTCCGCCCCTCGAATCGTTCACACCTAAATTCAGGTATTTGCGCTGTTCGATAAATCCTTCCGTGCCCAAAATAAAAACCCGTCCATCGCCCCAGGTGCGCAAGCCGTCCGGTGTAAACCAGTCTACGCGGAAATAGCCGGTAGCGTTGTTATCGAGCATAATCTGCGCGTCACCAAAATCATCAAGTTCAGGATATTGGGGATGATGGTAGTTTGCTATCTGGCTATGGGTAACAACGCCGTTTTTCGCGCCAGCATAGTACAGGATTTGCTCGACATTGTGGCTACCGATGTCGCATAATATACCACCGTAATGCTTTTTGACAAAAAACCATTCGGGACGGTACCCTCCTTCCGCGATGCTTTTACCCAGTCGATGCGGTCCGAAGGCGATCACTTGAATCACCCGCCCGATTGCTCCCTCTGCAATAAGCTGTCCGGCAAATACCGCGGCTTCTACATGAATGCGTTCGCTGTAATACACAGCATACTTTTTACCCGTCCGCGTTACTGCTTCCTTCGCGGACGCAAGCTGTTCCAGCGTGGTAAGCGGCGCTTTATCGGTAAAATAGTCTTTTCCTGCGGCCATTACCCGCAGACCGAGAGCGCAACGTTCATCGGTTTGCGTAGCTCCCGCAACTAGTATGATTTCTTTGTCAAGCAGTATTTCTTCTTCGCTTGCCGCCGCCTTCGCCTGAGGGAACTGTTTCGCAAAATTATGCATATATTGGGAATTATCATCATAATAACTTTTTAATACGCCGCCCGCTTCAAGCAGTCCATTGCACATACCGTATATATGTCCGTGATACAAACCGATTGCCGAAAATACAAATGCGCCATGTTCTACCACCGGCGCGCTTTTTCCTTTGGGCGCGTAATACATACCGTTTGATGTCGTCATATCTTTCTCCTATTGAAAATTACTGCCGACAGTAATCACGCCGGACAGATTTTGAATCACCGCTTCTTTTTGGTAAAAGCGCGGGACGTTTTTTCGAATACCATCCGCCGTGTAAAAAGGATCGTCTGGCTGAAGAGGCAGACTCACCGCGCGTCCTTCCGCGCCGGCTTTGTATATTGAACTGATAAGCTCGATAGTACGCCGCCCGTCTTCACCACCGATAAGGGGGGCGCTATTTTTTTCTATAGCATCAAGCATGTCGTCAATTTGTCCTGTGTGGCCTGAGTAGGGAAGCGGTGGAAAAGAGGCGTATAGCGCGTCTAATTCGGCGATAAAGGGGGCGCTTAAGGCGCTTTCGGCTGGAAAGCCGTTTGGTTGCGCTATAGAGGCAGCGACTTTCCAGGGCGCCGAAATCCGCGCCTTCTCGCCCTGAAAGATAAGCTGTTGCTCCTCACCGTGATGAATAACCGAACTGGTTACCTGAGCGAGCGCACCCTTCGCGGTACGATCGCTTTCACCGTAGCGCATAACCGCAATCGAAATATCTTCGACTTCGGCGTTGTCGTGCGCGGCATTACTGATAATCGCCGATACTTCTACGGGCAGCCCCAGCATCCAGCCGAGCATATCAATGTGGTGTACCGCATGGTTCAAGGTGCAACCGCCGCCTTCTTTTTCCCATGTGCCTCGCCACCACAGATCGTAGTAGGAGCGTCCGCGCCACCAGTGCGAATCAATTTGGGCGTGTACCACCTTACCGATTTTTCCCGAGTCAAGGACGCGCTTCAGATTCGTTATTGGATCGCGGAAACGATTTTGCGCTATACAGGAAAACACCCGTCCGCTTTTGCCAGCTGCGGCTATTATCGCGTCACATTCGGCAAGTGAAGCCGCCATCGGTTTCTCCAACAACACATTTTTTCCCGCGTTTAGGCAGTCGATGGCGATTGCGGCATGGGTGAAAGGCGGGGTGCATATCGAAACCATATCAACGGCTTTGTCGTTGAGCATATCGGTATGCGATGTATATACTTTCACATCGGATAAAAACGGAAAATCTTTTTTACATCCCTGTATTTTTTCAGGATACACATCCACAAGGGCCGTAATTTTACAGCGATGTGCAAACGCGGCGTATCCTTGAATATGCATACGAGATATATTTCCTGTCCCGATGATACCTACATTTATCATACATAACCTCCGTTTACATTACTCTATTATTTCATTCCCTGTCAAGCCCTTTTTATATTTTTGAAAAAATTTGTAGCAACAATGGTTATTTCTTTTACCAATAAAAGAGAAGGTCGCTCCTCTTTTTTATTGGTTCGTGACCACCGTTGTGTATAACCTGCTTACGAACTCCTGCGCCGCTAAAAAACGGCAAATTGATGGATTTCTGCAAGAAATCCATCAATTTGTGAGACGTGTGAAACAACCCGATTGGTGTATTTCACACGTTTTTAAAGAATCAGTTACTTTCTGTAATTCGGTAATTAAACTATGTGAACTCTCCACATAATATTCGTCTAATTCCCGTAAATATGCGCGAACTCGTGCAGAAGCTCCAGCGCCTTGTCCTTGCATCCTCCGCAGACCGTGCCGATTTTGGTAGCGGCCTGCAAGTCGTCCCATGAACGCGCTCCCTTGTGAAACGCCGTCTCAATGTCCTTGTCCGTAATGTTGAGGCAATGACAAATTTCCACAGCCGCCTCCTTAAGCATACCCGCGCGTCCCGTTTTTGCGAGATAGTCATCAATAGCCGACCGTAGAGCCTTGTCACCCAGTACCGAGCAGTGAATCTTGTAGTCCGGTAATCCTCCCAGTTTTTCAACAAGGTCTTCCGGTTTGATATTGTAAGCGTCATGGATACTCATATCTTTAATCATTTCAGACAACATACTCGTAGACGCGATGGCGCTTGCACATCCGTACGTCTTCCATCGCACATCTGTAATCACGTCGTCTTTGATTTGTAGGAGCATAAGCATCTGGTCGCCACATTTGATATTACCTGTCTGCCCCCGTCCGTCTGCGGGAAACACACTCTCATCCCCAAAAATCACGTTGCGTGGATTCATAAAATGGTCTTTCACTTTATCAGAATAGAGCCAATCAGTCATTTTTTCTCCTCCTTATAGCGTAGACATCGCCCGTAGCCTTGCGATAATCGGCGGCACGGTCTCCAAAACATAGTCGATATCCTCATCCGTAACGCCCCAGCCCAGGCTGAAGCGGATAGAGCCATGGGCGAGTTCCGCTTCAGCGCCGATAGCCATAAGCACGTGGGACGGCTCAAGGCTGCCGGACGCGCAAGCCGAACCGGTACTTGCCTCGATGCCTGCCAAGTCCATTGCCAGCAAAATCGCCTCGCCTTCCGCACCCGGAAAGGACGCGTTGAGCGTATTAGGAATAACATCTGTAGGATGCCCGTTGATTTTGATGTTCGGCACAGCGGCGAGTAAACCTTCGCGCAATTTTTCCCGCAAACGCCAGATGGTTTTAGCATATTCCGACAAGTTCCGCTTTGCTAGTTCCGCGGCTTTACCGAAACCGAGAATACCTATGCTGTTGTAGGTGCCGGCACGTTGTCCGTTCTCCTGGTGTCCTCCGTGAATCAGCGGGAAGAGGGGAACAGATTTTGTTGTACCGCGGTTCTTCACAAACAAAGCGCCCACTCCCTTTGGACCGTAAATTTTGTGAGCGGACATCGTCAGGTAATCCACATCCCAGTCTTCCACATCCACCGGAATTTTACCCACAGCCTGCACTGCATCCGTATGCATAAACGCGCCGGCCGCTTTCGCCAATGCCGTTATCGCCTTTATGTCCTGAATCGTGCCGATTTCATTATTTGCGGTCATTACAGACACGAGAAGCGTCTTTTCATTCAAAGCCGTCTTCAGCGCATCCATTCTGATTTTCCCACCATCGTCAACCGGTAGAAACGTTACGTTGTATTTGTAGTCCAACTCTTGTAAAAACTTAGCGGAATTCAATACGCATGGATGTTCGATAGCCGTAGTGATGATTTCCGTTCTGCCCCGTGGGTCCGTGTCCGCTATTCGCCGCATGGTTTGGAATACCGTGTTGTTGGACTCGGAGCCGCCGGATGTGAACACAATGTTCTGCGCCTTTGTCCCCAAAAGTGCCCCAACCGCTGCCCGAGCCCGCTCGATTCTGCCATGCGCATCTCTGCCCGCCTCGTGCATACTGGATGCATTGCCATAAATATCCAAATCTTCTATCATTGCCGCCTTCACCTCGCCGTCTAGCGGGGTGGTCGCGTTATAGTCAATGTAAACTCTCTTCATAATGACTCCTTTGTGAGTTATATAAAAACGATTGTTTTACTAAAAATATAGCATATTCTATTTGCTTTGGCTAGTGATTATGACCTTTTTAGTATGCTTTATCTTCTAAAAATAGTCGTTCATTTTCTTTTAAACGCCCGGTAGAAAGAGGCGCTCCCCATTACTGATGAATAAAAGACTTGGAATAATAAAAATCATACGGTTCTCATTCTAAAATGATGAAATAAATTCCTTGCCTATGCCATACTTTGGCTGATTTGCTGATACTGTGATCAAAATGAATTAAAGCCGTTCTAAAAATCCCTGTTGACGAAAAGGCTGAACCCGCCCGGCTGTTCATAAACAGCGATGAAGTCGGAAATACCTTTGAACAAGGCGTTTGAAAAATTCTTCACGTACGCGCTGTCCGTCAAGAGTTTCGCATCGCTTGCGTTGGTAATGAAGCCCAATTCAACCAAAACAGACGGCATATTCGCCTTTTTCACTACATACCACTCTTCTTCTTTTATGCCACGGGATGGACTCGACTTGCCGATGACTTCGTCAAATCGTTTCAGGATAGAAGACGCCAAAAGGCGGCTTTCTATAGTAAATTCCTCTTCCTTCATCGAATTCAGAATGGGAACCACCTCTGCGGGACCGTTAAATGTTGACTTATTGATAAGCGAGCGCCGAACATCAGGGGGAAGGTACCACACTTCGTAGCCCCGCGCATTTGCCTTGTAATGAGCGGCGTTGCAATGTACTGAAACAAAAATAATGGCTTCGTTCTGTGCAAGATTCACTGCATTAGCGAACGATACGCGCTTTTCCAGAGAAAGGGTCGAATCATCATTTCGCGTCATCAGAATTTGCTTGTGCGGAAAAGCTTTGACGAGTTGCGCGTAAAGGTCTTTTGACACCGCAAGTACCACGTCTTTTTCCTGTATGGTTGTCTTCTTTCCGTCAATGACTGGCGTGCCAATGGCGCCCGTATCCTTTCCTCCATGACCTGGGTCAATGATAATCGCCGCAATCCGAAAAAATCCTCCGTCGTTTTTTACTTCTTCGCTTATGGCTTTTTCTACGGACGCAACAAAAGCTTCGGGAAACTTGATGACGCCATTCTCCATATACGGTAGAGGTGTCTCGATAATATGATACCCGTCAACAAGAAAAAGTCCAGCCTCGTCTTTTTCGCCTGTATAAAAACTAACAAAATGTCCCCGGTCGTAGATGACCCCTGTCTGGAGAAAAGGTTCCCACTGAAACTCCGGCCTATGCCCTATTTTTTTTAAGGCGTCCTCAAGCAAAAGCGGCTCGGCCTGTAAATTCATAGCGTATGTCAATACAACATATATTAACGATAAAATTAATCTTTTTCTCACAGTAGTCTCTTTGTTTTAGGAGCTGGAAAGGAAATTAGGATTTACCGATTGAATGATTTCTAATCGGTATCCCTAATTTGTCCACAACATAAGCCGCTCCTTGATATCCGCCGCGGATAAATGCCTGCCAAAAGGCGCGCCCTAATACAATATCTGCCGTTGACGCATCGTCCGTTATGGATAGAGCCTGCCCTGTAAGGAGGCGCACCGCATCAAGACTCTCTGCCACGGTTCTGCCCGCATAATCCATGAGACCGCTCTCCGTAAATTCGGGAAAGGGCATAATGCCCACGAAGAACGGCTCGACATTCGCGCTGGAGAGCGTGCGGCTTTCCCTAAAATATTCAAGCGATTCGGGCATTTTTTCCAGAGAGCGCGGAATCCTCGGCGGAACCGTAAAGGCGTCAGGCGGGAATTGGGGAGTGGAGGGAGTATTTGAGAATTCGTCGGCAAAATTTCTATTCTGTTCCCCAGTGCTCAAGAAAGCTTCCGTTTCCACATCCGGCGCGGAGAGGCGAATCAGCATATTGCGGGCGGCAGTTTCCGCCGCATTGACCGCTTCCTCCCGATTCGGGGCAAGGGCTATCACATTGCCTGCTTTACTCACATTGTTTTCGGGAAATTTCACGCGATCCCCTTCTTTCACGCGGAAAAATACATCCTTGACCTGCGGCGGCAGTTCTTTTTTTACAATAGAAAAAACTTTGCCCGGAATGGAGATAAACGCCCGTTCCGCAGACGTCCACTGCCGCACCGGGGTCAGATGCAAAGGCTTTTCGCCAATGGCAACCTGAATAGCGGCGCGAATCGGCTCTACGCCGCTTGAATAGGGGTATGTCCATCCGGACATATAGCCGCCGGAGAGCCGCGCCGCTATTTCGCCGACCATAGCCCTCCCTTTTCGCGCAAGTTTCACATCGCCTTTTGCCGCTCCGTCTCTGATTCCCAAGGCGCGGACGCCCTGCTTGAATATGTCAACTACTTCCGCTCTATCTTTTTCGTCAATATTCGTAGGCATGGTATGCCCCATCTCGATGAAATAGGGAGGAAAAAAAATATGCCTGTCCGCAAAACCGGTTATGGTGATTTCACCTTGGTAAACAATGGCGTCAATGGAAAATTCTGGTCCGCCTATGAACTCTTCAACGATGATTCTCCCTGATCCTGAGAATCTGAGCGCATCCACCGCGGCAGACCGTAGTTCTGTGGGATTGTCCACCTTGCGGCAACCCCGCGCACCCATATTATCAACGGGTTTCACCACTACGGGAAAGGGAAACGGCAGGTTAAAATCCGCGTTCGGCATAGTTTCCAACACGGTGAACCGCGGCGAAGGCACGCCCGCCCGTCTGAAACATTCGCGCATACGCCCTTTGTCCGAGGCGTTCAATGCGGTTTCATAGGAGACGCCGGGTAGCCCCAGCTTTTCCGCGACAAAAGCAACGGTCGTGGAGAAATCCGTGCCGGCTGTCATTATGCCCGCAAGCGCGGACAAGGTTTCCGCAACCGACAAAACGCGGTGCTTGTCTTTAAGGTCTATATTTTCAAAACGATCGGCTAGAGGCGTACATGGCGCATCCTTGTCCGCGTCAAGAACCACGGTTTCAAGCCCCATGTCCTTTGCGATACGGATGGCCGGTCCCTGCATAACCCCGGCTCCCAGTATGATGATTTGTCTCTTAGTCATATTCACAGTATAGTATTTTTCGTGGTTTTTGTCTCCCCGTATTTTTTGCCATAGAAAAAGCGAGGGCTTCGTTTCTAAAGAGCAGAAAGTATGCTATTTACGGAGAGTTGGGGTATACTTTTCGTATGTCCATTCCAAAATTTATATTCCGAACCCCTTGACAATATTTCTGAAAATTGCTATTATCAAAAGACTTTTCAAGATGTCAGTCAGGACGATTAACTCAGCGGGAGAGTGCTACCTTCACACGGTAGAAGTCACTGGTTCAAATCCAGTATCGTCCAATCTTAAACAATTTCCTAATGGAAGTGATGGATTTGCATCGCTGTTTAGTTGTGCGTGGAATGATACACGGCTAGACAGCGCCCGTTGGGAAGTTGGTTAAAAAGCCCAGGTGGTGGAATGGTAGACACGCTGGTTTCAGGTACCAGTGCCTTTAAAAGCATGGAAGTTCGAGTCTTCTCCTGGGCATAGGGCGTTTAGCTCAGCTGGTTAGAGCATCACGTTTACACCGTGGAGGTCAGAGGTTCGAATCCTCTAGCGCCCAAGACAGGCGGCTTTCCTCGATAAATCATATGGTTTTAAATAATTCAAGAGCGTCTCGTTTACCTTTAAGGAAGTCAATGCGTGAAAAAAGTCTTGTTGCCTACAAAAACAAACCCGCCGTCATAACTGAAATTGGTGAAAAAATAGGCATAGTTCTGGACAAAGAAAAGCTCAACGTCCGCGAAAAAGATATCGAAGTTCTTCATCCAGGGCCCTGTTCTCTCGCGGATATACATCTCCTTGAAGGCGATATCCACGGCGCATGGGAACTGCTGGAAGATGAACAGACTGACTTTGCGGAGCTTGCGGAGATCGTCTATGGTGAATACTCGCCCGCGTCTGCATGGTCCTTATTCAACATCCTCCTAGACGGGTTGTATTTCTATGGGAATGTTAAATCCATCCAAATTCGCACACGTGAAGACGTCGCAATCATAGAAAAAAAGCGTTCAAATAGACAAAACGCCTATGCAGAACGAGATGAATTCCTCGCCCGCCTGAAAGCCAGAAAACTCCTCGCCGATGATGGCAAATTTCTGCAAGACGTGGAAGCCTTGGCTTATGGACAAACCGAAAAAAGCCGCACATTACGAGACATCTGCGTAACGGAAACGCCGGAGAATGCACATCGGCTACTCTTGGATACGGGAGCATGGGATTTTTTCGTGAATCCACATCCCGCACGGTTTGGATGTCGGATGGTTTCCGCTCAAGAATCGGTTCCTCCTCTACCTGATGAGGAGCGTGTGGATATGACCGGTTTGCCAGCGTTTGCCATAGACAACGCCTGGTCAACGGACCCAGACGACGCGATTTCTTTTGGCGGGAATTGTCTCTTTGTCCATATTTCGGACCCGGCGTCGTCTATTCAGCCAAACAGCGCCGTTGACCAGGAGGCGCGCGCGCGTGGGGCGACTCTCTACTTGCCCGAAACCACGTCTCGTATGCTTTGTGAAGATAGTCTTTCCATATTCGCCTTGGGATTGTCGGAGAAATCGCCTGCTCTTACGTTTAAAATGACTTTAAACAAGGACTTTTCTCTCGCAAACACGGAGATTTTCCCTTCATGGGTGAAAGTAACGCGTCTCACTTACGAAACAGCGGAGAGGCTTGTCGAATTGGAGGGACTTTTCAAGTTTGCGGAAAACAATTTGCAACGGAGAATCGAGTCCGGCGCGGTGAACATAGACCTACCAGAGGTTCACATCACGATAAAGGAACGAAACATCAGCATTGAACCGGTAGTAGCGTACGCTTCCGCAAATATGGTACGCGAATGTATGCTTTTTGCTGGTGAAGCCGCGGCCCAGTGGGCGGTTGAGCGCCAACTCCCTTTTCCATTTGTAGCACAGGAGGCGGGAGACCTCCCAAAAGAGTTATTGCCCGGTATGGCCGGCTCTTACCAAATCCGGCGTTGTATGCATCCACGTTCTATTTCAGCGAAACCGGGTTTTCACTTCGGGCTTGGGCTTGCCGCCTACACCCAAGTAACTAGCCCACTGCGGCGTTACATTGACCTTTTAGCGCATGAGCAGATTCGGGCTTTTTTAAAAAACGCGGAAATAATTACGGAAGACGACCTATTCGTCCGTCTTGCAACAGGAGATGCGGCGGCTACAGCAACCGTTAAGGCGGAACGCGCCTCCCGCGCTCATTGGACCACGGCCTATCTGGCGGATAAAAAAGGCTCTCTGTGGGATGGGTTTATGATGGAAAAGCGGGGCAACAATAGATCCGTGGTTATGATTCCCCGCCTCGGCATAGAGACACAGGTTCTTCTGCGGCGCGATTTTGAACCCAATGAACCGATAACGCTCAAGCTTTCGACTGTCAGATTACCAGAAAATGAGATCGTGTTCTCGGAAAATGTTTAATAGAGAACAGGGACTTATTTTGAGAGTTCAGCATACCCTTTCAAATTTCTTCATTGTGTCCCTTGACAAAGATTCAATTATTAAAGATACTGGCAGAGGGTATAGAACGTATGATGCCGCATAAGCACAGGGTAAAATTTACCGCTCAACTTGGTATGGAGAAAATAAATGGGTGATACGAGAGGATTCTTGAAAATTAAACGGAAGACCGCAGGCTACAGACCTGTGGAAGAACGTATCAATGATTATAGTGAGGTCGAGGTACAATTGCCTAACGGTGAGCGTATGGCTCAGGCGAGTCGATGTATGGATTGCGGGGTACCGTTTTGCCACTGGGCTTGCCCTGTGGACAACGTTTGTCCTGAGTGGCAGGACAGGCTGTTCCGCGGAGACTGGGACAAGGCATGGATGCTTCTCGAAAGTGTAAACCCATTCCCAGAATTCACGGGGCGTGTATGTCCGGCCCTCTGTGAAGCATCTTGTGTGCTTGGCTTTAACGATGAGCCGGTAACCATCAGGCAGAACGAGCTCGCCATCATAGAAAAGGCGTTTGAGCGAGGGTTTGTAGTCCCCCGTCCTCCCAAAAAGCGGAATGGTAAAAAGGTCGCTATTGTGGGCGCGGGACCTGCTGGGTTGTCGGCAGCCTACTTCCTCAACAGGTTCGGTTTTTCCGTCTCCGTATTCGAAGCTGATCGAAAAGTCGGCGGGTACCTGCGTTACGGTATTCCTGACTTCAAGCTCGACAAGAGTTTCATCGACAGACGTATACAGTTGATGGAGTCGGAAGGCGTCATATTCAAAACGAATACCCGCGTGGGAAGCGGTAGGTTCGGCTTCGGCACAACCGGTGCAGGAGCGACTTTTGTCAACGCAAAAGACCTAGAACGTGACTTTGACCTGGTACTATTGACCATTGGCGCGCGAGAGCCGCGGGATATCAATGTGCCGGGGCGGGAGAACATCGGTGTCGTGCAGGCTCTGGACTTTCTTTCGTTACAGAATCGATCCCTCGCCGGTGAAAACAACGGCGGTGTTGAGCCAATAACGGCTTTCGGCAAGCGGGTTGTAGTCATCGGCGGCGGGGACACAGGCTCAGACTGTGTCGGCACGAGCAACCGTCAGGGGGCGGTCAGCGTCACGCAAATCGAAGTCTTACCCGAACCACCGGAGCATCGTCCACCGCAAGAGCCGTGGCCCTTGTGGCCGAAGGTACTGAAAACTTCCAGTTCCCACCTCGAAGGCGGAGAGCGGCTCTGGTCAATCAACACGAAGGCTTTTGTTGGGAAAAATGGCAAAGTGGACGCGCTTAAAGTCTGCCGTGTAGATTGGGGGCAAAAGAACGGTAAATGGAATATGACAGAAATTTTCGGCTCCGAATTTGAGATAGGCGCGGATTTGGTGCTTTTGGCAATGGGTTTCACGCACGTCGTGCAAGACGGCATCGTCAAGGACCTGAACCTTGAACTTGACGCCCGCGGCAACATCCGTACACAGGGAAGCTTCCATACATCTAACCGCAAAGTCTGGACCGCCGGAGACTCTCGTTTTGGCGCAAGCCTGGTGGTGCGCGCTATCGCAGACGGCAGATCGGTTGCGGAAGCCATTTTGAGGAAACTATCGGAGTATTGATGGTGATTTATCACCGATTAAGCGACAAAAAGGCTCTCATTATAGGCGGCACGGGGGGCATAGGACGGTCCATAGCCCTCGCGCTTGCACAAAATAGGGCGGAATTATTTATCCACGGAGGAACGTCTCAAGAGCGGATGGAGTCAGCTCTTATGGAAGCGCGTTCTTTCGGTGTTAGAGCGCAAGGCTTGTTGAGCAGAATAGACGGTACCGTTGCGCCCTTTCTTGCGTTTTGTCCAGAGCCTGACATTGTGGTTGCCGCGCATGGAACCTTTTTGCGTAAACGGATCGTCGAGACCACAGCGGAAGACTGGCGTTTCATGGCTGTTGTCAATCTTGCTTTTCCGGGCGCATTGATTTCCGCTGTTCTGCCCGGCATGATTGCCCGCAAATATGGACGTATCCTTCTCTTTGGCGGCACGGATACAGGCGTGATACGCGGTTTCTCCACGACCCCTGCCTATTCCGCCGCGAAAACGGGGCTCGCGGTCATCGCTAGGTCCGTTGCCCAAATAGCCGCGTCTTTCGGCGTAACGTGTAACATCATCTGTCCCGGTCTCGTTGACACCGAATACGCGAATGAGGAAACCAAGTCGTATAACCGCGCCAAAAGCCCTTCAGGAATACCATTAATTCCTGAAACAATAGCTCAAACAGCCCTCCATATCCTTGATTCCCCGTCCTTGAATGGCGCAATTATCCAGATTGACGGCGGGGTAAGCTTATAGGAAGGCAAGTTTCGAGGTGTTTTATTGTATAATCTGACCTCCTACACCGTTAAGAAGGTATATTCAGAAATTTGTTTCTAAATATTTAAAAGTAGATGGGGTAGCGGCCGCGCTCCGTCCGACGTGAGAACTATTATGAATTCCATAGATGCCTCTTCCGTTCTTTGCTCCTGTATCCGTCTAAAACAAACCTTGACATTTTCCTCGAGACGTAATACAGTGAAGTAGTGGATAATCATACAAAAAACAAAAAATTGACCGAAATCTTCAATGGCGGCTTGTTTAAACAGATAGAATGTATCGAAACTCGCAATTTTGGAGACCTTGATCCAATTATAACTGGTCTGGAATACGACTCGCGCCGGGTAAAGTCTGGAAATCTCTACTTTGCCCTTGCGGGCTTGCACAAAGACGGACATATGTTCATCACGGATGCCATTGTACGCGGGGCGGCCGTTGTAATTCATCAAGTTCCGCTGCTCGACTATCGTGAGCATGTCGTTTACATTCGTGTTAAGGATTCCCGTTTCTCAATGAGCGCGGTTTCTACAGCCTTTTATGGTTGTCCCTCAGAGAAGTTGCGGTGTGTGGGTGTTACCGGTACTGAAGGCAAGTCCACGACCGTATTCCTCATTTGGCAATTATTACGGCTGAGTGGGCGGCGGGCCGGTTTCATCTCTACGGTGCAGGCAAGCGTAGGCGGAGAGGCGGAGGATAACGTGGAACATCAGACAACCCCGGAGGCAACGGTCATTCATAAACGGCTTGCGGAAATGCTCGAAAACGGCGTGGAATTCGCGGTTTTAGAGACGAGTTCCCATGGGCTTTCATCCAGAACCAACCGACTCGGAGACGTTATATTCACAGCGGGTATTATGACCAATGTTACCCATGAACACCTCGAATTTCACGGCACATGGGAGCAATATCGTTCAGACAAGGCAAACCTCTTCAGAAAATTGAGCGCCGAAGACGGCTTCGGCGTCGTAAATGCGGATGACCAAAGTTGCGCCTACTTTGCCGCGGCAACGGATAGGCCTGTCTTTACTTACAGTGCAAATCCTTCCTCTTGCGCGGACCTATTTCTGGTACACATTGAAAGCTCCGCGAACGGCAATACGTATACGGTACACGTAAGAGAGACCTGTGAAAGTATCACGGTATGGGATAATCTGCCTGGGGCGTTCAACGCAGGTAATGTCATGGCCGCCATTCTAACCGTGTCTAAACTGCTCTCTCTACCAGTGCGGAAAGTAGCGGAGTTAATCCCCGCGGTACGGCCCGTGCGCGGGCGCATGACCGCTGTCAAAAAGGGTCAACTTTTCGAAGTTCTCGTCGATTACGCGCACACGCCGTCATCTTTTCAGACCATTTTTCCACCCTTGCGGGAGCGGGTGAAAGGGCGCATCATAAGCCTCTTTGGTTCCCCAGGCGAGCGCGATACCAAAAAACGGCCGGAACAAGGACGAATCGCGGCGCTCTACTCGGATGTGGTGATTCTCACCGATGAAGACCCACGGGGCGAAGTCCCCATGTCCATTCTGGAAGAAATTGCCGTGGGCATCCCTCACCGCAAGCGGGACCACGATCTCTTCCTCATTCCGGACAGACTTCTTGCCATTCGGAAGGCATTTTCTCTCGCCCGTGAGGGAGACGCGGTTCTACTATTGGGCAAAGGGCATGAAAATTCGATAATTTACGCAGATGGACCCATGCCTTACGATGAAATCGCCGAAGCGGAAAAGGCTCTCGCCGAATTACTGCGGGACCGTGAATGGGTACAAAGCGAGGTAAAAGAATGACGGTGATAGATATTATTTTTTTGATACTTATATTGATTTTTGCGGTCCACGCGGGACTGAAAGGCTTTGTAGAACAGATTTCTTCTCTAGCCTCCGTTATCCTCGGTGTGCTTGCTGGATTCTTCTTTTACAAGAACGGAGCGGCTTTTCTCAAAACGAAACTGCCCTCTCTGGAAAGCATAAAGATTCTGCCCGAAATCTTGAGCTTTATCATCCTGTTCTTCATTGTGTTTGCCGTGGTGAAATTCATAGGGGCGCTTTTGAAGAACATCGTAGAAGGCGTTCATCTCGGAAAGCTCGACAAGATTCTGGGTTTTCTGGTAGGCATGGTCGAGGGCTTGGCGATCGTCGTGGCGGTCATCTTCATCATCCGCATACAGCCTCTTTTTGATCCGTCTTCCGTTCTCGCGGGAAGTATTTTCGAGCAGACCTTTTCGCCGCTTTTGGCGGTTTTCAAATGAACGGGATGAAAGCCGGCTATGTAGAAGGCATAGTCTCCATTATTGTTAATACGGCGCTCTTCACCTTTAAACTATGGGTGGGCATAATAACCGGTTCCATCGCGTTAACTGCGGACGCATGGCACACGTTTTCCGACTCTATAAGCTCCATCGTCGTCGTGATAGCGGTCAAACTCGCGGCGAAAAAGGCGGACAAAGAGCATCCTTTCGGTTATGGGCGATGGGAGCAAATCGCCGCGCTGTTCATAGCGTTTTTTCTCGGTATCATAGCCTTTGAGTTCATGAGGACCTCGGTACTTGAATTCCGTAACCGTGAGACCGTCCGATTCGGTGTTATTGCGATAGTCGTCACGGTCGTTTCAATCGTGGTGAAGGAATCGCTCGCCCGCTATGCCTTTTACCTGGGGCGGAAAACAGGGAGCGCCAGCGTGAAAGCGGACGGCTGGCACCACCGCTCTGACGCCTTATCGTCCATTGTTGTGCTGGTCGGTATCTTGCTTGCAAAGCGGTTTTGGTGGATTGATAGCGTTCTTGGCGTTATAGTCGCGCTCCTGCTCCTTCGTGCGGTTTACCGTATCATAAAAGAAGTCATAACCGAACTGCTCGGGGAAGAACCAAGCAGGGACCTCATCGGGAGAATCACAGACGCGATAAAGACTGTCTATGGCGGCGACCTCCATGTACATCATTTTCATATACATAACTACACCGTACATAAAGAACTGACCTTTCATATCAGACTTGACGGAACTATGAGCATAGGAGAAGGACATGCAATAGCTTCTGATATTGAACGTATGATTGAAGAACGTTTAGGTATCATAGCGACTATCCACGTAGAGCCGTTGAAGTACTAGGGGGGGGATATGCGTATTAAGTCAATACGGCGCTGGACGCTGAAACGCCTGAGCTGTCCAAGCTTGAACGCTGCAAAGGAAGAAGAAGATTGAAGGCATCGTTTTATAATCCATGAGTAAATTTGAAATGTTTGAAACAATACGCGGGCAAAGGGCGACTGGTCAGCTCGCGTTGGACATCGAAAGGAATACGCTTGCGCCGTCTATGCTGTTTTCAGGTCCCGCGTATTCCGGTAAGGGTGCGACCGCGTTGGAACTCGCCCGTATCCTCTCCTGTGAATCTGGGTCCGCGGACATGAATTGCGCCTGTCCGTCCTGTAGCCGTCACAGGTTTCTCTCTAGCCCGGACCTGCTGGCGCTCGGCTCAAAGCCCTTTTCTGTAGAAATAGCCGCGGCCGCGGCCGCCTTCAAACGAAATGCGGCAAAGGCTCCACTCTTCATCCGCTCTCTTAAGAAGCTCCTCTTGCGTTTCACGGCGGTACTCTGGGAAGACGAACCGAAATTCAGCAAACTGAGTGATATGGTTACGGACCTAGAGGCAAGCGTCAAAGAAATCGCGGAATTAGCGGCTCAAGACGCGAAGAAAATTGAGAAAAGAAGCGCCGCTATACTCAAAGACGCGGTCAAACTTGAATCCGAAGGCATAGCGGATACCATTGCCATTGGACAGATTCGCAGAACGGCCGCCTGGACACACCTTGCGCCTCACGGGAGGCAGAAGTTTCTGCTCATAGAAAACGCGGACCGTATGCAGGAAGGCGCGCGCAATTCCCTTCTCAAACTGCTCGAAGAACCGCCGCCGGCCGTGCGTATCGTGCTTACCACAGAACACGAACAAGCTCTTATGCCGACCATCCTTTCCCGTCTCCGCGCATACCGTTTCAACAAAAGACAGGGAGAGACGGAGGCGTCCATCATCGCCGAGGTTTTCGGTGATGATGCTGGGGGAAAAGGCATCGGCGTTTACCTTGACTCCTTTCTCCCGGTTTCAAGAGAAAGTCTCCGTCAGCTTGCGGCTTTTTTTGCCGCGTCTGTGGCGATGAGCGCGGTCGTGTACATGGACCGACCCGCCCAAGCGCAGCCCGCAGAGCTGGTTGCGCTTGGGCGGTATACTATGCCCATTGCCGAAAAGGCCGGCTTGGGGCGCCCGGTTCTGAACCGCCAGGTCGTCATCGGAAAAATTCTTGCGGAAGCGGAAAATTTCGAGATACGAGGACTTTTTCAGTGTTTCTTGCGAGACCTACTTACCCTGGTGGGTGAAAGCTTCAGAACAAGCGGCGGTTCTCCCGCGTATCTGGACCTATGGCAGCGAGCCGTTTCCACAGCGGGCATTGCGGCTGGCGCTTACAACCAAAAATTCTCCGCGTCGCTCGACCGTCTCGGCTCAGAACTGTCCCGACATATGGCCGAACTGTGGGACTAAAAAAAGCGTCCGACACCATCTAAAATTTGTATAAAAATATAAAACCCTCCCTTGACATTTTTTTAATGTATACTATGATATATACCATATGAAAGTCAGCCATAGAAATAGTATAACCCATCTCTATAAGACGCGGGACGCTTTCGTTATGCCCCCCCCCCCCGTATAATATTTAGTATATACTGGACAGGCAAGTCCGCGAACAGGCGGATGTCCCCATACCCTTTCAGGCGTTCCCGATGCGGAAAATCAGTCTCTGACTCACGGGAGTCAGGTTTTAAATTCAGAGAGTCAGATTTTGACTCTCGGGAGTCACGTTTTGAATTCAGAGAGTCAGATTTTAAATTCCGGGAGTCAGGTTTTGAATTCAGAGAGTCAGATTTTGACTCACGGGAGTCACGTTTTGACTCACGAGAGTATTTTTTTAGGAGGAGTAGAAATGAGTAGTTTCATGCCGTTAGCCGAGGCGAAGTTTGCGGAGTTCGCGGAGGTTTTCACAGAGGCTGCGGAGGATCTTGCCGACACGCTGGGCATACCGGCCGATGTGGTAATGAAGCAAAAGGGGCAGTTCACCGCGTACAAGGCGGCGTTTACGGCCTGCGAGTCGCCCAA
>JAIRNA010000124.1 GCA_031258305.1 Treponema sp. | reverse complement strand
GTGTACAGCAGCGGGACCTTTACGATGGAGAGCGGGGAAATCAGCAACAACACCGCGTCCCCCTCCGGCTCCGGCGGCGGAGTGTATGTGTCTGACACCGGGACGTTTACGATGAGTAGCGGGGCTATCAGCGGCAACACCGCCACCTCCTACGGCGGCGGGGTGTACAGTAGCGGGACCTTTACCAAGGGGGCGGACGGAATCATCTACGGGTCAAACGCGGATAGCGCCTTGAGAAACAGCGCTCCCGGCTACAGTTACGGCTACGCGGTCTATGTTTCTTCAAGCATAAAACGCAACAGCACGGCCGAAAGCCTCGCCCTGGACAGCGCGGTAAGCGGCGCGGCAGGCGGCTGGGAATACACGGTAACGTTTGACTTGGACGGCGGGAACATCGACGGGATCAGCGACTCGAGGCAAGTGGTCAGTTCCGGCTCGGTCGATTCCGGGAATATGCCTTCAAACCCAAACAAGAGCGGCTATGCGTTTGGCGGCTGGTATACCGCGCAGAACGGCGGAGGAACGGCGTTTACCGCAACAACCACGGTAACTGCGGACACCACGGTCTACGCGAAGTGGCTTCCTGATGTTTCCATTCAAATACAGTTGGGTGTCGTGACAAGCGACCCCACGGTTTCCATGCCAACCACCATATACGTGGACGTGGTGAACCAGTTCTCGGTCAGTAGCGGCTACGCGTCGTATGCATGGTACTGGGACGGGGAAGAGATAAGCGGAGCGACTTCGTACACCTATACGCTGCCCGCCAACTCGAAAATCCCCGATGTCTACGAACTGTTGGTGGTTGTTACGACCAATGATGGTGAAATACTCTCGGCGCGTTGCCGAGTTACCATTAAGAGCTAATTAAGGAGGGAGAAAATGAATAAGATAATATACATAAGCGTACTCGTTTCCCTATTGTCGCTTTTTACCGCGTGCGACACGGGAGAACCGGATTCCGAGCGGAGTTCGGGCACGGCATCGGTTCGCGTGAACATAAGCGTGGACGGGATAGAGGGGCGCACGGTGAGACCCGCGATGGCATTGCAAGACGTAACCAAGTGGGAATTGCGGGGTGGGAAGTCCGGGGCTGCGAAAGCCCTGTTGGACGAGTTTACCAGTGCGACAGGCACGGTAGTGAACCTGGAGACCGGAACCTGGGATTTCAGCCTTATGGGGTTCAAAGACGAGTTACTTATCCTCAGCGGAACCATAACCGGACGGACTATCTATCTTAACAACACGAACACCTTGTCGTTTACCGTCACGCCTACCGTGAATGGCAATGGCACGGTCAATATTGTCGTAAAACTGCCCGCGGGTTCCGGGGTAACGGAGGCGCGGGTCTTCTGGGATGAGGAAGAGCTTGAACCGCCTCTTGCGCCGGAGGACGATACAATAGCCCTTACGGGCGACTATCCCGCGGGCGCGTATTCCTTCAGCATCAGGTTGTATAAAGGCGCGGAACTCTACGGGACGGTCTCCGAGTCGGTCTATGTGTGGGCAAACCTGGAGAGCGAAAAGACCTATACGCTTGAGAAGGAAGACGTGAAGGCTGTCTATGACGAAGGGGTGTATATCGGGATTATCACTTTTGCGGGAGAGGCGACGGATATAACCAGCGAGGTGCCCATTCTGCTTGACGAGGCGGGAAGAACCAGGCTTATCAATAAGCTCAACTCAAACTACACCATTGCCGGGGAAGAAGGCACCGCGATCTTCTATTCGGTGCACCGGGCGTTGGCAAATCTCAAGAAGCGGGAAAACCGGTGGCCCGAAGCCCTTCATTCGGTGAATGTGGTTACCTTTACGGACGGGCTTGACAATGGATCGACAGGAGCGTCCCTGGATGCTCCGATTGAGAATCGACCTTTCTCTAGCCTGGCTGCTTATACCGAGTATTTGAGCGAGGAGATTGCCAGCCGCACCATAGCGGATAAGCCCATCACCGCGTATTCCATAGGCGTCAAGGGAGGCGATGTTACCAATACCGTAAAGTTTGAGAGCGATTTGGCAAAGATAGCCAGTCCGGGAAAGAGTGAGATATTAACGGGTTTTGGAAACCTGCAAACGACTTTTCAGGCTATTGCCGACAGCTTGGAGATAACCCAGATAGCCAACACCACGTTTACGATGAAGACCACCAGGCTGGAAACCGGCACGAAGGTGCGTATGACCTTTGACGTAAACAGCACGGGCCCCGCGTATGCGGCGGCATCGACAAGATATATTGAAGGCGTCATAAACGTAAACGAATCAAGCCTGGTGTATACCTTCGATGATGTAACCTACGGGAGCGGGCTTGGCTCGGCTGAGGGGGCGGGTCCCATAACCGGCGTGAGGACAGGTACGGTGGTCAATTTTGTGTTTAACAACCTTACCGGCTCCACTCCTGCCGATGAATCAAGAACGAAACAATGGCTTATGCCTCCCGGCGAAATCGCGTGGCAAATAAACAGCGAATATTCAGTGACCGGCGCGACGGACACCGAGACAGCGGCGCGCTCCTCGATTATCTATCTGGTGTTGGATGCCAGCACATCCTTAAATCCGACGCAAATTGGGCAGATTAGGGATGCGACATCCAGTTTTATCACTTCGCTTTACTTACAGCTCATTGGGTTTGTTCCTTCAGGTGTGTCCGCAACAGCAACGTCTTCCAGCAGCATTACGGTGTCGTGGAATCCGGTTGACAACGCAAGCTACTATTATATATACCGCTCCACAAGCAGTGGCGGTACGTATTCTTATATAGGCGAAACTTCCGACGCTTACTATACCAACAGTAGCGGACTGTCCGCAGGCACGGAGTACTATTACAAAGTTGCCGCCTACAACTACGATTATGGGGTCGGGGCACAGTCATGGGATGCTTATGCGGCAACAAAGGTAGCCGCGCCTTCAAACGTAACGGCAACGGCAACGGGTTCAGACAGCATTAGGGTGTCCTGGGATGCGGTGAATGGCGCAAGCGTAAGCGGCTATCAGGTATACCGCTCCACAAGCAGTAGCGGTACGTATGAAAAGGCGGGAGATCCGTCCGCCTCTCCCTATACCGATACGGGACTGTCGCCAAACACGACCTACTATTACAAAGTGTCGGCCTCTAACGACAGTGGGGAAGGGGCGCAGTCATCAACGTATGGTTCCGCGACAACGAATGTAGCCGCGCCTTCAGGCGTAACGGCAACGGCCGCGGGTTCAACCAGTATTACGGTGTCCTGGGATGCGGTGAATGGCGCAAGCAGGTATTATGTCTACCGCTCCGAAAGCAGCGGCGGCACGTATACTCAGATTGGCTCTTACACTACCGCCACTTCCTATACCAACACCGGACTGTCGCCAAACACGGAGTACCATTACAAAGTGGCCGCCTATAACAGCAATGGGCAAGGGGCGCAGTCATCGGCTGCTTCCGCGACAACGTTGGTTCAATACACGGTAACATTCGACGCGGACGGGGGAGACCCCGCAACCCAGACAATGCCCGTGGACAGCGGCGGTTCGATCGGCGCTATCACATATAGTTCCGTATCAGGCGGCGAGTGGACCTTACTAAGCGACGGCAGACGCCAATCTCCCGTGACAGCCCATGGCGCTACAAGCAAAGTGCGCATCAGCTTTACCAGCACGGAGGCAAATGCGTCCATAAGCATACAGCTCGCTGTGTCTTCGGAGTCTGGTTGCGACTATGCCTTTATCAGTACGCTTGATAACGCGTCCGCCACCTACTCAAGCGGTTATTTCAGCGGCAGCCTCATATCCGGCGAACAAACGGTAACCGTAACCATCCCGGTTCCAACAGCGGGTGAGTATTTTATTGATATAGGGTATCGGAAAGACGGCTCGGCAGTATACGGGTCCGATTGCGCGTGGTTTAAGGTAACGGACAGCAACGGTTTGAGCGGTATGCCGACGGAGCCGACCAAGAGCGGCTCTACCTTCGGCGGCTGGTGGACCGCGCAGAACGGCGGCGGCACAGAGTTTACCGAGGATACTCCGGTAACCGTGGATAGTACTGTGTACGCCAAGTGGACCACCGACTAATTTATTGGTGTCAGTATGCAAAGGGGGCGGCTCATTCCAAGAATGAGCCGCCCTTTTTTATTGCGGCGCGGTGTCAGACACCGTTTGACGCGGCTGGTGTCTGACACCTGTTTTGTAGCAAAGGCGATGTGCGGCGATGTGGTGTCTGACACCCGTTGATGACGGATTGGTGTCTGACACCGCTGACTCTTGAAGAATTCATCTTGAAATAAAACTGCTTGTACGGTATCATGCTTAAAATGACAAACCTCAAACACCAAGACCGCTCGTCTCGGTGAAGGCTTTAAGGAATAAAACATGCAATTTTTATGGACTTTTATGATTGTCTGCGCGTTATTCATTAATCAAAACGCGATAGGAGACGACCAATGGAGCGAAACGTCAGAATTCCACCTGAATGATTATACTAATCTTGTAAAAAAAGACGGCGAGGATTTCCGTATCTTACAATTAGCTGATATGCATGTGGCTTATTATATAATGGACGAATTTAACGCCATAAACAGAACCTTGTCTCTGGCAAAAAAAGCCATTGAAACCTATAAGCCGGACCTGCTTGCACTCACTGGGGACAATGTTACAGGTCCCGCCAATATGTATTATGGGAAGAAACTACTCGCCTTTCTTGACCAGTTCAAGATACCGTATGTCATGGTTATGGGCAACCATGACGGCGAGGCTTTTATGAACAAGCGTGACGACCTGAGGCAGGAAAAACTCGCGGCGCTCTTTGAGACTGGTAAATATTCCCTGTTCAAGCGGGGACCCTCCAATGTTTTCGGCACCGGAAACTACGGCGTCAACATCGTCAATGAAAAGGGCGCTATAATCTACGGGCTGGTTATGTTCGACACGAACCGCGACTATCTGCGCCCCGACCAGGTGGCATGGTATGAATGGTACATCAAGGGCTTGAACAAGTCCGTAACTGGCAATGAAATTAACGGCTCGGAAATGTCTACAGCGCCAGTAAAAACACTTGCCTTTTTCCATATTCCGCTTACGGAAACAAAGCAGCTCAGAGAGGAATGGAGGCTCAAAGACCCTGACGGTGAAAGAGATGGTTTCCGGGAGGATCCTTCCTCGCCTCGAAACAACGGTATGTTTCAAAAAATGAAAGAATTAGGCAGCACGACCCATCTTTTTTTTGGACATGAGCATTTGAATAGACTTTACTATCAATACGAAGGAATTTACTTTACCTACGGCTTAAAAACTGGTTTTTGCGGCTATCACAGCAAGGATAGGATTGGGACGACCTTAATCACCATTAAGGACGACTCAAGCGTTACGGTGGAATTCAAACCCGCAGAGTGATTTCTTGCGCTAATAAAATGGTGTTTCGGCACGCCTCGCAAGCGTTTGTACGGCTTCTTTGCGTCAGGCGCCTTTGCCGTCTCTTGAAATAATTCTTTGCCTAGTGTATTATTTTGTTGTGAATAAAACCATACTTTCGGTCAAAGATCTTTCTATTGTATTTGGTGGTTTATCTGCGGTAAGCGATTTTAACTGTGAATTGCAGGAAGGTGAACTCGTGGGGCTTATCGGTCCTAATGGGGCGGGAAAAACAACGGTTTTTAATATATTGTCTGGTCTCTATACGCCGACCACTGGACGTATTACCTTTTGGGACAGGAAAAGACTAGCCCGCACCATTAGCGGGAAGAGCCCAGCCCAGTTGAACCACTTGGGCATTGCCCGTACCTTCCAAAACATTCGGCTTTTCAACAATCTGTCGGTTGAAGATAACGTGCGTATCGCCCTCCATTCTAGCCGCGAGGAAAGCCCTCTTGATGCGCTTTTCAGAACGACACGTTTCCATATCGACGAACAAGGTATGCGGGAAAAAACAGGCGGATTATTGCAACTCTTTCATATAGAGCATAAGAAGTTTGAGCTTGCCCGCAACCTGCCTTACGGGGAGCAAAGGAAGCTGGAGATTGTTAGGGCGCTTGCGGCAAATCCACGCCTATTATTGCTGGATGAACCAGCCGCAGGCATGAATCCCCAGGAGACTCGCGAACTTATGGAACTTGTTTCGTTTATCCGCCGCCAATTCCACCTGACGATACTCCTCATAGAACACGATATGCATATGGTCATGGCTATCTGCGAGCGCTTGATTGTGCTTGATTATGGGCGCATCATCGCGGAGGGTCCGCCGACTGAAGTACGTAGCAACCCAGCTGTGGTCAAGGCCTATCTGGGAAACGAAGCGGTCGGAGAGTAATTTAAATTCCTTGGCTTGCTGGCATGTTTTTCAAAAGGCACGCCTTTCATACTGGTATCTTGATTTCAATGAGCGTGCCAGTTTCGGACGATGCGATATGGTAATTAGCGCCGAGTTGGTGTGCACGGTACTGCATAGAACGGATGCCGAATCCGCTATGGCATTTATTATTCGGCTGGACGGGCGCGGTAGTAGTCTCTAAAAGATTGAGACGAGCGTCTCCTATGCCGTTGTCCTGTACGCGTACGACAAGGTGGTTCTCTTCCCTGCTTATATCCACGCTCGCCTTTTTCGCCTTTGAGTGCTTGACGACGTTGTTGAGCGCTTCCTGAATGATGCGGTACACGTTCAGTTCCTGAGTGCGGGATAGAGGAGACGGCAGCGGAACCAGCCATTTGTAGGAACAGCGGCATACGCATTGCTTGCTGATGCTGTGGCAAAGCGAGGAAAGCGCTTCATTGAGACCAAAAGTGTCTAATTCCACAGGAAAAGACTCGTGGGCGTACTGACGGGTTCTACGCAAGGTTTCATCAACCATTTCCGAAAGCTCCGGCAGGAGAAGCTCTGCGCCTATACCGGATGCCAAACCTTTACAAAACATAGAAATGCCCGCAAGTCGCTGACAGATGTCGTCGTGTAGGTCCATGCTGAATCGCTGCCGCTCTAATTCACTTATGCGAAGCACTTCGGCTTCAACCTCAAGACGGCGTTTTGCCTCTTCCTCAAGTTTCTTATGAGTCGCCACCAAATCACGTGTCCGAAACGCCACCTCCTCCTCAAGTTTTTTCAGTCTTTCCTGCTCGGTTTCGGCAATTTGGAGACGCTTCACCGTGTTTGCAATAAAGATGGCCGCGCTACAGCAGTGTGAGTGAACCGTGTCCGCGGCGCTATAGACGATAAGCCCTAAATACTCGGCTCCTGACCTTAAATGATAGATGGTCCAACCGCTAATGCTATTTTTTCCCCTCTGGTGTTCCACTCCCGCTATTGTACCGAAGAAATCTCTCAAAAAAACGATGTTTCCGACAACCCCAACGGTTTGTTTTTTATCATAAGAAAGATGGGAAAAATCAAAGGAATCTTTATCATTCACCCTTTGAAATGCCAGAATTCCTTTCTTCATAGGAGCGAACGCAGGCTTTTGATACAGAAGTAGGTAAAAGGTACCGATGTTTAAGCCTGTCAAAAAATACTGGAGATGCGAGATAATTTCCTCCAAAGAACTCACGGCGGTGAGGCTCTGCCCCAAAAGACTCACGTTGAGGAGGAAGTCTTCGGAATTCATAGCGTTGTACTGCATCTCCAAAAGACGCGGCATGAGGGGCTTCGTTTCTTCGGCACGCTTTTCACAGCCGCAGGAGGTGCGGATAATAAACGTGGAATCTATGCTGACGACTTTCGGCACTTCCTTGCCCAGTATCATATCCCGTAGAGTTCTGACTGCTTGCTGTCCCATTTTACCGAAAGGCTGACGTACGGTCGTAAGGCTGAAAACCTCCATTTGCGCTTTGGTTGTGTCGTCAAAACCGGTAACTGCACACGTCTTCCCGTATGTATGGAGCGCTTCCTGTATTCCAAAGGCAATAGTATCATTAGCCGCTACGACCACATCCGGCAGGTCCCTATGAGACATAAGGTAATTCCGCATAAGGGCGATGCCGGACACGGCGGTGAACTCCCCGTTGGCAATGATCTCTTCACAGTCGGCGGCTTTTATCATCTGTCTGAAGATAGACTCTCTTACGATGTTGTCATGGTGGTTCTCAGGTCCCCCGATGTACAGAAATTTCCTGTACTTGTGAAACACAATAAGGTGTTCCATCAGTTTTTCCATAGAGTCACGGCTTTTCACGATAATTGAAGGGAAATAAGGTAGTTGTAATCCGATAGATACCACCGGACAGTCGAATTTGTTCTGGGGATTCTTGAAAAATTCGGCAAAATCAGCCGTGAAATCTCCTTTGTGCATAAGCACAGACGACAGTATCAGAACACCGTCAACGCCGATGAAATCCTTTGAAGAAAAGAGGGATGCCTTGTTTACGGTGAACATTTCGTCCTGCACACAAATTATGCCGATACCTAAGGACTCGGTCTCTGTCCGAATACCACGATACACCGAAATCTGGTATTCTTCGTCTAAATTATTCAAGAAAAGCGCTATCTTCACTTTTTTACTCCTCAATCTTAAACTATCTGTAGATTCACGAGAAGCAACAAATGATATGCGCTTGTCTGGCAATACAATTAACACAAGTTCATTGAACGCGCTGTCTCAAAAGGTCTCTTTATTATCACAGATACTTTTTCATCTTTAGAATCAATTCATTAAAGTCAATCGGTTTACCGATGTGGTCGTTCATGCCGCAGGCTAGGCATTTGTCGATGTCCTCTTTGAATACATTGGCGGTCATAGCGACTATGGGGATGGTTTTTGCCTTTACTATTTCGATTTTGCGGATAGCACGTGTGGCGTCAAAGCCATCCATTCCCGGCATATGGACATCCATAAATACGATATCGTATTTATCAGGATCGCTGTTGAATTTCTTTACCGCGTCCAAACCGTTTTCCACACATTCGATGTTTACCCCTGTGTTCTCAAGCAAACCTATGACTATCTCCTGGTTGATTTCGATGTCTTCGACAAGGAGAATGTTCTTGCCAAGGAATATGCCGTCCAGAGATTCTTCGCCCCCATCTGCGACATCTTTCAGAGAACCTTCTTCTACCGTAAGCTCGACAAAGAATTTGGATCCCTTACCAAGAGTAGATTCAAAGTTGATGTCGCCGCCCATAAGGTTGACGATGCTTTTAGCGAGCCGCAAGCCGATCCCTACACCCGTGAATTTACGCATAGTATCGCCGTCGATCTGCTCGAAAATCTGGAACAAGCCTTTCTGATTCTCGCTTGATATACCGATGCCATTGTCAGATACGGTTATCGTCAAGTTATGGAACTTCTTCTCCGAACTGAAGTCCGCTACCTGTGAAGAAACGTCTAGGGAGACCTCCCCGTAGAACGGCGTGAATTTGTTTGCGTTTGAAAGCAGACAAGAAATCACTTGAGAAAGCCTGTATTGGTCCGCAATGATACTAAAGGGTAAATTCTCGTTGATATTGACAGTGAAATTCTGCTCTCTTTCGGCAATTCTGAAGTTTATTTTGGCAACAACATCGTCTATCATCTTTCTCAGCTCGAAGTCTTGCGGGAACAGTTTGAATTTGCCGGCTTCAATATTGGAGATGTCGAGCACGTCATCAATAGCGCCTTTTAGGTGGAGAGAAGCTTCGTTTATCTTAGAAAGACATTCCGCTATTTTCGAGTCGTCTCCGTAGGTGGACTTGGCAATGGTCGCTATACCGATGATGGCGTTCAAGGGTGTTCGCATTTCGTGACTCATACGCGCAAGAAACATAGTTTTTGCTTTGCTCGACCTTTCAGCCGATTCCTTTGCGTCCAAAATCTCTTGTTCCGCCAGGTTGCGAATGATGAGTCCACTGAAGGAATTGGCAATGAGGTGCATAATATGAACATTGCTTTCATCCCAATTGCGGGGACTCGTACATTCATCCAAGATAAGAATCCCCCACAACGTGCCCATCGTATATATAGGCACGCAAATGAAGGCTTTAATACCTAAAGGTCTATATAGTTCCGCTACTTTCTCATCCGCTTCAGTATCGGGAATATTGAGTTCCGACCGCCTTTGTATGACGAAATTGTCGTAGGTTATTTCTCCCTGACAAAACTTCAACACACGTTTTCTGGGAAGCGCGACAATGTTTTGAGCGGTGCTAACCCATTCGTAGGTGAATTCCATTTCGCCATCTTCAATCTTGGCGAGCACGACCCGACTGACATTCATAAAGATGCCGATCATACGGAGGGCGCTGTTTATAAGAGTCTCAATGTTTTCTGAAGATATGAAACTGTTAGAGATAGATGTCAAGAACTTCTGCTGTTTGAACCGTTTTACCTGAGCCTTTTCCGCGAGTTTCAAATCGGTTATGTCCATCTTATGTAAGATATGGACGTGAGAACAATCTTTCCATTGGATGCGATTGTAGGTGTTTTTGTAGAAACGTATCGCTCCGGGAGCGAATTCTTCCACATCGCATTTCTCAAGTCCATCGAGCATTTTGAAAAAACGCGATGCGACGGCATACTCCTCCCACTCAATAGGCTCATTCGGATTTATGAACAATTTCATCGCCATGCAATCCGAACATCGTTCCGTCCTGTGGTAAAACAGTTCCCAGCACCGTTTGTCAGTAATGTCTTCATCGGTAATATTATACGTATTCTTCATCTCCTCATTGACGAAGAATACGTCGCCTGTGTCTGTGTTTATCACACTGATACATAGTCCATCTTTGTCGAGGATTTTCTTAAGCGATTCAATGGATACTGATGATTCTTTTAATTTTTCGAGCATACTGTTGATGGAACCTGTAAGAACATCAAATTCCTTGCAGAGTGAATATTTTTTCACCTCAATCGGCTGATTGTCCGATATGTTTCGAATGGCTTCGGTCAATTGCTCCATAGGCGAGATGAAGTGCTGGGCTATGATGATGTAGAGAAGCAAAGAGAAACAGAAGAAACTTATCAAGAGCGTGACACTTATGTTATTGATCTTGCTAAATTTAGACTCCTTTTCATCCGCCTCCTCATACGACGTCAGAGCCATCTCTATCTGAATATGATGCTGTTCGCCGAACAAATCAGATATGGACATCGGGACAACCGTGGAACGGCCGTCGAGATGCGGCAATAGGGCGATTTCGCGCTCTATCTCCGAATCCGTATCGCCTTTCTCAACGTCGTCTTCGGTAGCCGCTAAATGAAACTGTATGTTCTGCGAATTGGTCAGATTCTTGAAGAAAGCGTCGTCTAATACATCCGCGAAAATAACGAAACCAGCTAGGTCTTTGGAAAGAGCGTTTCTGACAATGGGCATAACGCTTATAAAATACGGGATTCCCGCGTAAAGAACCAGACCAGATTTCCTGACGGCTTTGTCCGCGTTTTTGATATTCAAGGCGAGATACTGTCTTTTTATCAAGGCGCAATAGACGTTGAGACTTGCGGAAAAACCTCTCGGCATAGTCATCGGTTTGTCGGCGATGAAATCATAGGGGGAAGTGTAAAGGTCCCGCCCATGTATATCTTTCACGATGACGTAATTGACCTTGTATCTTTTCTCCATAGAATCTTGTGAATAATTATTTTTTAAAAACTGGGGATTTTCACCCTTGGCGAAACGGAACAATTCGTCCCAGCTCGCTACATCTAAATTCAATGAGACGATATTACTCTTGGTCGTCTCAAAAAGACTCTCTATAGCGTTTCCCTTGCTTATGAGGTAATCAATCCCAGGATTTTCCAGTATGCTCGGAATAATAAACCTATAAATAGATATGAAGAGCATACCAAATATAACTATTCCAATAGCTAAAATAATTATAATCGCAGTTCTGAGAGAAAGGACTCCTTTATTGCTCTGTTCAGACTCACTCACATAACTAGTATATGATAAGTATCCTTAAATATCAATATGCTTGGCTTGAGAAGAGCCGCCTCTTTTCAAAACGCCAATAGTGGTATATTATAGAAAACGTTATGAATAATTTTCAGTATTATACGCCGACACGGATCGTTTTCGGGAAAGACTCCGAGAACGAAGTCGGCACATTATCCGCGTCCTCTGGATGCAAAAAGGCGCTCGTGCATTACGGCGGTGCGAGCGCCGCAAAATACGGCTTGCTCGACCGAGTCTACCGTTCCCTTGACGAAAGCGGCGTGTCTTACATTTCGCTTGGCGGAGTTGTGCCGAATCCACGCCTTTCGAAGGTTCACGAAGGTATAGCCTTGTGCAAAAAAGAGCATGTTGACTTCATCCTTGCGGTGGGTGGCGGCAGTGTCATCGATTCGGCAAAGGCGATAGGGTACGGCGTGGTAAACGGCGGCGAGGTCTGGGACTTCTACGAGTGTCAGCGCATCCCGATCGCCTGTCTGCCGATTGGATGCGTGTTGACCATAGCGGCTGCGGGTAGTGAGATGAGTGACTCGTCCGTTATCACCAATGACATTCTCGGCGGCGTCAAGCGTAGCTACGCCAACGCTATCTGTCGACCCAAGTTCGCGGTGATGAACCCGGAACGTACCTTCACCCTGCCTGCGTATCAATCCGCGTGTGGATACGTGGACATTGTTATGCACACCTTGGAACGGTGGTTTGACCCCAAGCGCACGGATTCCGAGCTTACGGACGGCATTGCGGTCGCTCTTATGAAAACCATGATGCGGAACGCTCTCATTCTCAAGGAGAACCCTCGCGACTACAACGCGGCGGCTGAAGTTATGTGGGCAGGCAGTCTCTCACATAACGGACTTACCGGATGCGGCGGGAGCGGCGGGGACTGGTCAACGCACCAGATAGAGCATGAGTTAAGCGGGATGTTCGACGTGGCTCACGGCGCGGGATTAGCCGCGGTCTGGGCGACATGGGCGCGTTACGTCTACAAGTCCCTGCCTTCCCGTTTCGCAAAACTTGGAGTGGACGTGTTTGGCATCGCGGGCGAAGACGAAGAGAAGCTTGCCATTCTGGCAATTAACCGCATGGAGGCGTTTTTCAAATCCATCGGTATGCCTACTTCAATCAGCGAGCTAGGACTTGACCTTACGGAGGAACAGGTGAAGGAACTCGCTTTTAGGTGCAGTTTCTTCGGCAAGCGAAAACTTGGCTCGTTTTATCCGTTGGATATTTCCGATTTGGAGGCGATTTACCGTGGGGTGTGGTAGTTGGTTTAACACCCGGCCGGTTCACATTCAATCTTTGCATTTGTCAACATCTGGAGCGTTTACCTTATAATTTTAATAATCAGAAAACAGTGAAAAAGGAGAGAAAATGCGGGTATTAGGGATAGAAACTTCGTGCGATGAGACGGCAGCCGCAGTAGTAGAGGATGGTAAGACGATCCTGTCAAACGTGGTTGCCACACAAATACCATTTCATGCGGAGTTCCAAGGCGTGGTGCCGGAAATTGCAAGCAGAAAGCACACTGAATGGATTTACGCTGTGACGAAAGAAGCGCTGGACAAGGCGGGTATAGAGCCGTCAGACCTCGACGGCGTTGCCGTAACGGGCGAGCCGGGAATGTTAGGATCGCTCCTCGTGGGCGTTAATTTTGCCAAGGCGTTTGCGTATACAGAAGACATTCCCTTCATCGTGGTGAACCACATCTTGGGGCATCTTTACGCCTCACGCCTCACGGAAGCAGCGCCGAACTACCCGTTTCTGGGATTATTGGTCTCCGGTGGCCATAGCATCATCTGCCGCGCCGATGATTTCGATGCCGTTACGGTCATCGGGGCGACCATTGACGACGCGGTTGGCGAAGCTTTTGATAAGACGGCAAAATACTATGGTTTAGGTTATCCGGGCGGCGTGGTCATTGACAAGCTGGCGCAGACCGGGAACCCCTCAGCCTTTCGCTTCCCTATGCCGAACCTTTACAAAGGCGAGCACCGGTATGACTTCTCGTATTCAGGGCTGAAAACCGCGGTTGTCAACCAGCTCGAACAGTTTCGCGTTCAACACGAGCCTGCAAGTCCTGCGGACCTTGCCGCCTCTTTCCAAAAAACCGCAGTTGACATCCTACTCCGAAGCCTGTTCCGCGCCATTGAGGATACCGGCTTGACAACGGTGGTTGTCGGCGGTGGGGTTGCGGCGAATTCTTACCTTCGCGCCCGACTCGCCGCCCATCCCGGCATCTGCGCGGTGTTTCCACCTCCATCCCTCTGTGGGGACAACGCGGCGATGATTGCTGGCTTGGGCTATCATTACCTCGGCCGCGGCGACCGATCTCCACTCACTGCGGCCGCCTCTTCGCGGACACAGGGTTTTAAGAAAAAATATCCGTAAGCGCGGAAATTTTGCGCCGAAGCATATGTTTGAAGCAGTTGTGATCGCCCTGTATACACTGTCTAATGTAGACATTTTTCAGATTCGTATAAAGATCATTTTCATAGCATACTGTTTTGATTCGGCGGTTGTTTTACTTGCATTTTATCACCTTTTAATATATAATAACATCTATGTTTATAGAGTATACGAAATCGGCTTTAATCATTGTTGATGTACAGAAAGATTTTTGTCCAGCTTATATCAATGCCCGCGGGGAAAAGACGCCGCAGGGACCGCTTGCCGTTGACGGCGGTAATGAAGTGTGCGCTCCACTCAACGCTTTGTCAAAAAAATTTGCTCAAAACGGCGGTAGTGTCGTGGCAACGAGAGACTGGCATCCTAAGGGACATATGTCCTTTGCCTCATCTTTTCCAGGGAAACAAATCGGCGACACCGTTAATGTCGGAGTCACAAAGAACCAGATATTATGGCCCGACCATTGCGTTCAAGGAACGCCCGGCGCGGATTTCCACGCAGACTTAAATATCGAATATATTAACCTCATTCTCCATAAGGGATGCCGATTGGATTTGGACTCCTACTCTACTTTTTTTGAGAACGATAGGCAGACCACGACTGGACTCGACGGTTATCTGAAATCACTCCTTATCACGAACATCTTCATAGGCGGACTCGCGACTGATTACTGCGTGCTTTACTCGGCGCTTGACGGGATAAGACTGCACTATAAAACTTTCGTGCTGACAGACGCCATTCGAGGCGTGGGATACCCCGAAGGTTCTACGGAACAATCCTTGAACGCCATGAAAATAGGCGGAGTCAACTTAATAACTTCTCAAGATTTATTGTGCGAGAAATAAAAATGGATTCCGCTCTTTTAACAGATTTCTACGCTCTCACGATGGCTCACGGCTTCTGGAAAAACCGTATGAAAGGCGAAAATGTCTTTGAAATGTTTTTCAGACACCACCCTTTTAATGGCGGTTTTTCTATTTTTGCGGGGCTTGAAACGCTTCTAAATAGTCTGGAAGATTGGTCGTTTTCCGAAGAGGACATCGCTTATCTGAAGAATCTGGGGCTTTTTGAACGGGAATTCCTCGATTATTTAAGAACCTTTCGTTTCAGCGGTTCGCTTTGGGCTATGGATGAAGGAACCGTGGTCTTTCCGCAGGAGCCGCTTATCAGAGTGCAAGGTAACATTATTGAATGTCAATTGATAGAAGCTATGCTTCTCAACATCATAAACTTTCAAAGCCTCATCGCCACGAAAACCGCTCGTGTATTCCTTGCTTCCGATAAGGGCGCTATCATGGAGTTTGGACTGCGCCGCGCCCAGGGTCCGGACGGGGCGATGAGCGCCTCACGCGCCGCTTTCATCGGTGGAGCCGTTGGCACCAGTAACACCATGGCCGGCAAGGTATTCGGTATACCAGTGCTTGGGACTATGGCTCATTCCTGGGTTATGGCTCATGACAGCGAAGAAGAGGCGTTCTCCGCATATGCGGACCTTTATCCTGACAAGACGATATTCCTGATTGATACTTACGACACTCTGAAGAGCGGCGTACCCAATGCTATCAAAGTTGGGAAGAAGCTTCTCGAAAAAGGAAAAAATTTTGGCGTACGGCTTGACTCCGGGGATGTTCACTATCTTTCGGTGCAAGTTCGGAATATGCTGGATGCGGCCGGATGCGAAAAGGCGACCATAACTGTCTCAAACGAGCTTGATGAGTATATCATCGAAGCCCTCGCTGACAAACACGCGCCTATTGACACATGGGGTGTAGGCACTCATATGGTGACAGGCGGCGGCAGTTCGGCGTTCGGCGGCGTTTATAAACTCGCGGCACGTAACGGACGTACGGGCGGTTTCTCTCCTGTTATGAAATTTTCCGACAATCCTGAAAAGACGACGACTCCGGGCATAAAGCAAGTGTGGCGTATTAAAGACACCTCCGGTATGGCTGTTGCGGACGTGCTTGGACTTGAAGGAACGGACATTCTGCAAAAAGGGAAGCGTTATTTGTTTTGGCATACTTCGGGCGATTACCGGCGTTTATACCACTGTTTAGACGGGAGCGCAACCCCGTTGCTCACAAAGCGCATAGAAAACGGCAAGCTCGTATCGCCGCATCCGAAACTGGTAGAAATACGAGGGAAGACGCAAGCCGAACTCGACAGCTTTGATGCGAGTTACAAACGGTTTCTAAACCCACATATTTACAAGGTGTCAATTACGGAAAATCTCCGCAACCTAAAACTAGAGCTCATCAGGCAATTCTTAGGCGAGTAGCTTGCTCTGCCTCTACACGCATACATCGACCCATTCCTTGTTTCTTGAATATTCGCCGAGTTCGTTCAAGGTCAATTCAATAGCTGAATTGTTACTGCCGCAGGCCGGGAACACAGTGTCGAATCGTTTGAGAGACACGTCCAAGAAAACCGTCACTCCGTCGGGAAGCCCGAAGGGACAGACTCCGCCGACCGCATGCCCGGTCATTGCGAGAGCTTCTTCCGGGGTGAGCATCTTCACTCTCGTTCCGAATTTTTCCTTGTACTTACGGTTGTCGAGTTTCACATCTCCAGATGTCACGATGACCGCCGCGGCCGAGCCTTGTTTCACCGAGATGGTTTTAGCTATCCGCGCAGGAACGACCCCTAATGCAACCGCGGCAGAGCTTACAGTCGCCGTCGATTCTGACAATTCGATGATGTCTTTATCGCGGTTCCATTTCGCCAGATAAGAACGCACTGTTTCTATTGCCATATATTTCTCCGCTAATGAATATAACAAAAATTACCAAAAGGGACAAGAGACTGGGAATGGACGTTCCCCAGCTACACTGGGCGCTGAACGACCTAGCCGCTGCGGAGTCCAAGCTACCTGGCGACTTCGGACCCGCAGGGCAGGTTTGCGCGTAAGGGTACCTGTTATGCGCAGTGCGCTCGTATTCCATTTTTCCCATTGTTTTATTACACCAACGCATCATGGTCTTTGATATAATTTACTACATTCATCAAATAATTTCACCATTTTTAAATCTTCCTAACCCCGTATTACAACTATCACAAATAAAAGCGCGTATATTACCAGTATGATGATCATGGTCTGCAACTATTTTGGCAGTTATCCCAACAATTGAACGTTTTCTGCTACAAGGCGGAATAGGCTTGTGTGTTTTTTTCATATTTTGCATATTGATTAATGCAGTTATCGCACCAACACTCCATATAATTTTTATTTTTTATAAAAACACCATGTTGTTGCTCAAACGACATGGTTACAACATAACCTCTCGTATAATCGCGAAATCAGGGTCCCATGTGATTTCATTGCCACATCGTTCGCAAATGTCATACATCATCATTGTCAATATGCTCCTCTTGGGCTAAACGCCAAACTTGGTGGTGGGTTGGACCTTGTCCGCAAACCATCCCTTTTCTTCTCCAAAAAAACAATGCCTGCCGAACCTCAATTTTCCATCGTTTTTCATTATGATATTCAATGGAATCATCACACAT
>JAIRNA010000157.1 GCA_031258305.1 Treponema sp. | reverse complement strand
TACCGGGATCTATCGTCCAATTCGGTGGTGATGGACATTCTGAACGTTGAAAACCTGCGCAAGATACTGCCGGAAACCATTGACGCCGTTATCATCGACATGGGCATTGAGGCGGCTATTTTGGCGACCAGCTATTGCGCCAAATTGAAGATCCCCACCATCATCGTAAAGGCGGAGTCCGAAACGCTGGGAGAAATTTTCACGTTGGTTGGCGCGACAAAGGTTGTTTTTCCGAACAAAGAAGCCGCAAAGCGCATAACGCCCCTGCTCTTCTCCTCAACCTTGTTGAGTTACATGCCGGTAAGCGGCGCATTGAGCATCGCGGAACTCAAAATCCCGGATTTTTTGACAGGCAAGACCCTTGTCGAATCACGATTGCGGGAGAAATACCGGCTGAATCTGATTTCCATACGCGATCCGCACGGAGAATACGCGCTGTGTCCGGCGAGCTACGTGTTTGGCGAGAACGACATCGGACTTTTTTCGGGCAGTGATGAGGATTTGAACAAATTCGCAGTTGTCACGCCTAAAGAAAGCGGGTATACCCGTTTTATCGAGAAATTTATGCGATTTATAAAGAGAAAAGATACGTAACAAAAAAGTAAAAACGGGCTGTTTAGGTGGTACTATTATTTTCAGTATTTACCGATACACACGCGGAACCCTTTTGTTGATGTTACAGGTGATTTCATAAGGGATGGTTCCCACGATGTCGGCAATATCCGCTACGGAAAGCGCTGGCTTTGCCCCGAAAATCGTAACCTCTTCCCATCGTTCTATGCTCGAATCCCTTCCCATGTCAACCATACATTGGTCCATACAAATCCGTCCAACCAGTGGGTAGCGCTTTCCGTGTATGAGGATTGCATGTCTGTTACTCACGAGGCGTGGAAGCCCGTCTCCATAACCGATAGGAACCGTGCCGACCGTAGTATCTTCAGACGCGGTCCATGTTTTGCCATAGGAAATGCTTTCACCTTTTTTCACTTTTTTTATGAAAACAATATTAGATTTCAGTTCCATCACAGGCTCGACCGGGAAATTCTTCAATGCGGAGGACGGCATATACCCGTAGAGGAGGATGCCTGGTCTCACCATTTCAAAATAGGCTTCCGCGTACAATAAGATTCCAGCGGACGATGCCGCATGCACGACGCCCGGATGTATACCATCTTTTCTGATTGATTCGACAACATGCTGAAATTTTTCTATCTGCCGTAAGGTATATTCGACATCGCTTGGGTTCAAAGAATCCGAAATCTCTAGGTGGGTGGCGGTCCCGGTTATGTCCAGATGCGGGGAGGAGTCTACGAAACGGGCAAGCGACACGGCGTCTTCCGGACGACATCCCAGCCGACCCATACCCATATCAATTTTGAGGTGAACGGACAGGCGTCGCCCGGTTGCGGCGTGGGCAAGTAGGGAGGCAAACTCCGTATCTCCGATAAGGGGCGTAAGATTCAGGGAAACAACCGTGTCGAGTTCTTCGGGTAGAGGCAGAGACAGTAACAGAATGGGCGCATCAATACCGGCGTACCGCAATTCCGCGCCTTCGGCGGTGGTTGCGACCGCAAGGTAAAAGCAACCGGTATCAAGCGCGGCGCGGGCAAGCGCTACCGCCCCATGCCCGTAAGCATCAGCCTTAACAGGCGCTAACATGCGGCAATTACCGATCTTTTCTTGTATGAGCGTGATATTTTTGCGGAATCGATCTAGGTGAACGACTGCTTGAGTTGCGCGCATGGGTATTAAGATTTTCCACAGCAGTGCTTATATTTTTTGCCGCTGCCACAAGGACAAGGCTCGTTTCTGCCAACTTTGGGAGACGAGCGCACTATGGTTTCCGGCACAATGACGCCTTCATCGTAGAGCCAAACGCCGTCTATTTTCTTAAACGAAGCCTTTTCGTGGTGAATGTCGCGTAAGCCGTTTTGTTCGTAACGAGCTTCAAATTCAATCGTTCCTTCGGTGTCTGATTCGTCCCCTTTTTCAATAGAGACAATTTTTAAGCCGAGCCATCTTGACTTTTCGCTCCATTCCCGTGTCAGCTTTACGTCTATGTCCTGTTCCTTTTTTTTGATACAGGTACCCACGATGTAGTCGACAGCGTGAACTGTGTATGCTGTATAACGGCTCCTCATAAGCGTTTCCGCTGTGGGAGGTTTCTGCGCGCCTGAAATAAAAGGCTCGCAACAATCGGCGTATTGTTTACCCGAACCGCATGGACAATCCATTCTTTCCTCCTTAATTTTCCATTTTTTCCATTTTTTTCATAATAGCGGTTTTTTCTAAAACTTACAATATGTTTATGGCACAGTCCTATTCCAGTCTAGTATAAATTCGCAAGAATCATTATACTACAATCAGCATACGCAATGCAGGGTGTACAAGTGGAAATCGTCAAGAAATTTGTGGTGTTTGAAGGCGGGGATGGGAGCGGTACCAGCACACAGCTTGAACTATTGCGCGGAAAGTCCCGCGTATGGACAACATACGAGCCGACAGATGGTCCCATCGGGCGCATCATCCGAGACGCTCTTCGAGGGGAAACAGCATTGCGTCCGGAGACGATGGCGCGACTCTTCGCGGCAGATAGAACCGAACATTTATTCGCAAAGAACGGCGTCATAGAACGCTGTAACCGGGGTGAGACCGTTGTCTCTGACCGATACGTGCTTTCGTCGCTGGTCTATCAAGGCATTCTATGTGGAGATTTGCCATTTAATCTCAACAAGGATTTTCCCCTGCCGGAACTGCTTTTCTTTTTTGATATAGATTCGCAAACAGCGGTTCGGCGTATGGAAAACCGTCCAGTCCGCGAAATTTACGAGTATCTTGAATTCCAAGAGCTCGTCCGAGAGCGTTACAAAACTCTGACACCTCGATGGCAACAACAAGGCGTCCGCGTTGTCGTCATTGATGCGTCAAAACCCATAGAAGCTGTGGCGCGGGAAGTGGCGCGGGAAATTGACTCGCTCTAAAAGAATGATGACAAAGACAGCATTTTTGTAAAGAAATTTCTAAGAAAGCATTGCCTTTTTTACGGCTTTGTGTTAGTATAAAAATTAGGAAGGATATTATGGAGAAAATAGCAAGTTTTCAGATTGACCATACACGCTTGGTTCCGGGCGTCTATGTGTCCCGCCAAGATGTCTTTGGCGGGACCACGCTTACTACCTTTGACTTGCGGTTCAAAACGCCAAACCGCGAGCCAGTTATGGATGTACCGGTGATGCATACCCTTGAACATCTGGTTGCTACATACGTGCGTTCCCATACGGAGTGGGGAAAACGGGTTGTCTATGTGGGACCAATGGGTTGCAGAACGGGTATGTATGCCATATTTGAAGGGAACATCGGTTCTGCTGAAATCCTGCCCCTGTTGACGGAAACCTTCGATTGGATATTGAGCTTTGAGGGACCCGTTCCGGGAGCGGCGCCTGAAGACTGCGGAAATTGGCGCGAACATAATCTCGAAATGACCAAATTTGAAGTAAAACGTTATGTGGAAACGTTGAAACACGCGGGCAAGGAAAATTTAAACTATCCATAATAGCAATGCATAGACAATACCATCATTTCAAGATTCATCGTTCAGATTTCCAATTTTTTACTTGTTTAAGTTAGTTAAGTAGTGTATACTACTGTAGTAGAGTTAAGCATGGCAGATTATAGAAAAATATTTCAAGAGCAAGAAGGCGCCTTTATTAAGACCAGTCAAAAACTTCCCATTACCAGCGCACAGAAGGTCACTCTCAATCGTAAAGGAAATGTTCTGTTTAACGAAGGGAATATTGAAGGGGCAAAACGGATTTTCTTGACGACTGGTTATTCAGACGGACTTTCCCGAATCGGTGATTTTTATAGGAGTCAAGGGAAGTTATTGGACGCTCTTCGTATGTACTGGATAGCGCCGGACCGAAACAAAGCTGAAATTATCATCGTACAGCTTTCTGCTGTTATAAAAGATTTCATTGATTTAAGAGATACTGAGGAGGATTCTTTAAAAATATGGAAGGGACAAATTTCATAGATGACTTATTCAAAAAATATGATATAGCCGATCCGCATGACGAAAATCATGAGCTGGCGGAAATTTCGGAGCTTTCTAAGAAGGGCTATCAGCTCTTAAAAGAAAATAAGATATCTGAGGCTGTGGATTGTTTTGAGCAGATCATTCTTATTGACGAATACAACAACTACGCTCTGGTCGGGATGGGAGATGCTTTTCGCAAGAAAGGTTCGTTCCGTGATGCTATTACCTATTATCAGCGCTGTCTTGTTCATCATCCTGGTAATAATTACGCCCTGTTTGGACTGGCTGACTGTTACAAAGCCCTCAATCAATTCCACAAAGCCATAGAGATTTGGGAACAGTACCTCGTTCATGACGAAAAAAATATCACGGTGCTGACCCGCGTGGCCGATGCGTACCGCAAAATCAAAAACTTCAAGCGCTCTAAAGCCGTTTATCTGCGGGTGCTTGAGATGGAGAGCGACAATCCCTATGCTATCATCGGCTTGGGACATCTTCACTATGACTTCAAGGAATACACTAACGCCCTTTATTACTGGGAAAAGATGCTTCTCACAGCCGATTACTCGACCATTGATATTCGTGTACTTACTTCCATCGGAAACTGCCACCGTAAATTGAAGACCTTCGATGAAGGCATCATTTATTTTGAGAAAGCCCTTGAACGGGACCCTTATAATTTCTATGCGCTTTTTGGGCTGGCGGATTGTTACCGGGGCATGAATATGCCTCTCAAATCCCTCGAATACTGGAACCGCATCATTGAACAGGACCCGCGCAATAAGGTGATTCTGACTCGCTCCGGGGACGCGTACCGGACTCTTGAAAATTACGACAAGGCAATAGAATATTACGAGCGGGCAATCAACATCGAATTTGACACCTATGCGGTGCTGGGCTTGGCTATGGTGGCAAAAGCCCGCGGTAAATTCCCGGACGCCATAGAGTCTCTCTGTCGCCTCATACAGCAGGATACAAAGAATTATCGTCTTTATATCGAATTAGCCGACTGTTTCGTTAGAATCAACGAGAGAAACAGAGCTATAGAATTGCTTGAAGATTTCCAAAAAATGAGCGGACGCAGCACGGCGATCGCTGAATTTTTGGAAAGGATAAAATAAGGAGTTGGGAGTGGGTTTTGTTACTCAACGATGCGGCTTACTTCCAAGCTTTGTTTACTACTCATGTCCCCTTTTCTTAAATAAAGTATGAAACAATCTCTCGCCGGTTTGTCTTTGGCAGAATTGACGGAACTTCTCAAGCCATTACCCGTTTTCCGTGCACGGCAGCTTTTTCGCCACCTTTGTTGTGGGACGCGTTCATTCGCTGAAATGACGGACTTTTCCTTGTCTCTGCGCGAGTCCATGGAGAGGCGTTTTTCCCTTTATTCGAGCGAGGTCGCACAACGGTTTGTGGATAGAGACGGCAGTGTGAAGCTTCAAATTGACTTGAGCGACGGGGCAAGAATAGAGGCCGTTCTCCTTTCGGATGAAAACGGGCGCAAAACAGCGTGTCTCTCCACACAGGCAGGCTGTCCTATGGGATGCGTGTTCTGTAAGACCGGCAGTCTCGGTTTTAACCGTAACCTCACCTCAGCCGAAATGACGGAGCAGTTTCTGCATCTTCAAGCCGCGGCAGGGTCCCGTATTAACAATGTGGTTGTCATGGGTATGGGCGAACCACTGTTAAACATGACGGAATTGCGGAAGACGCTTTTGTTTCTCACCGGTCAAGACTTCGGCTCACGGCAATTTTCAAAACGCAAAGTAACCGTTTCCACGTGCGGCATTGTTGCGGGAATTCGAGAGTTGGCGGAGAATGGTCCCGACGTGCGGATCGCCCTGTCCCTGACCACTGCAGACGAGGATTTACGCGGACGGCTTATGAAGGCAAGCGCGGCCAATCCGTTGTCGGCATTACGGAACGCCCTGCTTTCCTACCAGCAGAGACGAAAGCGGCGTATTACGTTGGAGGCTGTTCTTCTTGGCGGGGTGAACACACGGCAAAAAGATGTAGACGCGCTGACCGTCTTTGTGCAGGGCTTGGACGTTGCGGTGAACCTTATCCCGTGGAACCCCGTTGTTGGCGCTCTATTTGAAGGGGCGCCCTTGCGCCAGCCTTCGCGGGCAGAGACAGACGGCTTTGCCGAGCGTTTACGGAAACAGAAGGTGAACGTGACGGTACGGTTAAAGAGGGGGCGCGGTATAGCAGGAGCGTGCGGGCAGTTGGGGCGTTTATCGGATACGCGGGTATGACGCGGAATCAACGATTAGTCCCGCGGCGCTTTTGCGGGGTCTACGTACACCCCGTCTTTATCGACCATGAACAAGAGCTGGGGCGATGCGTCTGTTGACAACCTGCCGAGTTCCGTACCTGCGCCCACTTTGTCGCCTTGTTTGACCGAGAGCTGTTCGCATCCGCCGTAGATGTAGAGCCAGCCGCTTTCATTCTTTACGATGACCACTTTTCTATAATTCAGATAGGGACCGGCGGACTGTACGACGCCTTTGGTTACGCTTCTTACGATTTCCGCCGCATAACTCGTGATAACGACGCCGCCCGCGATTTTGCCGGTAGACTTGGTTATGCTCTTAACCGTTACGGGCCACTCCAGAGCGGCTTTTGAAGGGAACGGCGCGTGGACCTCTTCGTGTGGTATTTTCAACCGGTCGCCTGTTTTGAGAAGGTAATTACTGGGCAATTCGTTTAGTTTCAACAATGCGGACACGGTGGTGCCGTTTCTTTTGGCGATGCCAAAAAGCGTGTCGTTTTTGACCGCCACGTATTCGGGATTGGCCTGTTTGGGAGGAGAAGCGCTTTTTTCGGGCGTGTTAGCCTTTGGCGCGTCCATTTTTTGCGGTATTTTGAGTTTCTGACCCGCCTTGAGTTTGGCTGGGTCGGTTATGCCGTTCAGTTTCATAAAGGCTTCGGTGCTGACCGCATAAGAGAGAGCTATAGAATAAATGGTTTCTCCCTTTTTGACTGTGTGGAAGTCTTCTCCGAAGATTACCGCTCCTCTAGAAAAGATAGAAAAGTAAAAAGTAATAAAAAAAATAAACTTACGCAATTTCTGCCCTTTTATTTTTATGGTTTATTATACGATAACGACGTACGTTGTGCAAGAGGCTAAATGGGAAGTACCGCGCGAGCGATGTATTGGAAGGGAAGAATCGGAGGGGAGGGAGTAGGGAAGCCCTGCGTCGGTGAGAACGCCTCTCACGCATAGGGGGGAGACTCTCTCACGCAAGGGTGAGAGAGTCCCTCACGCAAGGGTCAGGCAGGCTCCGATGCGGCGGGCGCACCGACCGTTAAGTCTTTGTCAAATGTGAAGGTATGGGGGACTTTCAGGAGTTTACCGGAAGAGTATTGGGTTATTATGCGGACGCGGTACACGCCGTCCGTTAGCGGGGGAATCACGGCGATAAGCTCGGAGGGGTTGTTTACCACGATGTCTGATGGGTCTCCTTTTATCGGGGCGCCTGTTTCGGGGACGAAGTACAGTCCCACATCCTCTGAGGCGCCGGCTATTTTGAGCTTTACCCCAGAGATTTTCACGTCGCGTCCGGGGGTGAGGGTTGAGTTGACCGCGCCGCTCTTGAGGTCTGTTACTGCGGTGATGATGGTTCCGGTAACGACTGCGGCTATCCTTTTTGGTTTTACCGAAGAGACTGCGGAACGCAGAACCATACCTGGGTGCAGCTTGATATTGACCTTGTGTTTTGGGTGGTCAAAGGGCGAGTCCGGAGAGTCGAATACGCCGGAGATGCTGGGGAATGCGTTGAACAGCTCGGTATTGACCGCGCCGCCGTCTGCGATGATGTCTGAGACGACTTCTTTTTCGGCCTCAAGCACACTGATGACATCGGAGCGGGTGAGTCCCGCGCCGGTCTTGAGGATGCGGTCGATGATGTCGTTTTGGGTGTAGGAGACGACGTTGACGACTTGGGCGCGCAGGTCCCCTGGTTTGTCGGTGAGTTCGTTGTCCTCTAAGGTGTACTCTAACATAGTATACTCCGTGATTGGCTCAATGCCTTCGGCATTGAGCTTGGAGTTCCGCGTTGGCGGGACTCCAGACAATGATTATAAACGGCGGAGCCGTTTAGTCCGGAGGCGGAGCTTGCGCGTGCAACGCTCCGCCTCTCTTAGTCAGACCGCACGGTGTCAGGCACGCTCGGCAGACCGCACGGTGTCAGACACGCTCGGCTGACCGTATGGTGTCAGACACACCCGGCAGACCATTACCGTAGCAATACCCGTCTTTAAACCTCCTTCCTAAAAACATACAGGCGCGGCCAGCGCCTGTATGGAATACCCATAAAGCCGGGCGGCCGTTCCGGAACCGCCCGTAAACAGAATTACTCCTCCTCGTCCGGCACGTCCGGTACCGGATTGTTCACCAGGGAACGTTCAATTTGCGTGTTCTTATTGAATATGCATTTGAGGTCCATCAGTGTCAGCTCGGTCTCGCCGAATTTCGTGTTCAGGTCGTCGGCAAAGACCTTGTCTGTCCCCTCTTCGTTGCTTAAAGCCATGCCTCTGACAAAGTACCGGCAGACGCCAGTGGAATTAGAGTTGGGGTTCACCGAAAGACCGATGCCAAAGTAGAATGGACCGGTAGCGTCGGGCGTGGGGTAATACTCATCGGCAACGTAAGAGGTGTCCTTTAGCTGATTGTCTACCGCGATGGAGTATGACAGGGTCTTCCAGGTGTGCACTTGATACTCGGAGCCCAATATGGCGGACATATTCCCGCTGTTGCTGATAGTAACCAGACGGGCTTTGTTCCAGTCCGACAATTTTTGATACTCGCCGGTCTCTGTAGAAAAAACGTTTTCCTGGTAATTGCCCACAATGTGCGCGCGGGTTGCCGCCATGTTGATCGTTGTCGTATCATCAACCAGTACCTGCCAGGTTATTTTGGTGTAGTCGCTCCACGTTTTGCCCTCAGACAGGGTAAAGCGGTATACCACCGTATTGGAAGAACCGGAAACAATGCTTTCAACTTTTTCGGGCTCCGCCACAATCGTGATCCGTGCTGCGGTACTGACCGCTTTGACGGGCGCTGCGCCTATGGCGTTGTCGGTATGGGTTACCTCCACATAGTACCAGGTTGTTCCCAGCCCAGTTGTAGGCGGCGTAAAGGAGTCGGTTGTTGCCGTTTTAATCGCCGTTCCGCCGGTGGTGCTTTCCTTGTCGTTTGAGTACCACTGGTAGCTAATCATTGATGTCTCCGGTATTTCTGCAAGGTCCGGAAGCGACACGGTAACGGTCAGTGCTGTGGGGTTCTCGTCATTAACTTCATAGGTAGCGTTGGGTAGTTCCGCAGGCGAAATAATGGGTACTGCGGAAGCGCCCTGGATCTCAATCTTGTAGACGCCCTTGTTAATCCCGTTTTCGGCAGTTACCTCAATGTACAGGAAGTCGCCGACAACAAAGCTAAAGGTAGCGGTATCCTCAAACTGCGGCGCTCCAGCGCCGGTTACTTTGGCGTATTTGACGGTTTGCCTGTCAGTGACCGTAACTGTTACCGTTTTGCCGCTTAAATTCGATCCAAGGTCAGCAACCCCCGCTGTCGTCTGGGAATAGTCCACATTCGGCGTACCAAGATCAGCCGTTACATCACCCACCTTAACCGCGCCTTGGGCTAGGGTGACGACGGCGCTCGCCAGCTTTACCTCTATCACGTAGTAGTTGACGGTCTTCCCGTCTTCAGACGTTACCTGAATGCACACATAGTCGTTGTTGGAAAAGGTAAGCGTGTTAGCGGCCTCGAACGTCTCCGGGGGATCCAGATCCGTAGATGCATACCGTACCGTGGCCCCCGCGCTGGCCGCAACGACAATATTGGCATTGGTAAGCGACGCCGCATCATTGATTATGACTTGCCCCAGTTGGAGGGATTCCAGAGCGTACAGCTGGAATTCCGCGCCCGCCCATTCAGAGCTGGACACCGCCTCCGGTACCGTTGTTACCGACACACCTGCCACGCTTATGCTTGTGACGAGCGCGTCTCCGTTCTTCTCTTTATCGTCCGAACCATCTGAGCATCCGGACAATACCAGCACCGCGGCCGCTAAAAGCAGGGGGATGCTGTTTTTCAGGATTCTTATTTTCATAAAAATACCTCCTTCAAATTTAACTCCCTATTTAAAGGCAGGGCGGCAACGCCAACCCCTGCCTATGGAATTACACATACAGTCGGGTGGAAATTCCCGATCGGTAACGCGGAGGGAATACCCCGCGTTGAACCGTCTGCAAAACCAGCGGACAAAGCTCTATTGAATAAACTGCCACTGGTCAAATTCCCAGCCTTGGCCGTAGAACACAAAAATCAAATCATGTACGCCGGTAATCGGTTGCGGCAAATCCACGGTTAGTTCGGAATAGGCTCCCCCGGTCTCCCCTTCGGCAAGTTTGATGGAGGCGTACCCGGCGGCGGTTCCGTCAAGCGAATCCAGCCTGATCTGTATGGCGGCTAGGTCTGTTTGCGGCGCTTTTACGCGGCAGGAAAACTGTTTCGCCCCGGCGCTGCCGAAATCAACGCCGTACAGAGCAAGCCAGTCGCCGGAGTTAATTTCCGTAACAACGGTCTGCGATGCGGCGCCGGCGGCGGCGTCTTCCTTTACGTTGATTCCGGCCATTACGCCGATAGTCGCGGCTTCGGTGAGCAGATAGGGATCAAAATGGCCAACCTGTGTAACACCGGTCATGGTGCCGCTAATCTCCGCGATTGTGCCGTCCGGGTTTATGGTAACTTCGTCAATGTGCGAATTGCGGTAGCGCGAATCCGCCTGGAGAACGCCCGTTGTCGGATGGGGAAGCTGGGCCGGCAATACGCCGGCGTCTTTCATCGCTTTTTCAAGGGTCTGGGTATGATAGGCGATGTACCATTTGTCCTTGAACTGGAATAGGGCGTGGTGGTTGTTTGAACTGATTGTCCCGCTGAACATGGCCGACGGGGCGTTGAGGATCTTCCGCTGGAAGGTAAAGGGGCCTTTTGGGTTGTTGCTCGTCATGTAGGCAATCTGGGAAGAACCTATGCCCAGGTTGTTCCCGCCGGTACCCCAATTGGTGCAGTACGAGTAATAATAGGTATCGCCTATTTTGTTGATGCCCGAATCTTCAAACAGGTAAGGCACGGTGAGCAACTCTGGGTCTTCGGCGAGGCTTATCATATTTCTGCCCAGCTTGACCACCCGGGCTGTTCCCGGATCGGCGACGGGTTTGTTGTCGGTTCCCCCGCCGAAATACAGATAGCCGCTTCCGTCGTCGTCTATCAGCACGGCGGGATCAAACAGCCACACCACTTCCTGTTCCGAACAGGTGGGAGTATCGCGGCTGACAAGATACCGTTTCAGCGGATCGGTCCACGGTCCCGTGGGGCTGGTTGCCGTCAACACGCCGATGCCCCGGCTGCTGTCCGCCCAGTACAGGAAGAACCGCGCTTTTCCGTCGGCAATTTTGTACGCGGCGCAGGGCGCCCAGGCGTTTCCGTTGCCGTTGTTTGCCCAGGGCGCCAGCCCGTCTGCGCCGCCGATTTTTATATCGCCGTGGTCGGTCCAGTTTACCAGGTCCGCTGATGATAGCACATGGAGATGCCGTATCAGGCCGTATGTTGCGGCCAGCAGTTCGCCGTCTTCGTCATACTGCAAGGCATCGCCGGTAAGGTAGAGGTACACGCGGTCGTTGTACACCATGGCCCAGGGGTCCGCGCCAAAATCCTGGGTGTAAAGCGGGTTGTGATCCCCAAAAGTTTTCAGCGGGCTTCCCAGACTAAGGCCGCTAAAAAGAGGCGACAGTTCTTCAGTGGATAGCTGTTCCTCAAGCACGGGTCCCAGGTCAGGCGTGGGGGGGGGGTACATTTTCTTCGGGCTCGCAGCCTACCAGAAATGCCGCCAGCGCGGTTACGCTTAATAGGTTAATAAAAAACACTTTGTTCATATAAATTTCCTCCTCAATTGGATTTACAAAACGTATGGGCTATTGACCCCATGTATCGGGCTTATTGACCCTGATGTATGGGCTATTGACCTCGATATATGGGCTATTGACCCCATGTATCGGGCTTTTTACCCCGATGCATAGACTATTGACCCCGATATATGGGCTATTTATCCCATGTATCGGGCTTTTTTACCTCGATGTATGGGCTATTGACCCCATGTATCGGGGATAAAAGGGCTATTCCTCCTCTTTGTCCCTGTGGGTTCTCCGCCCTCGCTGGAAGCGTTTCCCCAGTTCCTCGGCTACCACCTTGGCGTTAGGCACGTCCCGCGCCGCGGCCTGTTTAGCGGAGTGGTAGTAATCAAGCATCCAGTGGTAAGATTCGCTCCCGGCCAGGTACTGGATATTGTACACGGCTTCCCGTGTCTGATCCGCCAGATTTTTTACGGGGAGGATGTTGTAAACATCGTCAAAATCCACGGTAAAATCGGCTTTGTTAAGCCAGACCGGAACCAGATCCGGGTACAGGTCGATGAATTCCTTACCCTTCCTCAGGAAGGCCAGGGTCTTGTCCCCGATAATCGCCATTTCTTTGCGCTCTTCCGCGGTGAGCGGGACCCTGTAAGGTTCCAGCTTGGTCAGAATCTGCCGGAAAAGCCCCTCGATTTCGGTCAGGACGGTTTCAGGTATGGCGGTATTGTGTTCATTACGCATGAAATACTCCTTTGGACGCTTGGGCATCCGGCTTAGAACGTATACACCAGACGCAAGTTTGCCCAGTGGGTCTTCTCTTCCATATCCTTCTGAACATATTCATTGCCGTAGTGATAGACAAATTCAATATAAGAGTCGCCCAGAGTCAGCTTAACCTTGGGTTCAATATGCCATGCGGAGAACGGCGAATCCGGACTTATCTTGAGACCATAGTCCTGGGCATAATAGGCCGACGCTCCCGCGGAGAGGAAACTCAAAATGTTATAGTAGAAGCTGCCCCTGGCGTGGATCACGTCCCGCTTGTCGCCTTCAGACTCAGCGCCATCGTAGCCGAAGCGGAACTGGGCGGTAAAGAGGGCGGGGGCATACTGGACGTACAGCCAGTTGGTATAGGCCAGTCCGAAAGCCTCGCCGCAGTTAATGTAGTTATACTTTCCGTTTGCCCAGATTTGGAAACCCGGCAGCAGGTTTTGCAGGAAGCGCTCTTCCACACGGTAAATCAAGTCCTCGCCTTCGTTGGATCCCGGCAGAGGCAGAGAGGAGGTATTACTTTTGTCTGTCATGCTGTCCAGCCGGTAGGCGAGACGGATACCGAAATAATCATGATTGTAGGCTACGCCCAGTACCGATTCCTGCAACAAACCGGGGATATTCTTCTCCGACAGGGTATCGCTAAAGCCGCCGTTCCATCCGTTTAGTACAAAGCCGATATCCAGGCCGGGAACAAAGGCGGGCATGATTTCCGTGCGTACAGCTATATTTTTGGTGAGTTCGTCCTCAAGTGTGTCCCACTTTTCCGGCCCGCCCATTCCCCACGGGGAATCGCTCAGCCTGCCGGCGGAAACTTTGATCTGTTCATCCAGAAAATTGCCATAGATATAGACATAGGGAAAACTCTTCCATGAAACCTGGGCGGAATCGTTATTGTCCCACGCTGTTTTCTCGAACCGGAGCTTTAACCCCATATTATCGTGTTTGTAATGGAAGTTCAGCCTAAGGCGTCCCTGCGACCGATTCTCGCCCGACCCGCCGCCGGCATCGTCGTTATTGTGCATCACTGTCGTTACTTTGGCTTTATCATCTCCCTTCTGCACACTTTCCCAATATACACCGGTCTTGATCTCCCCAGAAAATTCAAATTCCTGGGCAAACGCGGGTAACGCGATAAGAGCCGCAACACTAAGCGCGGCAAAAAGCTTTCTCATGTATAATCCTCCTCAATATAAAAATGACCGGTTAACGCGGCGCGCGGCCGCGCATTAACCGGACTTGCTAAGAACCTATTTTGTAAATTTAACCGAAATGATCGTGCTGGCGGGCAGGTTTATGTAACCTGAATCCCCTTCAGGACTCAAGAAAACAGGCTCCCCTACGCCTTTGTTGTCATTGTTGGTTTTCATTCCATAGGCGCTTGTTGCCGTAAACCCGTCAGGAAGCTTTATCTCCACATCTCCATAGGCTGTGTCTGTCGGGTTTATAAGAACCATGCTGAGGGAATTACCATCCATTGACTTGTACGCGGTTACTTTAAGTCCCACGTTCATCGTGGTACTGGTGTTAATGGTGAGTCCTCCCGATGCGGTAAGATCTATGCGCGTTGTGTCGGTGGCGAATTTGGCGAACTGGGACAGCGCCCAACCCCGGTAGGTCGGTACGCCGTTTTCCGTGCCGTACTGGCCGTCGCCGATAAGGGCATAAAAGCGTTTGGAATACCAATAGATAAAGGCGCTTTCGTCGTTGTTGTTTAAGCAGTTATGGACATCGTTGATAAAGGTCCACACAAAGGGCCAGGTTGAATCCTGGGGATAACTGGCGGCGTTACCGGAATTAGTGTTTATCTCGGTCATCCAGACTTCGTACCCCATATCAAGACCCTTGGTATACTTTGTGGTCCGCTCGCCGTAGATATGGCGTCCGATAACGTCAATGGCCGCCCGCGAAACCGGGTCGTCAAGAGCCTCGTTATTGATGCTGGGCGTATTGGCGGATTCGCCGTTCATGGTCAACACATAGTCGGCGGCCTTGCCGCCGCCGTACCCAGGTATCTTCGTGGGCGTGGTGGTAAAACGCCCGACTTGCTTAAAGAAATCCCGCATTTCCCCCCCTGACCAGCGGCAGCCGTCATAGCCGCCTTCCCAGTTGGGTTCATTCTGGATAGAAATTACATAGATAGGCGCGCCGTTATCGTACATCCGCTGGCAGAAGTCCCGTAGGTGCTGGGCGTACTGAGCGTAGAACTGCGGCAACAGCTTGCCGTCCTCTCTCTGGGGAGGCTCTTTAAACTCCGCGGGCGGGGTCCAGGGGCTTGCCAGCACATAGCCGCCGTAAGAGTTTACCCGTTTGACCAGCTCGTAATAATCCGCATGGGTTCTTCGATTTCCAACTTCCGGGTCCCCCGCCTCCGTTCCGTCAAACAGGTTGTCCATGTAGGGGTATACGCAGATACGGAGCATATTCATGCCGAGGCCGTCGGGGCTGAACAGGGTGTCGATGTCCTTTACGGTCATGTCCGGGGAAGTCCAGACGTTTGACATTCCGCCAAAGCCGCGCACGTACTGATGTTCGACTGCGGGGTTAAAGGTAAGGGTTCGCCCTTCGGTAGTAAAGGCGGACTGCCCGGACGCTGTTACCTTTATACTGACGGGGTTGCTTGACCTTGTTGACGGATCTTGTTCGTCCGTCGTGTTGGTAACGACCACGTAATAATAGTACGTCCCCGCTTCGGCGTCGGTAGGCTGGTATGCTGGTTCGGTTGCGCCTGCAATCACGGTTCCGCCGCTGGTGGTGGAGGAACTGGCTTTATACCACTGATAGGTCAGCGTACCGCCGTCGCTTGCCTCCGCCGTAACCGTTAACGTAGGGGCCGTGCCGCCTATCTCGTAATACCCGCTTGCCGGCTGCGCGGTAATGGCCGGCGCTGCGGACTTCCCTGTTGTCGGCTCATCATCAGGGGTGCTTGGTTCCTCGTCCGCGGGACATCCTGAGAATAAAAATCCGAATACCAGTAAGATACCCCACAGGGCGTTCTTTGTTTTCATGCTGATAACTCCTTTAACAAGCGGCAGTATCGCCGCCTGCGTTTTATGTTTAATCGGGGAACCGGGCATAGCCCGCCCCCGTTTGCGGCCCTCTCCTCCGGGCCGCTGGAGTCCAATTAGTTCCCTTAGGGAGCCGAAGGTTCCGGCTCCAGGGTGCGGGTAACGACCGCCCCAGCCGCGGTACTGAATATGCACTTGAGCTGTCCAAGGGTGGTACCGCCAAAGGTCGTGGCAAGGTCGTCGGCGGGGAGTTTCGTCTCATCCGCCTTAACCAGAGCAACGTCCTTGATGTAATACGTAACGGTACGATCCGCCGCGCTGTTGGGGTTTACAGTCAAGCCAATGCCGAAGTAGAAAGGACCGACGGCATCGGTGGTGGGATAATAGGTTTCCGTGACATATCCACCGTCTTTTTGCCCGTCGGGGATGTTTTCCGTAACAATGGGGTAGCTTAATTCCTTCCAAGTATACAGTCCAGGACTGTCAATTATGGTGCTCAACGTACCGCCGTTGCTGATATTTACCAGCCGGGCATCATTCCAATTCGACAGTTTACTGAATGTACCTGTTGTGCCAAAACTGGACGACGGATAATTTCCCATAATGTGGGCCCGAGCAGCGGTCTCATCATAGCTGTCCTGGTCGGTTACCATCACCGTAAAGGTAATGGTTTCATAGTCGCTCCATGTGCTGCCTTCTGGCGGGGTAAACCGGTACACCGGGACGCTGGAACCGCCGGCTACAATCTTCTCAACGGATCCTGGCTCAGGGGGCGTAGGCGCTGCGGCGGTCCTGATCAACACCGCGATATACTTTTCAGTAACGCCGTTTTCGGCGGTAACCCTTGCCACAATCGTAGTGTTGTCGGTCAGGCCCTGATAAATAATCCAAGGCGTGCCTCCAAAGTCAATTTCTTGATGTGCAAACCAGTCATAGCCGGCTTCCTGCCAGGTAGTACTCCCTCCATAGCCATAGTCCGCGTATAAACCATAGACGACCGTTGCCTTACTATCCTGCGGCACAGCTACGGGAGCGGAGGGCTTGACGGTAGAATCGGCTGCGGACCCGGCTATCAGACCGGCGTCAGCGGGGACCTCAGGGTCAAAGTACAATATTACCGGATTGGCCGCCGCTTCGGTCACGGTCGCTTTTGCGTTGGCAATGCCCACCGTTTTTCCGGCCACGGTCATGCTGCTAAAGTCCGCGTTATTACTGCCAGAGGCAACCCGGAAGCGGTAATACATTACATTTGCCCCGTCCTCAGAAGTTACCTGTACCCAGATATACGTACCTGATGCAACCCCCGAAAATTCGCCGCTTTCCTGTCCGCCTTCGGGCTGGAGACTGGGTACCGGCATTTGACCTTGTACAACGGTAAACCCATCCGCGTCCGGGGTGAGGGCGTAGCGTATGGTACCGTTATCCTCGGCCGCGCCCGCGATGGTAATATTTCCGGGCAAGCTCGCTAAATTGAAGATAGAGGACAAGGGCGCGCGGGGTATGGGCGTAAAGGTCGTCATGTTAAACCCGTAGCCAAAGGCTGGCCAGCCGATTAACGCGGTCCCTTCAACCGCGGCCGCGCCGGGGGCGTCGTTGTTTGCGTTGGCCGCGCCGTTGTATTCCAGAAGCAGGGCTTCCCAGGCGGATTGCCCCAAATGCGCGGGTCCGTCGATTCCATTGACGTGTATTGAAGACAGCTTGGCGGTACTGCTGCCGTAGAGGATACGGAAGCGGTAATAGGCCTTACTGCCGAACTCGGAAGTTACCTCAAACCCGATGTAGGTCCCCGAAACAAGGTTGGGCGCAGGGCTGGGATAGTCCTCAACGGCGATTCCGTCAGGGCTGTAGACCGCCTTTACCGAACCGCCCGTCGGGGGGGCAGCCGCAAGCGTTACGCCTTG
>JAIRNA010000156.1 GCA_031258305.1 Treponema sp. | reverse complement strand
CCCGGTTCGCGCATTTTCCAAAAAGTCCGTATCTCCATTTTAGACGGGCCCCGTTCAATCGTCGCCAGATAAACCGTTCCGCTGATTTTCTTGGTAAACAGAATTTTTTTGTTGCCCAGTTTGTCCTCTCCGGTATGCTCCGCCGTGTCAAACTCATTGAGGACAAGCGGGATAAAGGCGAAGTCGTCCGGGGCGATGTCCTCTTGGCCCCGGAGGGACTCCGTTACTTGAAACTTATACAAATCCAATCTTATAATCAAACTTGATGTTCAATTCCCGCTTCACAGAGTAGCCAACGCAAGAACTCTCCACGGGCTGACACCGTGTAACTCACGGCGTTTGTTCCTAAATTATACCATGGCTTTTTACGCCTGTCAACAGTTAATTTTAATCTTTTTGATTATTTTTAATTAAATTTGTATATATTTTGTAAATCAGTTTCTAAACCCTGAATAGCTGTCATCCACGTACCGCCGTTTGCCGCGGGGTGAGTACCGCCTATAGAGACTAGCCCAGCAAAAAGCTTGCCTTTACCGGCGATGTCTATTTCCGCACCCTTAACGAAAAAGGGATACGCCCAATCGCTGTCGCCAGTTTCACAGGCAAGTAAGGCATACATACAAGCTGAAAGGCTTGACCCATGCTCCGTACGCGGCTCATAGAAGGCAAGGTTAGCTTTTTTCACGAAAACAGGGTAATCATCGCCGAAAAGCGCCAGCATCGTTACCACATCAGCCTGTTTTATGATGCGGGTCGTAGAGGCAACCCCGTTTCCACCGCCCCAGTATTCCTTAGGGTCCCTTACACGGGAACGCACCGCGTTAATAGAACAATCTTCCAGCCGAAAGTAGCCGTCAAACTGCTCTATGACGCCTTGCCCATTGGGTTGCGGCACGTAAAACCGAGGTATAACCTCCCGCATAAAAGACAAGTCTTTGGAAAAATCGAGCTTTAACAGCAACTCTTCTGAAAAAGCTCTATCTTTTTCTTTCAAAAGTTCGATGGCCGCTTCGGCAGTTTCAAAAACCATATGTATCATACGGTTAGTGAAAACATTGTTGTTTACTCTTTCGTGGTATTCATCAGGACCAACGACGTCAAGCGCCTCGTAACGCGTGTGTTCAGGCGAATAGTAAATGGAGGATAAATAGAAACGGGCGACTTCAAGGATGAGTTCCAAGCCGCCTTCTTTGAGAATGGCAAAATCGCCAGTCGCGTCAATGTACCGTTTGATCGCGAACACGATGTCTGCACTTATGTGTATCTGCTTGTCCCGGAAGTACGTCCTGACCGGTCTGCCGGTAAATACATCTATTACGTTGAAGTCGGTACAAGCATCATCTCCGGTTTCCTGACTTTCCCATGCGAAAAATGCACCCCGAAATCCGTATTCTATGGCTTTGCGCCGTGCGCCGGGCAAGGTTTCAATGCGGTACCTGATGAACTGGGCGACAAGCTTAGGCTCTGTCGCCAAAAAGTAGGGCGCTATGAACATTTCCACGTCCCAAAAAACCGCCCCCTTGTAGGTCTGCCCAGACAAACCACGCGCTGGAATAGAAAGGTTTCCACAACGCCTTTTATGACGGGGCGCTATGATATGCAGGTGATACAAATTGTAGCGTAAAGCCTTTTGCGCATAATCATCGCCTTCAATCACAATATCTCCTACCCGCCAAATAGCGTCCCATTTCGCCGTATGCGCGGCATACAAGCGGTCCCAGCCCGCCTCTTTCGCACGCAAGATGGATTTTTCCGCCTCCGCAAGAGGGTCATCCACGTCCAAGCCGGTCCAAATCGCGCCATAGACGAACATTTCTACAGGATTTGAACCATCCAAATTGACAAGATATGAAGAACGATTTCCCTTTATTGAACGATAGAGCGAGCCATTTCTATTGATTTCATCTTCGGCGGCTACAGCGATGGGAATCTTTTTCTCAAGGGTTTCACATATAAGCGTACGTGTTTGTCCTTTTATCTTAAACTGAAAGCTTCCCATATGGGGGCCGTTGAGGTCATGGACATCCGTGTTGATCCGAGTTTCTACTTCAAGGGATAGGCAATCAAGAGCCGCAGAAACCGTGTACTTCATACACAAAAGGTGAATATCGTCCATAGAGACAAATCGCTCAGACACGACGGTGAGTCTCACATTTTCGATGTTCCACGTGGTCTTCCTGGAATACACACCGTAGCGGAAATTGAGGCTTTGCTCATGCACGGCGAGGTTTTCACTTGCCAATGTAAACGGAACTCCGTCAAGGCGCAGAACCGTGAAGAGCGGATCAGGCGCGTTCACCGGCTCCCGCCACAGATCACCGCATTTATCGTAGACTCCGCTCAAGATGATTGACGGCATACAGGAAGCGTCCGCTTCCTCGACCGTGCCGCGTTTCGCCAAATACCCGTTGCCAATGAGAAGACGGTTACCGTTTTCCAATGCGGCTTGACCATCTCTGCCGTCGTCAATTATCGTCCAATCGTGTAACGTATACATAACGCTCCTTACTGCACACTCTCCTACAGTCTATTTCCGCAATCTTTCAAACTTGTCCGATTGTGAACTGAACCGCCGCCTCACGGCATAATACTATAGCAAAGAAAATATTGAAAATCAAGGATAAAACTTGGCGGGCTTTTATCCACCACCTGTTCTTTATAGAAGAAGAAGGTTTTTGTCAATATATTGACGAAAATTTTCTTCCTCTACTTGACAAAAATTCAACAATATGTTTCTATTGATAGAAACACTAGTCAAGGAGAAAAATATGAAGATTCCAACGAGACTCTATCTATCGGAAGACGAAATACCAACCTCGTGGTATAACCTTCGTGCGTTTATGAAGGACAAGCCGGAGCCAATGCTTCACCCGGGAACCCTTCGTCCAGTTACCGCGGCAGACTTATCGCCGGTATTCTGTGACGAGCCGATTAAGCAAGAATTGGACGACTCCACGCCATTCATCGTAATTCCAGAAGGCTTGCAGTCTTTTTTCCGCGCCTACAGGCCCGCGCCTCTCATTAGGGCGTATTTTTTGGAAAAAGAACTCGGAACGCCCGCGGAAATCTACTACAAGTTTGAGGGAACCAATACATCAGGTTCCCACAAACTCAACTCCGCGGCAGCCCAAGCCTTTTACGCCAAGGCGCAAGGGCTTAACGCTCTCACAACCGAAACCGGCGCGGGACAATGGGGTTCAGCAATGGCAATGGCATGCGCCTTTTACAAGCTGTCGCTTACGGTTTATATGGTGAAAATCAGCTCCGAACAGAAGCCCTACCGCAAAACCCTCATCGAGACCTATGGCGCAAACCTCGTACCATCGCCTTCATCCACAACCGAAGCTGGGAGGAAAATTCTTGCCGAAGACCCTGGTTCCAACGGCTCTCTCGGATGCGCCATCTCGGAGGCGGTCGAGACTGCGGTCAAGACAGAGAGTTGCCGCTACGTACTTGGCAGCGTGATGAACCACGTCTTACTTCACCAGTCAATCATTGGCATGGAGACGAAAGCCGCATTTGACAAATACAACGTCAAGCCTGATGTCATTATCGGGTGTGCAGGCGGTGGGTCAAACCTCGGCGGTCTCATAGCTCCCTTTATGGGTGAAAGGATAGAGAATAAGAATGATATTCACTTCATCGCGGTGGAGCCGGCCTCCTGCCCCTCATTCACCCGCGGACGATTCGCTTACGACTTCGGCGATACTGTCCAAACCACGCCGCTTGTTAAGATGTACACTCTCGGAAGCGGTTTTATGCCGTCTCCTAACCACGCGGGCGGTCTCCGCTACCATGGTATGAATCCTACGCTATCGAAGCTCTACCACGACGGATACCTCGAAGCCCGCGCCGAAACGCAGACAGACGTATTTAACGCAGCCGTGTATTTCGCCAAAGTGGAAGGCATTCTTCCCGCGCCAGAATCGTCTCACGCCATAAAAGTCGTCATCGACGAGGCTCTCGAATGTAAACGCAGGGGCGACAAAAAAGTCATCCTCTTTGGCTTGACTGGCACCGGTTACTTTGATATGAGCGCTTATGCGGCTTACAATGCTAACACCATGACTGACTATATTCCCACAGATACGGATTTGACAAAAGGGTTCGCAAGTTTGCCGAACATTCCGCAGAACAGGTAAAATTATTTTATGGGTATGGAGATTTAAACTCCACACCCATAAAAGACTCTCTGTGCAAATGGTGATAAATTAAAAGCCCTTCTAAAACCCACTGTTGAAAGTTGAGATGATTCATGGTAAGATGCCAAATATAATCCGAAAACATGAAAAACGGTTTAAGAATATTGAAAATAACCAGTGCGTCTGCCTTTGTCGTATTGTTCTTTTATGCGGTTCTCCGTTTTTTATCCTATACAGAACTTGAAGAGTTTCAACAGAATCGCTCTTACGGAGCGGTTCTACTAGACGTAAAAGGCAGAACCATTCGCGTATTTACGGCAAAAGACGGCGTTAAACGGGAATGGGCCGACCTCAAGGATATACCGAAAGCCGCGGTAGATGTGTTTGTTAAGGCTGAGGATAGCAGATTCTATGTACATCCGGGGGTTGATCCGCTTGCGATCATCGCAAGTGTTTTTCGCAATGTACGGGCAGGACGGAACGTCTCCGGCGCGTCAACAATCACCATGCAACTCGCCCGCATGATTCGTCCGCATGAACGGACATTTTCGGGCAAAATACGCGAGGCTTTCGATGCTCTACGGTTGGAAACACGCCTCTCAAAGAGCAAAATCCTTGAGCTGTGGCTCAACAACATCCCTTTCGGCAGTAACATCGAGGGAATTCAGGCGTTTACCCGCGACCGTTTCGGGATAAGCGTTTCCGAGCTGGATCCGGAACGCGCGGTTGTGCTTGCCGTGGTGCCTCGGCGCCCAGGACTTTTCGACCCGGCTGTCAACAGAGAAGCGAACCTCTCTACCGCATCCGCTTTGGCAAAGAAATGCAAAATCATAGTGAATGAATCATCGCTTGCAGAACACTCCGCCGAAGCCGCGACTTCGGAAGAAAATCCTTTCTTTGCCCCTCATTTTTCCGAACGCGTCAGGGCTTTGCTAAACGCGGAAGACAAGGCAAAAACCATACAAACGACTCTGAACCTTGACATACAGAACTACGCTGAACAACGACTCTCCACAGAAATTGCAAAGCTGACGCACAACCGTGTGCATAACGGAGCGATTTTAGTCATTGAGAATGCAACAGGTGCGGTACGAGCGTATGTTGGTTCCAATTCATGGTTTGCGGACGATGTTTCCGGTAAAATAGATGGCGTCACGACGCGGAATCAGCCGGGATCCTGCTTGAAACCCTTCCTGTACGCCTTTGCCGTAGAAAACGGCTTTGGTCCAAACACCGTGCTTCCTGATATTCCAAGCTCATTCGGCCGCTCCGAATCCTATGTTCCAGGAAATTTCAACCATCGGTTCAACGGACCTGTCAGGTTGCGAGTCGCCCTGGCTTCGTCCCTGAACGTTCCTGCGGTCTGGACATTGGAACAGCTCGGCGTAAACCGTTTCGAGAATTTCTTGGGGACCTTGGGCTTCAATTCCATATTGGAAAAAGCCGAAACCTACGGCTTGGGGCTTGCATTGGGCAATGCGGAAGTGAGTCTGGAAGAATTGACGCATGCGTTTTCCATATTTGAAACAAACGGCATCTTTAGCGGTTTGAAATTTATCCTTCCTCCTGAAAATGGAGGCGCACCGATTCTTTTGCGGAAGATAAGTCCCTATACAGCATTTGTTATCCGAGATATTCTATCAGATGGGGAGAGCCGTTTTACAGGTTTTGGACGGAACGAGGTTTTTCGTACCGGTTTTCCCGCGATGTTCAAGACAGGCACCGCGAATCAGTACCAGCACATCTGGGCTTTGGGCGCAAGCAAGCGGTGGACGGTCGGTGTGTGGATGGGCAATTTTTCAGGCATAACTGTCGTGGGCAAGACAGGTAGCTCCCTACCTGCCCTTATCACGCGAGACTTACTCTCTCTGTTGGAGAATCAAGAAAAGACCCCCGCCGTACAAGAAGAAGCCGCTCCATTATTTGTTGAAGAGAAGAAAATATGCACCTTGTCAGGGCTGTCTGCAACTATGTTTTGTCCGGGTATTGTCAGTGAATACTTTCGCGCCAATCAGGAACCGCGCCTCTGCTCGTGGCATGTGGGTGGAAACGTCACTTATCCACCGGAATACCGCGCATGGCTCGTGGAACGTTTTCGGATGGGAGAAACAGAGGCAGTGGGAAAAGGCTCCGCGGAGATACGGCTACCCCGCGATGGGGCGGTCTTTTATATGGATCCCTCAGCCTCGGAACAAACCCAAGGCGTGCGCGTTGAAACCATCGGGTTCGGTCA
>JAIRNA010000117.1 GCA_031258305.1 Treponema sp. | reverse complement strand
TTGTCTGTTTTCGCCTGCCCTTGCAACCGGAGCTTTATGCCCGCAGTCTTCGCTTCGTTGGCGTAGGAGCCGTTCAGACGAAACCGATAGCCCCACTGCTCCGAGTCTACGCCGAACGCGGTGAGGTACGGATCCGCATTTTTTGCGCCGCTGTTCCCGTCCGCGATTTGCCTGTCCGTTATGACAAGCCCTAATCCGCTGTTGATATATCCATCCAGTTTGAACTGGGCAAACACCGACCCTGCCGCTACTACAAGGATAATTACACATACAGTTCTTTTCATCATAATATTCTCCTTTAATGATGAACGATGATACGCATTTCCTCATTATTAATGATTATTAATGCGCCAATTCCAAAGACAGCCCGGGCTGTTTATTTTTGGAATTTGTTCTGATAATAATTATAAATTGTGTAATATGCTTGTTATGCGTGTAAAAAATAAGTAAAATCGTTTATTTATTTGTCTAATCTTAAGAATATGCGCGAAATCTTGACACACGCCTTTTCCCAAAAGGCGCGGATATCCTTGTTAGACTTAGTGAGCGGGGATTCTTTATTTTACTTTCCTTTGAAATGGTAGGCATTCCAGTATTTCCCACGAAAATTCCTTTTTACCCATAAGTCCCTGTTGTCGGTAGATAACCACGAGCAGGAGCAGGGCGCTGAACACTACCATACGGAGTCCTGGCAATCCTTGGGTTTGGAATACGATGAAGTTGAGGGGTCCATCCAGAAAACGCAGAGCCTCCATCGCCACCGTAACGACAATTGCCGCTATACATGAGCCGCTTATGCTTCCATTACCGCCAAGCACCACAATGAGCACGATATTATAGGTGAGGCTGAAAGTGAACATTTTCGGGTCGATGGTGTTCATTAGGTGTCCGAGGAGAGCGCCGCCTAAACCCGCCATGAAACTCGATATGGTGAAGCTTGTAATTTTGACGCGGGCGATGTTGACGCCCATCGCTTGAGCCGCGATTTCGTTGTCTCGCACCGCCTTGCACGCTCTCCCAAAAGCCGAGTTGATAAGGGCAAACATAAACGCGATAGATACTATGGCCAGTCCCCAAATCATGTAGGTTGAGGCATATTTGGGCAAACCTTTGAGACCGAGCGCGCCGTTAGTGACGGATTGCAGATTCGTGAGAATCACACGGATAATTTCCGCAAAGCCGAGTGTGGCTATAGCGAGATAATCATCGTGAAGATGGAGAACCGGTGTGCCGATGAGAAATCCGGCGAGTCCTGCCGTAAGCCCGGCTATGATGAGCGCCGGGATGAAGGGTAGTTGCATATCCGCGAGGAAAGGCACGATGGGTGACATGAAGAAGTTCATCTCCTTTTGCGCCGGACTCATGGTGAGAAGAGCGCTTATATACGCGCCAAGCGCCATAAAACCCGCGTGTCCAAGCGAAAAAAGCCCGGTGAACCCGTTGATGAGGTTAAGGGATAACGCAAGTATAATGTATATACCACATAAATTGAATATACGTAAGGAAAAAGAGCTAAACGTAGTATCCGCCACCACGATAAAGCCTAAAATAAGCGCGCATCCTGCTATCAAGAGAATATGCCGTCTCTTTCTGTTTATTTCCATCTTATGTAGATTATATCAATATTCCTAACTTGCGTCAACGCTTTTTGAAGGAACCAAAAAACACCTAAATTAGCCCGCGAACTAATACTTTCGTGGTTAAGATACGGCATTTTTATCCGCCATAATTTTATCGATGATGACGTTTACTTCTTCGATGAGAATGCCGGTAAAATGCTCGATGTTGTCGATAATGTAGCATTGCATAGCGGACATATTACCACTAAGCCGTATGCCATAAGGCACGTCTATAGTCATAATGAGACGGTAGCCTTGTGGCGTTTCTTTTACCGATATTTTCTTGATTTGAATCTTCGGGTTGTACTCGTCCACACAGTTTATTACCATTTCGTTTAACGCCGCGTCTGATATGATTATCTTGCTCCGTTTTGAATATTCGGGCTTGACCAAAGACCTCTCGTGCAGTTTGAAGACGGGACCGATACTTTCGCTTGGCTTTTTCTTAAATATACTCACGGTTTCAAAGAAAATGCCCGGATATATTTTTTTTACCTCTATGCCCGGCACAGGGATCACGTGTTTCCCCTCGATACGGCGTATTCTGACTGCGTTCTCGATATCTGTTTGAGAGGAAACATCCTCTATCTTGATGAATTTTTTGGGGGGCTGAATTTGAAGCCGCATTGCTATTTTGTTTACCATTTTCTCGGACGTACCGATTATGAGGATTTTGCGCGGTTTTTCGGCCGAAAGCCGCCGTGCCGCCTCGTCGCGGTGAGTTTTGTCGTCAAAAAGCGCTATCTTCACGGCCGCGAGGAAACTCTTTTCCTGTTTTGCTGAACGTCCCGCGAGTATACGGTTGCCGCGTATGAGGAGTCCGTCATCTATGATAATGTCAACACGATACTTCTGCGCGACAAACTTCGCCTGGAAACTCTTCCCCGTCCCGCTCTCGCCAATTAATGCAAACGTCTTCATTTTTAACCATGTTACCCTAAAACATAATTTCTAACAAGGGCTTTCCCAAAAATTTGGTCCCTTGAGTTACAGTCTTGCCTTATTTTCCATTTTCGGATAAATTAAAGAAGAGGAGGTTATTTTGGACGAGAGTAGTTTTATTTTGGGTGTAGACCTTGACGGGGTTGTTGGGGATTTTTACGCCTCTATGCGGAAGATTGCGGCGGAATGGCTCAACAAACAAGAATCGGAACTACCGCTGAATGTGAGCTACGGGCTGAAAGAATGGGGCATCGCTGAATACGGGGGCTATGAACGCCTGCACCGGTTTGCGGTAACCCAGCGGCATCTCTTTCGCGATATGCATCCTATGCAGGACGCACCGGCTGTGCTTCGTAAACTCTCTTTCAGAGGCGTGAGAATTCGTATCTTAACCCATAGGCTCTACTTCAAATACGTCCACAAAGAGACTATCATTCAAACAGTCGATTGGCTGGATTTTTGGGATATTCCGTACTGGGACATCTGTTTTATGAAAGATAAGGGCGCTGTGGGCGCTCACATCTACATCGACGACGCGCCGAAAAACATCATTAACCTCAGAAAACAGAACTGCAATGCCATCGTTTTCACCAATTCGACAAACCGCGATATACCGGGGCCTCGCGCCGACTCGTGGATGGATGTGGAAAGGATGGTCATGGAAGCAAAGTGTGCGATCCTATGAATGAAAACCAAAGAATTTTAGCCTTGACGATAGCGCGTCTACCCGGACTAAAACCGAATGAAAAAGTTTTCTTGTGTAGACATTTCGCGGATGTTCCGTCAGAGTTCTTCTCTGGCGGCTTTTTGGCAATTGATTCCCTTATCGAACGCCCCCTTTCTAAACGACAGCTTTCCACGCCGTGGAACATAGACGAGTTGCGGGAAAAAGCTGAAAATGACGCTTTGCTTGCAAAAAAATGGGGTGTATCCTTTGTTTTCTGCTTCGAATCGGCATATCCGCCCCAGCTTCTCGAAATATTTGATCCGCCGCCCGTGATATTCTATCGCGGTGGTCTCCCGGATCCAACCCTTCCCCACATCGCTATCGTGGGAACCAGAAAGCCAACAGGCGCGGGCGTTTCCGCCGCATTCAATTTTGCCCGAGAGTTCGGTAGACTTGGTTTTCCGGTCGTATCCGGGCTTGCTCTGGGTATAGACGCTATTGCCCACAAGGGCTGTGTTGAAAGCGGTGGAAGGACCTTCGCCGTGCTTGGCTCAAGCCCGGATGAAGTATACCCAAAGACGAATCGAATGCTGGCGCAACGTATTCTTGACACCGGTGGTGGACTTTTGAGCGAATATCCACCCGGAACCAAGCCTAACGCTTGGCAGTTTCCGGCGCGGAATAGACTCATCGCCGGGCTTGCGCGGGGCGTGCTGATTATTGAAGCGCCGGAAAAATCCGGCGCGCTCATCACCGCACGTTTCGCTGCGGAACAAAACCGCGACCTCTTCGTAACGCGGTTGAGCCTCAACTCGTCGCGTGGAACAGGTTGTGTGAAGCTCGCCGAAGACGGCGTTAAAGCGGTCGCCTCAGCGGAAGACATTCTACAAGAATGGGGATGGTCGTGCACCTTCGGTGGCGAAGAATAATTCCTTTCCAAAAAATTCGCAAAATATATATTCGTAGTGAATTTTTTAAAAAACCTCTTGACATATTTTGTAGAGTATGCTATTATCCTAGTAATATTATGTATTTAATAGGTAAATCTAAAAGAAAATTTTGGATTAAACAAACGGTTGAAACTGTTATACTATTAAGTTACACTATTAAATAAGGAGACCAGAAATGGCAAAGAAAACCAACATTGACCAATGGGCTTTTGAGACAAAGCAGGTTCACATCGGGCAGGAAGAGTCTGACCCCGCGAGCGACGCGCGCGCGGTACCAATTTACCAGACTACATCCTACGTATTTCACAACGCGGCGCATGCTGCCGCAAGGTTCAATCTGACAGACGCTGGTAACATCTACGGCAGACTTACCAATTCGACGCAAGGCGTTTTGGAAGCCCGTGTTGCCGCGCTTGAAGGCGGCTCGGCTGCGCTCGCCGTAGCGTCCGGTTCTGCGGCAGTCACCTATACCTTCCTCACGCTGGCGCGCGCAGGGGATCATATCGTGTCCGCTAAGACCATCTACGGTGGCACCTATAACTTGTTGAAGGAAACCTTGTCCAAATTCGGCATCGAGACAACTTTCGTTGAACCTGATTTGAAGGAATTCGAGAAAGCAATCAAACCGAATACAAAAGCTGTGTTTATCGAAACACTCGGCAACCCGCACTCGAACATTATTGATATCGAGGCGCTGGCGAAAATTGCGCACAATGCGAAAATTCCACTCGTGGTTGACGATACATTTACCACGCCTTACCTGCTCCGCCCCTTCGAGCTGGGCGCTGACATCGTCGTAATATCGGCGACCAAGTTCCTCGGTGGACACGGTACCACGCTCGGTGGCGTTATTGTGGAAAGCGGCAAGTTCGACTGGATCGCCAGTGGCAAATTCCCTGGACTGGTGGAGCCGAACCCCAGCTACCATGGCGTTTCCTTCGCCAAAGTGGTTGGACCCGCGGCGTTTGTTACCAGTATACGTGCCTTGCTTCTCCGCGATACCGGTGCGGCGATTTCACCGTTCAATGCCTTCCTCATTTTGCAAGGTGTCGAAACGCTTTCGCTCCGTGTGGAACGTCATGTAGAAAATACACTTAAGGTACTTGAATACTTGAAAACACAGCCAAAAGTGGTGAAAATTCACCATCCCAGCCTGCCGGACGACCCCAGCAATACACTTTACAAAAAATATTTCCCCAAAGGCGCGGCATCCATTTTTACGTTTGAAATCAAGGGAGGTGAAAAAGAAGCCCACGAGTTCATCGACCGATTGCAAATATTCTCGCTTTTGGCAAATGTGGCTGACGTGAAGTCCTTGGTGATTCACCCTGCAAGCACGACCCATTCGGAGCTGACCCCGGAAGAGCTTGTCGAACAGGGTATCTATCCCAATACGATACGGCTTTCCATCGGTACGGAGAACGTCAAAGACATCATCGCTGATTTGGACCAGGCTTTCGGGAAATAGACGCAGGAGCTTGATGTCAGCTACCCCTTCCCGCCTAAAAGGCAGGGGGGGGGGGTACGGCGTTTTTGATAAAAATTGCCCTTACTAAAATATTACTAAATCTTCGTCTCTATCACGTGCCCACTTGACCTCGTGCCTTGTATTTTGCTACAATAAATATGGAGGTTACAAATGGCAACACCAGGTGAACACATTGTCGAATTATGTAAAATTCATTCTATCAGCGTTGAAGAGCTTGCGGAACGGAGCGGATTGAGTTTTGAACTCATCAGGCGTATTACGGAAAACGGGCATATTCCGGACCTTGCGCCCCTTCTCAAGATTTCCCGCGCCCTGGGGGTGCGGCTTGGAACTTTTCTTGACGACCACGAAGAACTTGGTCCGGTTATCACCCGCGTAGGCGAAGCCGGCGAAACACCTCGTTTCATTACGGGACTCCCGAATGAGTCTCAAGTAAAAAGCAAGGGACACAAAGGTCTCATCTTTAAGACGCTTGCGGCGCATAAGGGCGGCAGGCATATGGAACCGTTCATCGTTGACATAGCGGTGGATGCAGAACAGCCCAAGTCCTCCCACGAGGGTGAGGAATTCATCTATGTGCTTAACGGCGCGGTCTCCATAGAATACGGCGCAGATACCCACATCTTGGGTGTAGGCGACTCGGTCTACTACGATTCCATTGTCCCGCACCGTGTCAGAGCGATAGACGGTGCTTCGGCACGTATTCTTGCTGTGATTTATGCGCCTGTATGAGCAAGTTGACGGGACCGAGAACAGTAACCAAATTTCGTTTATAAACAAAAAACTACTCTCTATCCCCCAAAATAGAAATCTTGATTGAAGGAATAGCTATGATAGAAATTACATTAAGTGAATTTCTGCGACAAAATGCGCGGAAACAGCTGGACCATGACTTCATCGTTTATGCGGACCGGGATTTACGGTGGACTTACGCCGAGTTCGACCGTAGGGTTGACGCACTGGCACGGGGATTCTTGGCAATCGGCTTGAAGAAGGGCGACCATGTCGGAATCTGGGCGACCAATGTACCGGACTGGAACACGATTCTGTTCGCAGTCGCCCGTGCCGGTATGATACTGGTCACCATAAACACCGCTTACAAAAGCCACGAACTCGAATATTTGCTGATGCAATCAGATTTGGCATGCCTCTGTTTGATTGATGGGTTCCGGGACGGCGACTACGTGGCAATGATCAACGAACTCGTGCCGGAAATCAAAACCTGTGAACGAGGGCGTCTTCGTTCCGAAAAATTTCCTTTTCTGCGGAGCGTGATCTATGTAGGACAACAGAAGCGCCGAGGAATGTATAGCTTTTCGGAATTGCTCCTCCTCGGACAACACACGGAAAGCGTGGATCTGCGGGCAATTGAGGCGGGATTGGACCGGAATGATGTGGTGAATATGCAATACACCTCTGGTACCACAGGCTTCCCCAAGGGCGTTATGCTCACACATCGCAACATCTTGAATAATGGTTTAGGCATCGGCGATAATCAGCGACTTACGAACAAAGATATTGTATGCTTACCGGTGCCGCTATTCCACTGCTTTGGACTGGTTCTCGGTATGATGGCAATTCTCACGCATGAGGCAACTGCCGTTATGGTGGAAGCTTTTGACCCACTTCTCACGCTTGCGTCCATTCAAAAGGAAAGATGCACTGCGGTTTATGGGGTGCCGACAATGTTTATTGCGGAACTCAACCATCCAATGTTCAAAATGTTCGATTTGAGAAGCCTCCGTACCGGTATCATGGCAGGCTCGCCTTGCCCTATTGAAACGATGCGGCAGGTCATCAACGAGATGCATATGACAGACGTTACTATTTGCTACGGATTGACGGAAAGTTCGCCGGTGATGACTCAGACGCGCTATGACGACGGCATAGCGGCAAAGGTTGAAACCGTAGGCAAGGCTTTGCCCGGCGTGGAAGTAACCATCCGTAACCCGGAAACCGGTGAAGAGTGCGCGGCAGGTGAATTCGGTGAATTCTGTTGTCGAGGCTATAACAGTATGAAAGGCTATTACAAGATGCCAGAAGAGACGGCAAAATGCATCGACGAACAGGGCTGGCTCCATTCCGGGGACATGGGGGTGAAGGATGCAAACGGTTACTTCAAGGTAACCGGGCGCATCAAAGATATGATTATTCGAGGCGGTGAAAACATCTATCCTAAGGAAATCGAAGACTTTCTCTATACGATGAAGGGCGTTAAGGATGTGCAGGTTGTGGGCGTTGCCAGTAAGAAATACGGTGAGGAAGTAGGCGCGTTCATCATTCTCCATCATGGCATTTCCATAGAAGAGGAAGATGTTCAAGACTTTTGCAGAGGCAAAATCAGTCGATTCAAAATTCCGAAATACGTATTCTTCGTGGATGCTTTCCCGCTCACGGACAGCGGTAAAATCAAGAAATACAAACTGCGGGAACTTGCCGTCAATCTAGTGGCGGCAAAAAATGAGAGTGGAGAATTGAAGCCGCCAAAATTAGGTCACGTTTAGCCCAGGGGCGGCGAGGAACACGGGGGGGGGGGGCAAAATTGCGGCGCCGCCCCTTTCACGGTAAGTATTTTGTCGGAGGGCATCGCACGCCTGTGCCGCTTTCCAGATACTGCCGCCAGCCTTTTTACCATTTCCTCGCCTCAAACCCTTTAGGCATACCGACCACTTCTACCGAATCGCCGGACTGCACCACAACATACAACCCTTTCTTTTGCGCATACCGGCATACGCTTTCAGGAACGATTGCCCCAGCCACGGACCCAACCAGTCGCCGTTTGTCGCCGCGCTTGTCCATGTAAAGCCGTATCTTGCCTATCCGCTCAAGGTGCTCGTCTATGTCTTCTTCATTTAAATCCGTCTTCACTTCAACAGGCATCGCGTAATCGCCGTTTTCGAGGAAAATGTCCGCTTCCGCGAAGATTTGCCTTCCGTCACGGAATTTAATATTCCGGCTGCCTTTGGTGAACTCATACTCAAAGGCGTCAAACTTTTCCCACAGCTTGGCGGCAACCAGCTGTTCCGTCCATCTGCCCAGGGATCTATTCACGCCGCCGATATTTTTTGATAGTTCGGCCACCTCTTTGGACATTGTGGCGATTTGCTCATCGGTTCTCCGCTGTTGGTCAGCGGTTCTCCGCCCGCTAATTGATAGTTCGTCCACCTCTTTGGACGTTCTGGCGATTTGCTCGTCGGTTCTCCGCTGTTGCTCGTCGGTTCTCCGTCCGCTAATTGATAGTTCGGCCACCTCTTTGGACATTCTGGCGATTTGCTCATCAGTTCTCCGCTGTTGTTCATCGAATTTCATCAGCGCCGCCCAAACTTTGGCAAAATCAAGGTCTTTTCCGACTTCTGCCGCCTGTTCCGCTGTCATTGCTTCCATGTTTCAGCCTCCATAAAATTTAGTATAGCATAC
>JAIRNA010000070.1 GCA_031258305.1 Treponema sp. | reverse complement strand
GACAGATATATCTGTAAGGCGAAGATTAGTATCAAGGGATTTGAAGCTTTTGCCTTATTAAAGGATATCAGCAACAACGGCTTCTGTATGGCGAGTAAAACCTATATAACAATAGAGCCTAAAGAGACAGTAACAATACAGATTACTCCAGAAAGCGTTACCGGTATCGCTTCTTTTAGCTTAAATGTAGAAGTTAGATGGGTGAGAAGTACTCCCACTCTTTTTACGGTGGGTTTCCTTATTAAGGAGACAGGCGAGAACAAGCAGTTCCAACAGTACATTGCATACGCAAAACAAAATCATTCCGTCCATTCCGCGCCGAAAGCGGCCTTCCAATAGAGCGATAGCTTGGCGACCGGCAACGAGCAGATTGACTAAGAGCTACGAAAACTAAGGCGTTAAGAAGAAAATCCGCCAAGCCATTCTTTGACTTGGCCCCCCCCCCCCCACATTTTTTACAAAATTTTCCTCTCCCCATTGCAAATTTCCTTTCCATACGATACGCTTAATAACGGGATAGATATCTAGCGTAAGGAGGTTAATCCGTTTATGGATAGAAATCTATTTATTATAAATCCAAAATCGTTTTTTTTCAATCGAATAAGAATCGATCGTTTTATTCAAGACACGAGAATTATCTTGAATGAGATGGGTAAGGATAGTCTTTTTCATTTATCAAGATTTTCAAGAGACGCTATTTGGATTATAAAAAAATACCTGTCCTCTTTGAACGCATCCGATATGCTTACCGTATACGCGGTTGGCGGAGACGGAATCCTTTTTGACTGTCTGAATGCCTGTATCGGGGAGCCTAACATACGGCTGGCGTCGATTCCCTACGGTAGACAGAACGACTTCATCCGTTCTTTCGGGGAGAATGTTTTCGGTAAATTCAAAAATATCCGTAAACTCGCCTGCGCTCCGTCCGTAACAACAGATGTCATCAACTGTTCCGGCAACTACGCTCTCGCTCATTGTTGTATAGGGCTTGAGGCATATTCAAATTACCACGCGATTCGCGTCAACGATAAAATGAGCAAGCTTGGCAATCTGTGGACAAAAGGTATCTACAACAGCATAGACGTTATGTTCGGGACGTTCGCGGTATTCGGTGGTATCGCTCAACAAAAATACCATGTCATGATCGACAACTGTGATTACTCCGGAAAATATGGACTCATAAACATAGCAAATACAGCGGCCTACGGTGGAAACCTATGCTCAGTCCCTAGCGCGGTCCCAGACGATGGATATTTAGATGTTCTTATGTATAAAAGTAACACTCCTTACTATTCACTCTTGATAATGCCTTCCTTCCTTCACGAAAAATGGAGAAAATTCTCAAAAGAATTCGTATACAGACGTGCAAAAAAAATCAAAATCTATTCAGAAGACCATCCTATGTGTGTCATTTTAGATGCGGAGATGTTTTGGGAACAAGAACTGACCATAGAAATGCTTCCGCAAGCCATTAATATTCTTGTTCCTGAAGGGCTTAAATATAGTAAGCGTGAGATTCCACCTGAATATAATGAGGTGAGCAAAGGGGAGGAGGACTATAAAGAAATCGGTAAATCTGAATTACAAACAAAAGAGGCGCGTCATGAGCGATACCGATAAAAAAACGGCGCTTTTCGGTTTGTCGCTCGGATACGTCGCGATTATTGTTTACGACGTGATACGGCTGTTAGAGATTAAGTTCTTTCTCTACAACTACCGTTTTTTCCATATGGTCCTGCTCTTTTCTGGATTAGAAATAGTCCTTATAACCGTTTGTACCCTATGCTTATTGAAAAAGAATACGGAAAAACTTGCTTTTTGGTGTCCATTGATACTGTTCATCGGTTTCTGCGTCGGTTCCCTTTTTACAGAAAATTACGATAAGTACGTGATAGTACACGTAGCCATCATCGTCATCAGTAGCTCGTACAAAAACTTAAAACAATTTATTAAATTCTACACGATTTCGACTGTTATCGCTATTCTAATGCTATTTTTGGTGATAAGAAGCTCTGAAGTCAAGTTCCATTTGATATTGATACAATGGGTACCCGGACTCTTATTGTCATTTTATCTGATTTTTCTCGAAAACGGTATAAACGCCCGTAAAATAACCGTTGACGATTCTATGCAGAGTTTTTACTCTTTTCTCTATTCCACACAAAACTACACCGCCATCATAGATAATAACGGTAAAATCAAATATATATCAAAGTCTATGATGGCGAATTTTTCCAAACTTAACGACGCAACCTATACCTACCACCGCCCCATAATAGATTTGTTTCCCAGTATGGATATGAAACTCTGTTTTTTGGAAATCATCTTGAGTCCAGAATCGTCCATGACGAAGATAATTTCGTTCAAGTTGAACCAAAAAACGCATTATGTCAAAATAACTTCTAATCGGCTTCTAGACGACAGGAGTAAAACATACGCCAGTATCTCTGTGGATATGTCTGATATTACCGAAATCTACGAGTCCGAGCTTGCCGCAGAACACGCATCCGAAGCCAAGTCCCAGTTTCTGGCGAAGATGTCCCACGAAATCCGCACTCCCATGAACGCCATAATCGGAATGTCTGACATTGTCCTGCGCGATGACTTACGCGATAATCTGCCTCAAGATATCATCGACAACGTCATGAACATCCACCAGTCCGGCAAGAACCTGCTCTCCATCATCAACGACATCCTCGACTTCTCCAAGATCGAGAGTGGAAAGATGGAAATAACAACCATCGAGTACGAGACATCCTCTCTGTTCATTGATGTACTGAGCATCATCCGCGCAAATCTAATGGATAAGAACATCGACTTTGTGTGTTACATTGACCCTGGTCTGCCTTCGCGCTTGCGCGGGGACGAGGTGCGGGTGCGACAGATAGCGACAAACTTGTTGTCTAACGCGGTAAAGTACACGCGGGAAGGGCATATTTCATTCACGGTAACCGGCGTAGTAGAGGAACAAACGAAACTGCGGATACGGCTTTCGGTAGAGGATACAGGACTTGGCATTAAGACAGAGGATCAAGCCAAGCTATTCGAGGAGTTCCAGCAGTTTGATATAGAACAAAATCGCGGGGTAACCGGTACTGGATTAGGATTAGTGATAACGCGGCGTCTGGCGCAGGCGATGGGTGGGGATATCGCGGTGAATAGTATCTACGGACAAGGCAGTACATTTACGGCAGAAATCATACAGGAAATAGTGGAATGGAAGCCTGTAGCTCGACTTGAACGGACCGTGCAGGTCGTCGTATATGAGCCGTCTCGGCTGAAGCTAGAGTCCGCGTTACGGACATTCGAGAGACTCGGCGCGGATGTCTACGCAGCGTCAAACCGCGAGGAATTTGAGCTCGGCTTGAGTGACAAGACTCTATTCGTATTCTTGGTGGAAGACTTCTTCACTGAGGCGCAAAAAATTTTGAAAGAACGCGGCTTGAGTATTCTGGTGGTTATAATGACGGATTATGGCAACATCGTGTCTCAAGCTCACCTTCAGACTCTCGTTCTCCCCTTGCATGCGATTACCATAGCGAATATTCTCAACGGCGAAACAGCGAATATCGCCTACGGCTCAGGGAAGGTTAAATTTATCGCCCCTTCCGTCCACATCCTCATCGTGGACGATATGTCCGTCAACCTCAAAGTCGCCAAAGGACTCCTAAAACCCTATCAGATGCACGTAGACACAGCTATCTCCGGCAAGGAAGCTATCAAACTCGTGAAACAGAACGACTATGACATTGTATTCATGGACCATATGATGCCGGATATGGATGGGATACAATGTACGAGAATAATCCGAAGTCTAGGAGAAAATGGCGATGACAAGTACCAGAATATGACGATTGTCGCACTGACGGCCAATGCGATAAGCGGAATGCGAGAGAAGTTCATTGCGGATGGACTGACGGATTTTCTGTCGAAGCCAATAGACTTGAAGAAGCTGGAGGACATTCTGGATCGGTATGTACCGCAGTCCAAGCGCGAGGTGGTGCGGGCGCGGCTCGTATTGAGCGGAGTAAATACCGCGAAGGGAATAGCACAGAATGGATCGTGGGAGAACTATAGAGAGATATTGCGACTCTACATGGACGATGTGCGGAAACGACTCGCCATGTTCGCGTTGCCGGCAAATAGCGCGGAAGATATGGTTGCCGTGTCCGCAGGTGCGCATGCCTTGAAGAACTCTTGTGCATCAATAGGAGCGACGCGATTAGCGGACTTGGCACAGGCGCTGGAATATGCAGGTAAAAAGGGGAACGCTGTAGAAGTAAATGAGCTGATGTCTGAGTTCTATGAAAGGCTGAAGCGGCTTTTGAAGGAAATAGATGACCTCCCTGAGATGCAGGATATGGATGGCGTGAGCCATGCGCCGCTTGATACATCGTTAGTAGAGCGAGCGATAACGGCACTCGAGTTGGAAGATATGATGTCCATAGACGAGAGTCTAGCGGCGCTGAGGCGGGAGAATTATGACGCGGCGGTCAAGAAAGTCTTGAATCGGGCGGCTGACGATGTGTTAATCATGGACTACGAAGCCGCCCTAACGGAACTCAAATCTTTATTAAATAAAGAGATTAAAAGCGAGGTAAAAGAATGAGGTCCCAGAAAGAAATCAGCATGGGTAATAAAATTGTTGAAACGATTGAAAGATTTAAGCTCTCAGGCAAGGCGGTAGAAACCGCAAATCTCGTCATAGAAGATGAAGAGATTCAGGCGATTCAGGATTACAGTAACACCGTTTCGATAAAACGGCTTGGTTTCAACGACCACGGGCCGGTCCATATGCGGACGGTTGCTCATAACGCGGTCATTATGATGGGACTTTTGCGGGACGCGAAGGTGAAGACGAGCCTTGAAGCGGAGGATTGCGGCTGTTTTGAAGACAGTCTTACCGCAGTTGTGCTTGCGGGCTTTCTCCATGATATAGGTATGAGTTTAGGACGGCATGATCACGAAATGCATAGTGCTTACATGGCGTATCCGATACTGGATAGGATCCTCGCAAAAGTATATACAAATGTCCAAAAGCGGGTGATAATTCGATCGCTTGCACTTGAGGGCATAGCCGGACATATGGGAAACCGACAGGTTTACTCGCTTGAAGCAGGCGTCATTCTCGTTGCGGATGGTTGCGATATGACCAAAGGACGCGCCCGAATCCCTATGCATCTCTTATCTGCGCCTAAAGTCGGCGATATACATAAATATTCGGCGAATTCTATTGAGGAAGTGCGACTTTCATCGGGGAAAAAACGCCCTATCCGCATTGATGTTGAAATGTCCAGTGAAGTAGGATTCTTTCAAGTAGAAGAAGTGCTGTTAGGTAAGATAGCGGCAAGTCCTGCTAAAGGCTACGTAGAGCTTTACGCAATGGTTCAAGGCAACGAAGCCAAACAATACTTATAATTACGAGGAAGACCACGGCACAAACTCGTTTGTGCCGTGTATTATAAAGAAGTATCCACTATTCGTATCCGTCGTGACTGTAGATTTTCTTCATAGCTCGTCCATTTTTTGTTTCGCGAGTTTCAAAATGGGCTTTGTCCAGTCTATGCCAAGGACGGACTGAAGATAAGGCTTGGCGTTTTGGTTATGTGTATTACCGGCGCCGATGATGAGAGCACGGATACGACGTTCATCCATCTTATTGAAGACCTTGCGAGCGTGCCTTTCATTAATGTCAGTAATATACGTACCGAGGTTCTTTACTGCATCGTCATTCGCAATCTTTGCCGCCGCATCTATAGTGATAAACTGTTCTTCTTCATCTGCACCGTAGCGGTAAGAGCGGTTCAAATAACCAAGCGTTTCCGCGATATTCTCATCCGGCGCCCCGTATTGAGCGATCATTGAAATGGCGAGCTTTCGCACGAGGACGATGTAGCGCTGTATATGCTGGTTCGGCGAAGAACCACGCCAACCTTGAGCAAGCGCCGTGGACGCGGCTTTTGCTTTATTGGCATCCGAGGTCGACGACTTCTCAAGAGTCTGCAATGCAAGTAATTTCTGCTCATAGGTATAGGCAGGGTCTGTGATAGCTGTTATGAGCTGGTCGGTCGGGTCGTCCTGCAATTGGGGTAACGTGTCACTCGCCAACTTTCTCACCCGGCTCGAATACCACCCATTTGCCGCAAAAAATACAGGCAGATAACCAGACGGGTCATTGTAATTCGCTAGAGAGACAATCGCCCCATAAGCTATCCGCTCTCCAGAAAGCCTGTTGACCGGACCCCTGGTATTCACGTCCTTCAGCGTCTGTACTACTTGCGGAAGGAAGTCTACCGCCTGCATTGCGCCCAGAGAAATAAGACATTCCGCCTTGACGATGGAATTGGAGAACACGGTAACGGTCCTCCACACGTCTAACGCCGCATCCGTGTACTTTGCCTCGCCAAGAACTTTCACAAGAGTCTGCGCCAATGTATCGGCCGCAGAAAACTCTTGAATCGTTTTAATGGAAGGGTACTCGGCGAGCAAACGGTTCAACGCCGATGCGTAGAACGCGTTTGCATCCGTATTCTGTTCGATAGCCGATTCAACAACAGCGAGCTGTTCAACCACCGTTCCTGCGGTGTTAAACTGATTCGCGTAGAAGTCTGCATCACCATCAGCAAAGAGAATCGACGCCACAACGCTCAAAAGAGCGGTTATTATTAAACGTTTCATAAGACTTATTATAAAATAGATATTAAAAAAAAGCAAGCGTTTTTTAGAGAATACGAGCGGAACTACGTTTTTTATAGAGGCTTGATCTTATGATTTTCATTTTTACCTGTTTCTATCCACACCATTTCGGGCGCAGTGTTCTCGCATCACGCATTTTGAGCAAAAAGGACTGATGGGACGGCAAAGCCGTTGCCCGTAAAGCACGAGCAGGTTGTTAATACGCCGCCAGAATGGGCGAGGAAGGACTTCGCGGAGCGCCATTTCAGTTTGTTCTGGGGTGTTAGTTTTGACCCAGCCGGCGCGATTACTGATACGGTGGACATGAACATCAACACAGATGCCGTCCATACCGAAGGCTTCAGTGACGACGAGGTTCGCGGTTTTGCGTCCCACGCCGGGCATGGCGAGCAGAGCATCCATGTCAGATGGAACCGCGTTACCGTACTTTTCACCCAGAATCCGCGCTATGGTGAGCAGGTTCTTTGCTTTTGTTCGGTAAAAGCCTACAGGAAAGATGAGACGGCTCACTTCTTCCTCGGAAAGCGCCAGCAAAGAGGCAGGGTCAGGCGCCTTTGCCAAAAGCGTCTTTGATGTCCGCATAGTAACATCATCTTTGGTACGGAGGCTCAATATTGTGGACGCCAGCACCGCCCACGGGTTCTTAGGGTAGATTTCCGCCACGGTAGTGACTGCCGGATCATCCTCGTTTTGCGCCTTGAGCGCCATTCTCCATGTCTCTAATGCTTCAAATATCGCATCCCAGTTCATAATTTCCTCTTTATTATACGAGAAAACAGTCGTTTGCCCTCAAAGGCAGAGTTTTTCCCGCGCGATTTGAACGATTCGCTATGAACAACCCACTCCGCTTCCGTGTCTACAATGGCAAAGTCTGCACAAAAGCCGTCTTTTATAAGCCCGCGCTTCTTCAATCCCAAAATACGGCAAGGCGAAACACTCATTAAAGAGGAGAGCTTTTGGAGACTAATGTCGCCTTTTTTCACGAGTTCCGTATAACATACGGCGAAAGCCGTCTCCAAACCAGAAAAACCCGGTGCGCCTTCCGCTTTATCCGCAGAAGTGTGAGGCGCATGGTCGGTGGCAATGGCATCTACCGTGCCGTCAATGATGCCTTCGATGAGTGCCAGCCTGTCCGCCTCGGTACGTAAAGGTGGATTCACTCTACCAAAAGATTCATCGCCTAGTTTTTCAGCGTCTGTTTCCGTCAGCGCAATGTGATGAGGCGTTACTTCACAGGTTATCCTAAATGACGGAAAATCTCGCTTTGCGTGGCGCACCATCTCCACGGATTCTTTGGTGGAAACATGGGCGATATGGAGACGACAGTCCGCCTCTCGTCCAAGCCGTATCGCCCTTTTCACTGCAACATTCTCCTCAATACGGGACCAAACCGTACGGGACAAACCAGCTTTCTTTGCTTCTGCCGCCTTTGCGCCACCCGCATCGCAGTGGCAGGACACGGTAATATTGAGCCGTGCGGCCGCCTTCAACGCGGACAGAAACAGCACATCATCGGCAATGTCTTTCCCGTCCTCGGAGAGTAAAATAGGGAGTTGAGACGCTGTTTTTACTGGTGAGTCTGCCCTCTGTAAAACAGCGGAGAGCGCCTTACCTTCCATATTATGAGTGAGAGAAACAGCCGGATAAAGGTCTATGAGTCCCAGAGCGTCGGCGCGGCGTTTCAGGGCATTTGCCGCCTCGATAGTATCAATTACCGGTTTAGTATTCGCCATACATACAACCACGCCATAACCGCCTGTATGTGCGGCAAGGCAGGCTGACTCAAGAGTCTCCTTTTCGGGAAAGCCTGGGTCCCGAAAATGAGCGTGCATATCCGCAAACGCGGGCATAAGGGGCAACCAATTTTTTCCATCAATCATCTCATCCGCTTCAAATTTTCCAAAATCAGATGGGGATTCGGAAAATATTTCTTCTATGACCCGATTTCTAGCGATAACCGTCCCGAACATATCTGTTTCTTCGTCAATAATGTGGAAATTCTTAAATATCGTAATTTTATCCATTTACTTCTTCACTGTATTATGATGTTGCCGATACCCGATACTAAAAATCCGCAGACGTGGGAACACGTCTGTCAACTCACGGTGACCAAGAATACCTTCCGGACGAAACTGCATCAATAGAATCAGGAGAAGCGGGATGAATACCCACTTCAGAATTTGCAGGGGGCGAAGCAGTTCCAAAAGGAAGGTAAACAAAATGGCGGACAGCACAGAACCAGAGAGGGAACCCATACCGCCAAGGTAAACCATAACAAGCCCTTCTGTGGACTTCATGATGTTGAAGGACGCGGGATTGATAAAACCTAAGATGTGAGCGAAAAGACCGCCCGCAATACCCGCAAGACCAGAGGAGAACATAAATGCCAGCAATTTCAGCCGATTCGTGTCCACGCTCATAATTTCGGCCGCGACCTCATCGTATTTAATAGCTGAGATGCCTTTACCCAGAACAGATGCCATAAGCCGTTTGATTGACAAAACCGAAATCACGACGAAGACCATTATCCAGATAAGCATCCACGGCAGATGAAGCACGTTATCCATTGCGAAAAGCGTACCTTTCATACCCATAAGCCCACGACTCGCACCCACGACGCTTAAATTATTTATGGCAGACGTAATAATGTAGTTTGCCGCAAGAGTGATGATTGCCAAATAGTCATCCCGTGTCTTGAACGAAGGGATTGCCACCAATAGTCCGGTGAACGCGGCGAAGATTCCACCTATGATAATGATGATCGGAAAGAGGAATAGAGCAGTTTCCGTCGGAAGGAGAGGATTACCTGTGAATTGGTTTTCGTTGAATAGTATCAAGGACAATACGGACGAAACGTAAGCGCCGACTGCCATAAAACCCGCGTGTCCGCAGGAGAATTCACCCATATAGCCGTTGACGATGTTGAGGCTTGCCGCGAAAATGATGTTCACGCCGATAGCCATCATCACACTCTGCGCGTATTGGTTGACGATTCCCATCGCGGCCGCGGCCGTGATTCCGCCTATCGCAAAGGCTATAATTGCAATGCTGATGATCCCGCCTTTTGTTCCTGATGTCCTAACTCCCACTCCCCTGCCCTCCTATATCTTATTCGTTCTCGCTGTGCCAAAGAAACCCGTTGGTTTGATGACCAGAATGACGAGGAGAATCACGAAGGAAACAAGGTCCTTGAAACTGGACGGGAAGAAGGCAGCAATAAAGATTTCTATAAAACCGAGCATAAAGCCGCCGATGAATGCGCCGCTTATTTCACCGATGCCACCGACAACAGCGGCAATGAAGGCTTTCCATCCAATGATCATACCCATGTAGGGGTCAAGCACAGGATAAGACATACCAAAAAGGATACCCGCAACTGCCGCAAGCGCAGATCCAAGCGCGAAAGTGAACACAATCACACGGTTGACTGGTATACCCATCAGCGGAATGGCGAATTTGTCGTAAGAAATTGCCCGCATAGACATTCCCAGCACAGTTTTTTTCACGATGAACTGCAAGACGCCAAAAACCGTAAATGCCGCTATGATGACCATCAGCTTCAGGTTTGTGAGTGTAACAAGTCCGAATTTCCAGATGTGTTCCTGAATGATGTCCGGAAACCGTCGTGCACTCGCACCAAGCGCCGCGAGGTTACCATTCTCCAGAATGAAGCCAACCATCAGCGCGGTAATAACCACGTAGAGACGGTTCGCGCCCTTTTGCCTCAAGGGTCTATAGGCGACTCTCTCAATAAAGACGCCGAGCAAACTCGTTACAAACATAGTGAGAACGAGCGTCAGTACAAATAAAAGCGCCCCATTATGTATGATAAAACCTGCAAATGCGGTGGCAATGAAGAACGCAAAATAACACGCAGACATAAATATATCGCCATGCGCGAAATTGATAAGACGCAGAACCCCGTAGACCAAACAATACCCCAGGGCTATCATCGAATAAAAACTACCCCACTGGAGCGCATTGAATATATTCTGTAATAACATTTTTCACTTGAAGAGAACTAGGGAGCGTTAATAGGGTTCTAAAAACTGCTCTATTTACAACTCCCAACCTCCTTCCTCCCCCTCCCTACTTTAAGCTGTCAATGTACGCGAATTGCCCGTTTGCCGTAACCTGAACCACGACCGCAGGCTTATTCGGGTCCCCGTCCGAGTTAAACGTCATCAGTCCGGTAACACCCGGATAGTCTTTCAGTACGGCTATAGCGTCCTTTATATTGTCCCGGTCCTTCTGTAAATTGCCGGTCAAGCCTATATTCTGAATGGCTTTGAGGATAATGTTCGCAGAGTCGTAGGAGAGAGCCGCAACACTATCAGGGGTCTCGCCGAATTCCGCCTGATATTTCTCGATGAATTCCTTCACGTAACCGGTTGCGTCGACCGCCGCGAAGTGGTCGGTAAAATAGTAGCCCGCGACCGAACCTTTACTCAACGTCCATAGGTCGGCGGAACCCCAGGAATCACTCCCTAGAATCGGCTTTTCGCCCCAGCCAAGACTCTTCACCTGTGGTACGATGAGCGCCACGTGGTTATAATAGTCAGGCAAATAGAGCAATTCCGCATCAGAATTGACGATGCGGGTCAATTGAACGGAAAAATCTTGGTCTTTCTGCCCGAAACTATCGAATGTCACAATGGTTCCGCCGTTTGCGGACCAATTATTACGGAATAATTCGGCGAGCGTCTTGGAGTAATCGTCGTCGAGATTGTAAAGCACAGCAACAGTCGTGATGTCCGGGAACTGCTTCTTGACAAAGCTAACCGCGGCCGGCGCTTGTACCGGGTCGAGAATGCAGGCGCGGAACACATAGGGTCTGTTCTTAGTTACCGCCGGATTCGTTGCCCATGGAGAAACCATCGGCGTTTTGCTTTCGTTATTCACCTGCCCCGCAGGAATGGCGCGTCCCGAACCGGCGGGTCCCACTACCGCAAGTACGCGCTCTTGCTCAATCAAGCGATAAGCCGCCTGAATCGCGGATTCAGGCCTCAGCTCATTATCAACATAGACAAACTCAAGCTGATATTTCTTACCATTGACATCAAAACCCCCGGCCGCATTTATTTCCCTTTTGATGAGCTCACCCGCGTTTTTCGCGCTTTCCCCTAATTTGGGAGAGTCGCCTGTCAATGGGATATTAAATCCGATTTTGATCGTATCCTTTTGTCCGCTACAAGCAACAACCGTAACAGTAATTGCTACCACGCTCAAAAGCGCGACACCTTTCTTCAAAAAATTCATTGTTTCCTCCTTTTTAGGTTGTTCCTACATAAATGTAGGAAATTTTACGATATATACCTTATTTATTATTGTAAGGAATATACTAAAAATATTCAAGTCCTTTACAAAAAAAATGAGAAATTTTTATTGATATATAATATTTTCTGTAGAATATATAGCATTTTTATAGTATAATAAATTATATGTGTTCGGTAGAAATAGAAAAAGTTGAGAGCGGCGTTCCTCTCCCCCTGGGAGCTTCCCTGACGGATAGAGGGGTCAATTTTTCAATATTTTCAAGAAATGCATCTGCGATAACCCTTATACTTTATGAAGATAACTCTTATGCCAGTGCTTACAAGATGTTTCCCTTCGACCCACAGAAGAACCGTACCGGCGATATATGGCATTGTTTTATCCCAGGTCTAAAGGCAGGTGCACTCTATCTTTACACGGTTGATGGCCTGTACATACCTGAAAAAGGCTTTCGATTCAACAAATATAAAGCTCTTCTCGACCCTTACGCGAAAGCCATCACAAACCCCAATTATTTGAATTATTGGAGAAAGTCTTTCAGCTACGACCCGGATGACCCGGCATGGGACCTCTCTTTTTCTTACGAGGAAAACTTCTCCATCCAATCCCGCTGTATCGTAATTGACGATACCTTCGATTGGCAGGGAGATACACCCTTGAACTACCCACTCCGCTTCAGCGTGCTTTACGAAACCCATGTCAAAGGGCTTACCAAACATCCTTCGGCAAAGGTTAAGCATCCGGGAACATTCAAAGGCGTTATTGAGAAAATTCCATTTTTTAAAGAGCTGGGCGTTACGAGTCTTGAATTTTTGCCGATTCACGACTTCAATGAGGACGAACTTACGTCACAGAACCCACGCACAGGTGAAAAACTGAAAAATTACTGGGGTTATTCGACCATCGCCTTCTTCGCACCGAAGAATATCTATGCCTCCGACCATACGCCCGGAGCGCAGGTACGTGAATTTAAGGAAATGGTCAGAGAACTACACAAAGCCGGTCTTGAAGTGATTCTCGATGTGGTTTTCAATCACACGGCAGAAGGGAGCGAGCTTGGTCCCACGTATTCGTTCCGTGGACTTGACAATACTATCTATTACACCCTTGACGAAAACAAACGCTACTATAAAAACTATTCCGGATGTGGCAACACATTCAACTGTAACAACTTGGTGGGGCATAAGTTTATCATCGACTGCCTACACTACTGGGTTGTGGAGATGCACGTGGATGGGTTCCGTTTTGACCTTGCCTCGATTCTAGGACGGAATCAAAAAGGCGAACTCATGGAAAACGCTTCTGTTTTGGAGGGAATTGCCGAAGACCCTATCCTGCGTAACACGAAAATAATAGCTGAAGCATGGGACGCGGGCGGAGCGTATCAGGTAGGATGGTTCCCTGGCGGGCGATGGGCCGAATGGAATGACAAGTACCGGGATACGGTGCGTAAATTCTGGCGCGGCGACCTCTATGAAACTCGCCATCTGGCGACACGTATCGCGGGCAGTTCCGACCTTTATCTGCGGGATGGGCGCAAGCCTTTTCATTCCATTAACTTCATCACCAGCCACGACGGGTTCACACTCAAGGATTTGATTTCCTACAATTGTAAGCATAACGAGCAAAACGGTGAAAATAACCGAGATGGCGCGGACAACAATTATAGTTCAAATAACGGAGTTGAAGGACCAACGAATGACCCTACCATTCAGAAGATGCGGGGACGGATCATCAAGAATTTCTTCGCCACTCTTATGGTCTCTTTGGGAACGCCTATGATTCTTGGAGGCGATGAATTCGGGCGTACTCAACAAGGCAACAATAACGCCTATTGTCAGGACAATGAAATATCGTGGTTCGATTGGCGGCTGCTTCAAAAAAACAAGGATATTTTTCGTTTTGTCAAGGAAATGATAGCTTTCCGTCTACGGCATCCGGGGTTTATGCGCCCTGAGTTCTTCACTGGTGCTAACGGTAAGTACAACGCACCGCCGGACATAACATGGTTCGACGAAAAAGGGCAGACCCCGAAATGGGATGAACTCGAAGGATGTCTTGCATTCAGGCTGGATGGGAGTAAAGCAGAAATTTTGGCTGACCGAGATGACAACGACTTTTTCATTATGTTCAACGCCCACCAGCAACAAGCATCGTTCAAGGTCTGCGATCCGCCGAAGGAGAAAAAGTGGTTACAAACCATTGATACTGCGCTGCCTTCCCCTGATGACATACTGACGCCCGGCACTGAAAGACCTTTGCCGTCAAATGGCATCTACCTTATGAAACCCCGTAGTATGGCGGTACTTATTTCATCGCCGAATCAGGAGGCATACGAATAGACCTTTTTCAAATCGCTATAAGCCCATCGCATAGACAAGAAAATTGTAAAAGCCGTGCGCCATAGCAATACTGGCGAGGTTTTTTGTTTTGGCAAACACGAGGCAGAGGAAAAATCCTGATAGAAAGGCGTTTATTATGCCCCATGATCCTTCGTAAAGATGAGAGAAGGCGAAAAGGGCGGTTGAAAACAGAAAAGGTACGACGAGTGCGGCTGGGGCATTTGAAAACCGTTTCGGCAAATAAACGCGGAAGAATATTTCTTCAAGCAAACCGGTGGTTACACAGGAGATGAAGAGAACGAGCCATTCAGCCGCGTCGTATGGTTTTTCCAACAGGGGACTTGAGGCGAAAGGGGAGAAAAAACTAGCCGCTGTCGATACGCAAAACGAAATCAGGCATAGAACTAGTAATACAGCAGAAAAAGTCAGGAAAAATCTCAAGCCTTGTCGCAGAAAAATCGTGCCAAGATTTTCCGATTTGCTACAAAATCGCTTCCCATTTAACAGGTAGAAAATCAGAGAAAAAGCAGGTATATTATAGATAAAGATGCGAAACAACTCTCGATAAATCGAAAACGAGATAGACGTCGGGGTTTCCACGTAGGTGGGAAAGAAAAACAGCACATAGAGGATAAAGGCTTCTATGATATTCTTCATAATTCATATTGTAATATTATAGAAAATATTACAAGGAGGAGACAAAGAATGCATTGTATTTATGGAAAAAAGAGGGGTTTGCTTTTTGCCTTTTATTTTTTATACTGTCCCGTGATAGCTCAAGAGCCAATACTCATATCCTATGAACGGAGTTTTGTGAAGGCTGATTTAACAGGCAAAGCGGGAGTACTGCGTGATGCGGCGATGGATGAGCGCTCGGGGGAATTTATGGGGCGTCTCTGTAATTTTGCCCTTAATTACGCCCTTTGGAGCGGGAAAATCATGAATAATGACGCGGATATGATAAACCTCATAGGCATCGCGGCCAGAGGGGCGGCTGACGCCGGTGATACAGACTCGTCCGAAACGCTATGGAAACTGTTCTCCGTATACAGCGATGTCCTGACACGAGTAGAAATCCTCAATGCGCTGGGCGTTTTGGGTGAAGAAAATACTGAAATCGTGGATGGTTTGAATCAATTTCTTGAGAATCAGAATGCCTTGTTCCATTCCGGTATAACGCTTGATTATCCGGTGCTACAAGCGGCTGTTTCTGCGGCTGGCAGTCTCGGAAACGCATCTTTATATCCGGCGCTATTTACGGCGCTTTCCCTTGCCTACCCTGAAGAAATCCTGCAAACCGCGACCGCAAGCTTAAACGATATTCGGGGGGATTTCAAGGGGTTTTTACTAAACATCATCCAAACGAATCCCTCGACAGAGAAACTCATCGCTTTCCGACTGGGCGCGGAAAGCGGGAAACTAACCAACCTCGACAAGGGCGAACTAGCACAGGCAGCTCTGGAAGCCGGTCTTAACGATGATGGAACCGATGGTTCCCTTACCGATTTACGTAATCAGTCTGCCCGCATTTTGACCGACTTAAAGTGGGTGCGAGCGTCTGACCTGGCAATCAAGCACTTCTACCGTGTACAGACCGATTACACGAATGCATCTGCGGCAAAAGCCCAATTCATTGACGCTGTGAACCTCCTCGGCGCTATGGGAACCACAGACGCCACAAAAACTCTTATTTTGCAGTTGGGATTGTTCAACTCCCAAGCCGAGCAAAAAATCCCTCCAGACGAAGACATCGTTATCGCCTTTGTCTACGCTTTAGGCGAAATCGGAGACAAGCTTGCCTTTGACGACCTGCTTCGTATTCGGGATTATCTTGACTATTCCGAAAGAGTAAAAACAACCGCTAATGCATCCCTGTCAAAGCTCAAATGGTAAGAGAGCGCCTTAATTAAACAGTAGTCTGATTGCAAGAAATGGCGCGACCCACCGGTTTCTATTTCCGCAAATCACTCAAATTGGGCAGGTACCGACTATGGCTTTCCTGTAACAGCGAATTGACATGGGTATAAATCTGAGTCGTGGCCAGGTTCGCGTGACCGAGAAGCACCTGAACGCTTCGTAAGTCAGCGCCACCGGCGAGCAGTTCCGTAGCGAAGGCGTGACGAAGCGTGTGCAGTTTGGAACTGTAACCTGCAAGATAGGCGACGATCTTGTAATTCCGCCACATGCTCTTTCGGGAGAGGCGTTTACCGTTCTTACTCAAGAACAGGGCTTGCGGCGGCGTTCGTTGCAATTTTGCACGCGTTACAAGCTCGGAGCGCGACTCTTCCTTATAACGTCGTAGCCAAAATTCAGCGGTTTCCCCGAAAACCACGAGTCTTTCCTTATTGCCTTTGCCCGATACTTTAGCGATTTTTTCGGAGAAAACAATGTCTTTCACGTTAAGAGAGACGGCTTCCGACACACGCAAGCCAGCAGAATAGATAAGCTCGTAGATGGCGCGGTTTCTTATGCCGAGAGGTGTATTGGTGTCAATGAGGAGGAATAATCTATCCACAGCCTCCTTGCTCAACACCGTAGGTAGACGGAATTTCTTACGGGGTGTCTCCAAAATATCGGCCGGATTATCCGGGCGGATACCTTCGTCGATGAGGAAACGAAAAAATGAGCGGAGTGCGGAGAGGGATTTTGCGGTTGAACGGACGCCGTCGACTTCACGGCGTTTCTCCAGATAACCAGTTAGTTGTCGAGCAGGAATGTCGGCAGTATCGAGACCTTCAGATTCCACCCATCTCAAAAAAAGCCTGATTTCGAGACCATAGGTTTCCGCTGTGAGAAGCGATCGTCTTTCCATCAACACGAGTCGGTCGTGGTATTTCTCGATAAGTCTATTGATGCAGGTCATTACGAGGCCCGAAAATCTTGTAATTGAAAAATACGCCGAGGTAATCGCTTATGGATTCGATGTTGTCGTAAAGGGTATACCGCTCAAATCGCATATCGACACTCACATACTTCGAAAATGTAACCCGCAATCCTCCACTGAATCCAAAGGCAACGCCGAAGTTTTCCCCACCTATTGCGCCTAACACCGCAGGTGTAAGCTCAAACAGCGCATATATTCCACCTCTGCCCCCAAAGGGAACGCCTCCCCATATGCTTATATTTATGACTCTAAAGAAAAATTCATCGGCAAAGGTGACTTTGGATGTTTCTTTCGTCTTGTCAAAATCAAAACCAAAGGTGAAGTCCAATTGCTCAAAACCAACACCCAAAAAGCTCGATTCGTATGAGAAAATCAAGGGAGGGTACGGTAGCTTTACGCCCAGAGAAATCGGCGATGAAAGCCTGATGAACATGTTTCTATAATCAACGCCCAATTTCCAAAAGAAGCCGAGCTGTGGAATGTCGTAGAGTCGGTAGTTGAACAAAGATTCGTCCCATTTGGCAATGCCGAATTTCAAATGATTCTGTAATACGAGAAGTCGCTCTTGTCTTTGAGCCGCCCGCTCGGCTTTGAGCCTCTTTGTCGCTTCGATATCAGTAAGCAAACCTTTGATTCTTTCGTCATCTTTAGAGATAGTTATCATTTCTATTGCTTCGATACCCATACTTCCGACATTTACGGCTTTAACGAGTAATTCATAAGACTTCTTGTCCACATCTCTAAAAACGCCGCTGATGATATAGCCCACTCCAAGCTCGTTGCCTATGGATTGAACTTCGCTGTCATTCACCGCACCTGATGCCTGATAGATTTGTTCGGCATGGGCTTTCTCAAGGCTTTTACTATCACGCTCCACAACGCTTATTTTGTTATCTATAAATTCGGCTACCAAATGAGTGATAATGTAATCCGAGAGCTTATCTGAATCTGATTCGATGTTTATGACTGCTATTTTTCTGTTGGAAACGGGATTCGACTCATCCAAAAATCGTGCGATAAGTTTACCGGTAACTTTCTGAGCGATTTGCTGTATGCCTTCCTCCAACATCGTCTCATTTTCCGCATAAACACATACGCCCAATACAGACGCCATCGACATCGCCAAAAACAATTTCTTCATAATTATCCACCATTGGCATTGGGCTGTATATGCTTTCTCGCTCGATACACAGCCGGCTCGTCAAGATTATCTCCAGGATACGTATTTCTAGCCGAATAAAACTCGGTCTGTTTATCGCGTCCTCCAATTAATTTCTGCCAATCTCTGTCTGATATAACATCGCCGCTCTTCTTTTCCTGCACAGACTCTCCCGGCTTCGCAGATGATTTTACAACTTTATTCTGGAAACCAGTAGCAATGACCGTTACCTTTATTTTGTCATCCATGCCGGCTTCATGACTCGCGCCAGAGATGATGATAGCGTTAGGGTCCGCGTTAGCCGTGATGATTTTTACGGCTTCGTCGAATTCTGTAAGGGATAGGTTTTTCGGATCGCCCGTCACGTTGATGAGGATGTGAGTCGCCCCTTCAATGGATGTGTCCTCCAGAAGCGGGTTGTCAATGGCTTCCGAAGTAGCATCGGCCACGCGGTTATCGCCGGATCCAAAGCCTATACCCATAAGCGCATCTCCCTGCCCTTTTATGGTACTTTCAACATCCGCAAAGTCGATGTTTATGAGTCCCGTTTCCGTGATAATGTCCGATATGCCTTGCACACTTTGGCGAAGCACGTCATCTGCTTTGAGAAAGGCTTCCATAATAGGCATATTTCGTCCCACGATGCTTAAAAGATGCTGGTTCGGGATGACAATGAGCGAATCAACGCCCTCCCGTAGTTTGGCTATGCCCTCCTCAGCGAGCTTCATTTTGTAACGACCCTCAAATTCAAAAGGCTTCGTGACGATGCCTATGGTGAGTGCGCCAAGTTCCCGCGCCACCTGAGCAATAACCGGCGCGGAACCTGTGCCGGTGCCGCCGCCCATTCCCGCAGTAACGAACACCATATGCGCGTTCCGCAGGACATCTGCTATCTTTTCACGGTCCTCGTTAGCTGCCTTCTCGCCGATTTCTGGCTTGCCTCCCGCGCCTCTACCGCCGGTAAGCTTGGACCCTATCTGCACCTTGATATTGGCTTTGCATTTATTTAAATCCTGCACATCGGTATTTGCCACGATAAACTCAACCCTATGCAAACCACACTCTATCATGCGATTCACCGCGTTAGAGCCGCCGCCGCCTGTCCCTATGACTTTGATATATGCAGGAGTCGTATTCAACACTTTCTCGTCTAAAATTTCAACATTCATAAAGCCCCCCTAATCCCAAATTATATGATAGTCTACCCATTTTCACAATTATTTTCAAGGTCTTTTTATTTTTTTAACCTTTTTGAACTTTAATACACGGACATCGGTTAATGGCCGCGCTGAAAATTCAAACCGCTGGGGACGTAAAGGACCTATGGGGAGATAAGTTATTCATTTCTTTTCTCTGATATCCTTTACGTTCTCTGTGTTTTATATGAAAAGTAGCAAGAAAATCCAGCAGGGGTTTTTCCCATGGTTGGTCTTCACCTTCAGAGAGGAATTTTCTGTAAAGAGTCAAGATATGCTTCCGAATGAGAACAGCATCCGGTTCCGGGATTGTTCCATCTGTGAAGAGACAGGCGGTGAACGACTCGGCTTCCTGCGGAGGGAAGAGGTCCCTGTCGAAACGAGAGAGAGCATGAAAAGCTGATGCCACGCAGTTGATGCTATGCTGTTTCACGTAGAGTACCGATTCAATAATAGCGAGCGCCCTGTTTTTGAGTTCGCTTTTTTGGCTTTCAAAAGCGCCATCAGTTTCCGCGAACTTCTCATATGCAAATGTGACCACCATCACATGCAGGCTCGGTACGCACATAAGATGCGGGTCAAAAGCGTGAATCAGCGCGAAACGAAACATTCTCAGATAGCGCGGGCGTTTCGTAGTCGACATATGTTTCGCGTAAACTTCCGCGGCAAAGGCATATAGTTCTCCAATGGATGCCACAAAGTCCGCCGCTTCTTTTTTAGCCCCTATTTTCAGTAAGAAACCCGCTGTCTGTATCCAAAGCGCGATAAAATCAAGATAGATGCTCACTTTTTGAGGCAGAAAGGGAATTTTTTCGTCTAAGACGTGATCTACATTTACCACCGGCACATTCCGCAATAGATTCGCCTTGTACTGCCGGTAGAAGAAGTTGTAAAAAATCTTTCTGATACAAGGCAGGCAAACTTTAGTCGTTGTTTTATCCCGAAAGAGCGAGAATATACATCTTTTAACCGACAGGGACGAAATTCTTTCTGTTTTTTCCATTTTTCCTTGGTGTGATACGGGAAACAATAATGATCGCTTACTTTCCACATCACCGACCTTTCCTTTATTCTCTTCTTTATTATATAGATATCATATTTTTCTGTTTGTATCAAGGGGTTTATTAAGGGACCGCCGTATAATACGTCCATAAAAATTTTTATAGAAAATATCTAAAAAATCTTTAAAAACAAAGCAATTTCCACGGTGTTTCCTTATAGATAGTAAGAGGCGGCCGGGCGATTTTGAATGGCTGTCACGAATTTTAGGAGGAGGCTTTATGAACAATAATCTAAATTCCATTTTGATTGAGGGAAATCTTGTTAGGGACCCGTTGTTTAAATCAACAGCCAAGGGAACACCTTTGTGCACGTTCAGTCTTGCATCTAACCGCTTTTACAAGCAGGACTCCGGTATGGAGAAAGAAGTGAGTTTCTTTGACGTTGAGACGTGGTCTAAACTTGCCGAGAATTGCTACCATCAGGGGCGCAAAGGTCGAGGCGTCCGTGTGGTAGGACGTCTCAAGCAAGATAGATGGAACGGTGTCGATGGCAAGATTCACTCAAAGGTAACCATTGTCGCGGAACACGTGGAATTCCGCCCCGAATTTAAAAAGGAGGAGGCTCCGGATAAGGTAGCTGTGGAAGAAACTATGTCCGCAACTCTTGCAACCGAAGAGGAACCTGTATTCTAACTATATAAAAATTAGGAGTTGACTCAGATGGTATGACGCTTTAGAGGAATTAAGAGTTAGGTTTGTAAAAATCTATCCCTATCTCCACTCCTTTTAGCGCTCTACCTCTGAGTTGCCGTCTATTTTTTTTTGATTCCGATGAAATATGTTTCAAAGGACCCCCGTCGGCACGATTTGGGTTTGAAACTAACGCCTGTATCAAAAACCGCCTTGATTTTTTTGAGTAGTTCGCCGCTATCACCGCTTTGGAAAACCTTGACCACGAAGCGTCCGCCCCTTACCAATACGTCCGTGGCGTATTCCAAAGCGGTTTCCGCAAGTGCGAGAGAGCGCGCTGTATCAATGGAGCGATTACCCGTTGTCATAGGCGCCGCATCGCTTAACACCAGAGCAAAGGGTCCACGTTCTTTGATAAGAGCTTTTGTCCCTCTATCAGTTACGTCGGCTTGAATAAAGAAAAATCGTTCCTTATCGTCAAAAAGCCCTTTATCAAACTGCCGTGAGAGCAGTGAGAGATCAACCGCGGTGAGAGACAATGCGGTGTTCCGCAGGATATAAAGGCTCCAGCTCCCGGGCGCGGCGCCCAGGTCCAGGACCTTCACTTGCGGCGACTTGCCGAATAAAGCAGACGACTTTAAAAGATAGAATTTTTCGTCAATTTCTTTGAGTTTATAAACAGAACGGGCGGGATAACCTTCTTTTTGCGCTCGTAACGCCCATACATCTGGTTTCGTGTAATCAGCCATGCCATAGAGTAAGACGATGTAGATAAAAGGTCAAGTGGAATCAGTCCAAATTGTAGGGAAAAGTTTATGGTATGATAGCTTCCCTCCATTTAAAATTCCAGCAAGGTTTCCAATTCCTCGACTAGTTTGTTGAAAACCGCACAAGCAGATTCAATCGGCAGGGGAGTCGACATATCTACGCCCGCGACTTTCAGGCTGTCTATAGGAAAACGCGATCCGCCGGATGCGAGAAAGGTGAAATAATCGTCCCGTTCCGCTTTTCCACCCTTAAGAACCCGCTCCGCGAGAGCCAGAGACGCGGAAATACCAGTCGCGTATTTATAAACATAGAATGAGCTATAAAAATGTGGTATCCGCAAGCCTTCAATATCGCTTTCCGACTCAAAAACGCATACTCCCCCGAAGTATTTCTCCAAGAGCGTACGATACTCGTTCCGCAAAATGTCCAACGTGAGCGGGGAACCGCTTTCTTCTAGCTCGTGCGTCCGTTTTTCAAACTCGGCGAACATAGTCTGTCGATAAAGCGTAGCAAGAATGTCGTCAACTCGTTTGTTTACAATGTAGGTGAGCAAGGCACGGTCCCCCGCCTTTTCCGCATCGTTCTTCAAATAACGGAAAAGCAGTTCTTCGTTGAACGTGGAAGCAACCTCAGCTTCAAAAATCGTGTAACTATAGTGCATAAATGGATTGTTTTGCGCCGAATAGAACGAATGCATAGAATGACCGCCCTCGTGCGCCATAGTAAACATATCTCGGATAGAATCGTCTTTGTAGTTCATCAAGATATACGGGTCAGCAGTATAACTGCCTGCGGAAAACGCTCCTGCCCGCTTACCTTTGTTTTCGTAACGATCAGCCCATCGCCCCAAAAGCCCTCCACGCAGGATGTCAACGTATTCCGCGCCGAGCGGGGCAAGTGCCGCCGACACCATATCAACCGCCGCTTCCCATGTCCGCCTTTTGACCTTATTCGGCGTGTCCACAATCGGTACGTAAACGTCGTAGTGGCGTAGTTCCAGCAACCTGAGAGCCTTCTTCCGTAGGGCATAGTAGCGATGCAGAGGCGCGAGATTTTTACCGATGGTGTCAACGAGGTTATCGTAGACTACTTCGTCCACGTTGTCGCTGAAAAGAGACGCGGCGCGGGCGGATGGATACCCGCGAATCCGCGCATTGACTACGTTTTGCTTGACCTGTCCCGCATAAAGAGCGGCAAGTGTGTTTTTGTGGGCATCAAACTGTCGATAAAACGCGGCATAAGCCTGCCGACGCAAATCCCTATCCTTGTTTTCCATAAGAACCGACCACGTTGACTGAGACAGGGCCCTTACCCCTTCCGGTGTGTCCACAGAGCCAAAATCAATATCCGCATTCGTGAGAACCGAGAACACGGTATACGGCACGGTCTCGGACTCGCTCTTCATAGCGAGCAGGCGCTCTTCTTTTTCGCTCAAAATATGCGGCTTGTAGCGGAGCAATTTTTTCAAGTAAATGACATATTCGGCTATGCGAGGATGTTCCAAGAACCGCGCCATTATGCTATCCGGGATTGCCTGTATTTCCGGCGCCGACCACGCGCCCGCAGCTTGCGCCTTCGTCACGGCAATCAAGAACTTACCGCTCATAGCGCGGGCTGTCGCACTGCCTTCGTCTTCAGTCTGTCGCAACTCACTGTAATAGGCGAGGCGTTCCTCAAAAATGCCGAATTCTTTAGAGAAATCGAGCCAATCAGCCAACTTTTCGGCGCTCTGCCCCAGTGTTCTCTGAAAAGAGGGGATTTTTCCCGCCTTTTCCTCGTATTCCGCCAATCCTTTGTTCCATTCTTCGTCGTTTTGAAAGAGTTTGGACAAATCCCATGTGTCTTTTTGGGCGATTTCCATCCGTTCTGGTATTTTTTTTACGGCTTCCTTTTTTTCCATAGTTTATCCCCTCCATATACAGATTATTTGATACCGTCTACCATCCAGGCGTTAAGTACGTCCAGACGTTTCTTGATGGCAGAATTCATATCCACATATTTGGCGACAAAGTCCGACACATCTGTTCCCGCGACGCTGTAAATCAAGATACCTTCATTCACCGGCTCCACGTAGAGTTGCGCGGAAAAACTGTTTTCTTTAATGACCGGTATAAAGAAGAAGTTGAGACTCCTAAAGTTGGTCAATGTGCATATTATAGAACTTTGGGTGGTGGCGATTTCCGCGCGATAGAAAGAATTGCCGAAATTCGAATCTTTCAGCTTAATAAAAATTGTCTCCGACCGAGGTGTGAATGACACTTTATCTGGGTCAGGAATGGGCGTCGTTTTTTTGTCGCTTATTATGCGGGTAGCGTCCTCAAAGAGCGGAATGTCTTCGCCTTTAGTGGCGGAATGGTAGAGTCGTCCTTTTAGGTCCCGAATCCGCCCAAACGCGTTATAAATGTCCACAAGACGGACGTTTTTAAAAGGTAAAACGATGAGATATTCCGTTACATAAGGGAAATTCCGTCTCAGAATGCCTTCTGTTATATTTAAGCCTGCGGAAACCGGATTCAAAAACAGCTTACCCTCTTTGCTTGACAGAGCGAGTCCATCTTTTGAAAAGACTGCAACCTTTTGTTCCGCATCCAAAGACGGAAACACATTGGATAAGGCCCGTATCTGTCCGAAGACCGGTAGTGTCAAACAAATGACGCATAATACCAAGATTAGTTTTTTCATTCTTGCTCCTCTTTGTTTTTAGAAGGAATAGGGAACGGATTTTGTGCAAGCGAGAAATGTAAAGTAACGAGACACCCTTTTTTCCTATTCACCATTCTCTAATACGCGCCTTTTCCTTTAACCACTATGCCTAGGGTCTTGTAAAGCACCCACAAATCCAGCCAGATTGACCAACTTTGCAGGTAGTAGGTGTCGAAGGAAATGCGCTCTGCATAATCAGTGTCCGAACGCCCGGAAACCTGCCACAGTCCGGTAATCCCTGGCTTTACCGAAAAGATGCGCTTGAAATCTTCCCCGTATTTTTCAACTTCATCATCGACGATGGGGCGCGGTCCCACCAGACTCATTTCACCCTTCAGTACATTGATGAGCTGGGGAAATTCATCAAAACTCAGCTTACGGAGGATCCTCCCGATTTTTGTGATTCTGGGGTCGTCCTTCAACTTATGGGATGCCTCCCATTCTTCGCGTATTCGGGAGTCGGAATCGAGCAGTCTTTTCAGTCGATCGTCAGAATCCACGACCATTGACCTGAACTTGTACGCCTTGAATTTCTTTCCATTGAGTCCAAGCCGTATATGCCCGTATAAAACGGGTCCTGGAGACGTTGCCTTCACCAACAGCCCTATGATGAGGAGGAAAGGCAGAAGTATCGTTCCTCCAATGAAGACCAGTGCCAAATCTATGAATCTCTTGACGCCCCAATTCCAAAACATTCGTAGACGGTGACTGGTAACAAAACCCAGTACCCCGTCAAAGTCGCGTACCGACATCCAGATATTGGTAACATTGAAGAAGTCAGGGATAATCACGCTGTAACGGAAGGCAGACACGGAATCGTTCAAGAGGCGTTTTAGTTTATCCTTATTCGCACCCTGCATAGCGATGATGGCCATTTTTATGTTGAAACGTTTGACGATTTCCTGCGCGATGCTCGTGTCGTGGATGACGGGAACGCCGCGGTAGTTGTCCATAGCGTTCTTTTCGTCATTGAGTATGAGAACCGGTATATAGCCTGTTTTACGACTTTTCAGGAGCTGGTCAACGATGAGTTTGCCGATGTTTCCGCTTCCAAATATGACGGCCGGTATGCCGCCCAACTTGGTTTTGTCCAAGATAAAACGCATAAGGTCCCGGCAGATAAGCAGAATGAACGGAGAAAAAGTAAGACTGATGATAAAGGCTATGGAAATGGGGTCCCATTCCTTGTCTTCAATGTAACGAGACAAAATGATGCAACCGTGTGCAAGCAGGGAGCTTAAGGAGAAATGCCGTAATTCCTCCGCAGGCGCAAGCGCGACGCCCGGATAGAGTCCATTGAATTGAAAGAATATGAGAAAGACCGGCTGATAGGGCCAATAGGTAATAAAAGCCCGAAACGTTATCAACTTTATATCGTAAGCGTTTACCAGAAAAAAACCTGTCCCAAAGGAAAGCATAACGCCTATGAGGTCGGCTAAAATAAAGGCTGCTGTTGTCAGCGCGGAACTCGTTCTGCGATATCGTTTGCGGTACCAAGTCTCAAATTCAGTTAATAACATACAATTTAAATATACCGCAATTTCTCTGTTTTGTCTAGACAATAAAATTATCCAAATAAACTAAACGTAAAGACGCTGGAGACAATCCTAGACATGTAACAGACAAACAAACGACCTTGACTAATATTCTCAATATTACTATCATATTCATATGAATACACAAAAACTAGCGAGTTTGGAAGGAAAGTCGCTGTTGACATGGCTTGATTTCACGAGCGAGGAAATACGGCTGTTTTTGGATTTTTCTAAGCAGGTGAAATCGGAAAAGAATGAGAGAAAGGAGCGGTTTAAAGGTAAGACCCTGGCAATGCTCTTTGAGAAACGTTCCACCCGTACGCGATGTGCATTTGAAACGGCGTTTGGCGAGGAAGGTGGACATCCGGTGTTTCTTTCCACAGACGACATACAGTTGGGCGCGAAAGAATCAGTTGAGGATACAGCCCGCGTTCTGGGACGTATGTTCAGCGCCATTCAGTTCCGGGGGTTCAAACAGTCGACAGTCAAAACGCTCGCCGACTATTCCGGCGTGCCGGTCTATAACGGGCTCACAGATTTGTTTCATCCGACTCAAGCGCTTGCGGATATTCTCACGTTGGAGGAGAATTTCGGGAATTGCCAGGGCAAGAAGCTCGTGTTTGCGGGGGATGGTCGAAACAATGTAGCCCGTTCCCTCCTCGTCATATGCTCGAAACTTGGCGTCAATTTCTCGATAATTACCCCGCCAGCGCTGGCTCCTGATGCAGAACTATTGGCCCAGTGCGATCCTATAGCCAAGACGTATGGGGCGAACATCCGTGTCAGCTCGGATTTGAATGAAGTTATCGGTGCGAACGCAGTTTATACCGATGTGTGGGTCTCGATGGGTGAAGAATCAAAAAGAGTCGAGCGCCGTACCCTCCTTTTGCCCTATCAGGTCAACCAAAACCTGATGGACAGGACAGGCCGTAAGGATACAATATTCCTCCATTGCCTGCCCGCGGTAAAAGGCGAAGAAGTCACTACCGAGGTGATTGACGGGCCCCAGAGTCGTGCGTGGGACGAAGCTGAAAATCGCAAGTGGACCATCAAGGCTATTATGCTTGCCACTCTACCAAAATAGCCCTATAGAGGAATCTAATATTGCTGTATCACAATCGGCGCGCCGAATCGTTTAGAATCGGTTTAGGGCAGGACCTGCATCGGCTTGTTCCAGGGCGGCGTTTTCTACTCGGCGGAATCGAGATTCCATCGGAAAAAGGCGAACTAGGACATTCGGACGGAGACGCACTCTGCCACGCGATCGTTGACGCCCTATTAGGTGCGGCGGGCATTGGAGATGTCGGTGAATTGTTCCCACCGTCTGATACGACGTTCATGGATGCGGACTCCTGCGTTCTATTGCAAACCGCCTTCGGCAGGGTAAAAAAGGCGGGATGGCGCCTTGTCAGCCTCGATTGCGTGGTCATGTGCGAAAAGCAGAAAATTCTCCCTTACCGCGAAAGAATCCGTTCCTCCCTTGCGGCTATTCTGGAAATAGAACCATCGTCCGTTATGGTGAAAGGTAAGACAGGCGAAGGACTTGGTTACATAGGGCGGGGGCTCGCGGTGGAAGTTATTGCGGTATGTCTCTTGGAATCAGTGCGCGTTGCGACGCATACCACCGTATATGCAGGGCGGAGAAAATGGAAAAAACGGTTAATCGCGCCCAAAAGAAGCCGATGACTGCGGTAGTTTTGCAGGCAAGGATCGATTCCACACGGCTTCCACGAAAGGCCCTGCTGACTTTGGGCGGTCAGCCCATCGTGTTCCGTGTCATGGAAGCACTCAAGCGCGTGCCTATTGATAAGTACGTGCTTGCGTGTCCCGAAGACTGTGTTTCCATATTCGCCCCCTTCGCGGAAAAAGTCGGTTTTGAAGTCTTAGGCGGATCCAAGGACGATGTGCTTGCGCGTTATTGTACGGCCGTCAACAAGTTCGCATTGGACCGGCTTATCCGCGCCACCGGTGACAATCCTTTTGTGTTCGCGGATGCGGCGATTGCTTTGGAGCGGTCAGCGGCCAGACTCGGCGCGGACTATGCGGGTTATGCAGGTCTGCCCTATGGCGCAGGTGTGGAAGTCATCTCCGCGTCTGCCCTACTCCGTGCCGAAAGATACGCCGATTTGCCTGAAGAGCGGGAACATGTCTGTCCTTACCTTTACCATCATCCTGAATTGTTCCTCCTGCACCGACCTTTAGCGCCGCTCAAATGGCAAGGTTCTGTTTTCCGCGTTACGATTGATACGAATGAAGATTACGAACGAGCGAAGACGTTGTTCGCTTTGCTTGACTCCGCAGGCGATGTGCGGCATAATGGTGAATCTATCATCGCCGCCCTTCGTAGGTATAGCCGTGTAGGTTCGGAACGATAGCCCTTCCATCCCCTTCTTGAGTTTTATTCGTCAAGATGCTATAGTAACCTATGAATGTAGGTATTATTTTTTTAGCGGTGTTTTTAATCCTGATGATAGGCATAGGTTTCTGGGGCATGAGAAAAACCAAAACATTGGGAGATTTCTTCTTGGGCGGAAGGACTCTTGGTCCTTGGGTTTCCGCTGTGGCTTACGGTACATCTTACTTTTCTGCCGTCATATTTATCGGATTCGCAGGGGCGCAAGGGTGGCAGTTTGGGTTGAATGCTTTGTGGATAGCTTTGGGAAACGCACTTATCGGCGCCGGAGCAGCTTGGCTCGTTCTCGCCAAGCGTACGAGGCGGCAAACCAAAAATCTCAAATCTATGACTATGCCGGAGTATCTTCAGGAGAGATACGGAGCAAAACACCTCAAGCCGATAGCCGCATCCGTCATATTCTTTTTCTTACTTCCTTATTCGGCTTCTGTATTTAAGGGATTGGGACACTTGTTCGAGCTGGTGTTTCACATTCCTTACGATATAGCTCTTCTCATTATGATTGGATTCACAGGCGTTTATCTTATTCTAGGCGGTTATTTCGCCATCGCGGTTACAGATTTCATACAAGGGATAATAATGTTTCTCGGCGCTATGTGCATGATAAATGTTTTGACAGAACAAGGAGGTGGACTCATAGAGATGTTTCGCAAAACAGTCGAAAACTATGCGCTTCACGTGCCGCCGGAAAGCCGGCCATCCGCGCTTACAGTCATATCATTAGTGTTTATGACGAGTTTCGGCACATGGGGGCTTCCACAAATGACGCAGAAATTTTACGCCATAAGAAACGAAAAAGTCATCCCCAAGGCGGCAATAGTTACTACCGTATTTGCCTTGGTCATTGGAGTCTGCGCATATCTCACCGGCGCATACGCGCATGTGTTCTTTACGATAGACAACGTACCAAAAAACGCCGCAGGTGTAATACTTTATGATTCCATTGTGCCTACGCTATTAACCACTCGCTTACCAGAAATACTTCTCGCCTTGATATTGCTCCTCGTGCTCTCCGCATCAATGTCAACATTATCGAGTCTTGTGCTGGTGTCGTCTTCTGCTGTTGCCATTGACCTTGCGCCTATCGGAGCTGACCCAAAAACAGGCAAAGACCGCTCAGTCGCTATGATGCGTTTCTTGTCAGCTGTATTTATTATTATTTCCTATTTTATATCACGTTTTCAGATAGGATTCATTGTAACACTTATGTCTTTGAGCTGGGGTGTCGTGTCTGGCGCGTTTGCCGCGCCTTATATCCATGGTCTCTACTGGAGACGGATAACAAAAGCTGGCGCCTACGCAGGTTTTTTTTCCGGACTTATCATCGACATCGTTTTATTTTTTGTGCTCGCCGCATCCAAATCGCCTCTCGCCGCATCCATCGCCATCGCGGTTCCATTTATAATCGTGCCGACAGTGTCGCTCTTCACCAAAGCGCCCGACAAGAAGATAATTGACAAGGCTTTTGAAGGGTTGTAGGGGAAGAAATCTTATCGTATGCGGGGGAAGGAATCCTCTGCCCGCCGCCCCGCCCATTAAAAAAATAAAAAAAAGAGGGAAAAAAGAGGAAAAGGTATTGACAAAAAGAGAAGGAAGAGGTAAGATAGAAAAACCTTCCGTTG
>JAIRNA010000068.1 GCA_031258305.1 Treponema sp. | reverse complement strand
ACCGGTTTTCTCCTCAAAGTCAACTTCAGCTTGATGTACCGGGATTTCAACAGCCTCGTCTTTAACGGGTTTAGCGGCATTGATCCCACGTTTCTTGATAGTTTCGGCGACAGCGCTTACAAGCTTTGGATCAACTTTCGCCGGCCGTCCGCGGCGCCTCTTGCCCACATTGACAACCTCTATCGCACCGGTTTTCTCCGCAAAGTCAACTTCAGCTTGAGATAGTTTGACCGTATTGAGCCTGGGGCGTCCCCGTTTTTTCGGTGTGGTTACGGGTGGGGCGGAGAGGTCAATGATCGCTTTAGGTTTATGTCTCGGCTTATCTGCGGGCGCGGTTGCGGGTTTTCTGCCGCGTTTAGGCTCTGTGCCAAGCGTAGGAGCCGGCGGCGCCGCCATAGCCGCTCTGTTTTTGATGACTGCTTGAGCGCCCGCAAGACGCGCAAGCGGCACACGGAATGGAGAACAGGACACGTATTTCAATCCAGCGCGGTAGCAGAAGTCAATACTCTCCGGGTCCCCGCCATGTTCGCCGCAGATTCCGACATTGAGGTTCGGGTTCTGTTTGCGCCCTTCTTTGACCGCATATTCGATAAGGAAACCAACGCCTTCCTCATCAATGGATTTGAATGGGTCAACGTCGAGAATAGGTTGTTTCTTCACATTACCGCTTGAGTCCACGACTTCTTGTATTTTCAGATAGGACGGCAGGAACGAAGAGACGTCGTCACGACTAAAGGCAAAGGTCATTTGGGTAAGGTCATTGGTGCCGAAGCTGAAAAAGTCCGCGTACCGTGCGATATGACCGGCGCGAATGGCGGCTCTCGGCACTTCAATCATGGTACCAATTTCCACTTTAGGTATTTTCTTGATGCCGGCCGTCGTGAAGGTACGCCGCCACACCTCTTCCACACGCGGTTTCAGAAGCCTCAATTCCCGCGCCGTTATCACGATAGGCATCATGATTTCCGGGCGCACCGGGACCTTTTCCTTGATACATTCAACTGCGGCAAGGGCAAGAGCTTCGACCTGCATATTGTAGATTTCTGGGTATGTTACGGACAAGCGGCAGCCGCGATGCCCAAGCATAGGGTTTTGCTCCTTGAGTTTGTCGAGTTTAGGCTGAAGCGCCTCTACAGAAACGCCCATATGGTCGGCAAGCTCTTGGGTTTCCTCGACTGTGTGCGGGACGAATTCGTGGAGCGGAGGATCGAGCAGACGAATGATAACGGGACGTCCTTCCATAGCCTTGAATATACCGTAGAAGTCGTTTTTCTGCAAAGGGAGAATCTTTTGCAGAGCCGCTTTACGCTCTTCTTCAGAATTAGCGACAATCATAGTACGGAAGTGAATGAGCTTGTCTTTGTCGAAGAACATATGTTCGGTTCTACAAAGACCGACGCCTTGAGCGCCGAATTCAAAAGCCTGTTTAGCTTGGTCGGGCAGGTCCGCGTTTGCCCTCACGTCAAAACCCTTAATGGGCCCGTGTGGGGTATTGCGGACAGACTTAGAGCGGATATCATCGCACCAACCCATAAACGTCCGAGCTTCCTTGGAGATTTTCGGCGTCTCCAATTCAAGCTGTCCTTCATAGACGCGGCCTGTTGAACCGTCAATGGTTATCCAATCGCCTTCGTTGAAAACCTTTTGACCGATGGTCACCTGCTTATCGGCGATGACGATATCTTTTGCACCGCAGATACACGGCGCGCCGAGTTGGCGCGCGACGACGGCCGCGTGGCTCGTACGCCCGCCTGTCGACGTGAGGATGCCTTCGGATACAATCATACCGCCAATGTCTTCAGGACTCGTGTCTTGCCTCACAAGCAAAACTTTTTCGCCGCGCTGTTTCCATTCTTCGGCTTCGTGAGCGGAGAACACGATACGCCCACGCCCCGCGCCCGGAGACGCTTCTATCCCTGTCGTCAGCAGAACCGCGTTTGTGAGAGCGTCGGCTGTAATGATAGGATGAAGCACTTGTTCCAGGAGTTCCGGCGTTACGCGTGTGATAGCGGTTTCTTTGTCGATGAGTCTTTCGCCGACCATATCGACGGCGATTTTCACCGCGGCCGCGCCGCCGCGTTTACCGTTGCGGGTTTGCAGGATGAACAATTTCCCTTCTTGAACGGTGAATTCTATATCTTGCATATCACGGAAATGTTTTTCCAAGTTGTTTTTAATTTTCTCCAGCTGCTTATAAATCTTTTTGTTTACTTGTTCCAGCGTGGCGATTTTTTCCGGGGTGCGGATACCGGCAACAACGTCTTCGCCTTGGGCGTTCATCAAGTATTCACCGTCAAAGGTTTTGACGCCCGTTGAGGCGTTCCTGCTGAAGCACACGCCGGTCCCAGAATTGTCGCCCATATTACCGAAAACCATTGCTTGCACATTGACAGCCGTACCGTTTATATTTTTAATATTGTATACTTTGCGGTATTCTATGGCGCGGTCGCTATTCCATGAATCGAACACTGCGCCGATAGCGCCCCATAATTGGTCAATTGGGTTTTGGGGGAAATCCTTTCCGGTATTTTCGAGCACAATTTCCTTATACGTGTCAACCAGCCGCTCCAAATTTTCCGTCGTTAAATCCCTATCGCTGATGATATCGCACTTAGTTTTCAAGTCCTTTAACGCATTTTCAAATTCCTCTCGCTTGATGCCCAGAACGATGCTTCCGTACATTTGAATGAATCGGCGATACGTGTCCCATGCGAAACGGGGATTCTCCGTTTTTTTCGCCAAGCCTATAACCGTCTCGTCGTTTACGCCCAGATTAAGAATAGTATCCATCATACCGGGCATAGAAACCGCCGCGCCTGAACGCACCGAAACGAGCAGAGGATCCTTTGGATCCCCCAATTTTTTCCCTTGCGTCCGCTCAAGCCGTTTCAGATTTTTCTGAATTTCTTTGTCGAATCCTTCCGGATACTTCTTCTTGAGCTTGTAAAAAGCATCGCACATTTCCGTAGAAATGGTGAAACCGGGCGGAACTGGAATTCCGAGATTCGTCATTTCCGCCAAATTAGCGCCTTTGCCGCCGAGAATATCCCGCATATCGGATGCGCCTTCAGCATATATTTCTCCGTTTTCTTTTTTATCGCCGAAGAAATAAATGTTTTTTGTTTTTGCCATAAAGACCTCCAAAAATAAACTACGGGCGCTTTTAAAAGCCGACAAATTAAAACCATAAAGCGCACGGGTATTTTCCTTCCGCGCTCTTTGCGGTTTAACCTTCCGCCGTTTCTCTTTCAACCGTCCGCAAAGCCGATTTTATTTTTATCGGCTTATTATATTATAATATAAATAAAATATAAACAAGCTGTATTGATTGAAATATTTCAAAAAATAACAATATTAATGAATTTCTGAGAAAATATTTCATCGACTTCATTTTTTAAGACATAAAAGAATTAACAAAACAACAATAAAGAATATAATTAGCGCCTGTCAATGAGGTTATCCGCAATTAACAGCAATAAACGATGACAACCGCCGAGCATTAGGCTGGCACGTACCAAAGACGCATCATACACCAGTTCTGCAACCGACAAGCGTCCCCGGGGTAGAAATCCATTTCCATGATATGAGGAGCAGCCGTCGAGGAAAATCGTTCCCTTAATATTGCCGATTTTTTTTGTGTTTGATATAAAATCATTTTACGGCTTGCAGTTCACTTTGACAGAAATTCCTGTAAATTATCTCATTTACCGTTAATTCGTTTGATTTACTTTTTTTCAGTAATTTCTTTATAGCATATTCATCTAGTGAAACCATATAGAGATTTGGAACATATTTTTTGCGGTATTGTTCAAAGAAGACTTGATAGTCCGTTTCCGAAAAATTAATACGGCTTTTTTCCATTCTCCATTAAGCCATTGCGCGTAATCTTTTGCCGATTGTTCCAGAAGAATAGTTTTTTTGAAATATCTGTCTACAGGTTTTGTTGGCGGTATTTGAGGAGTTATATCACCTCTATTATTCAATGCCAATAAAATATCTTTGACTAAATTCAAATACCCGATGCCATCACCAATAATATGATGTCAAAAAATAATTATTTCAGTATTTTTGCCCATGATTATACAAAATTTAACCAAAGACCCTTTCAAAAAATCAAATGGAATATTATCGACCTTTTTATACCATGTTTGCCAATCCAATTTAGATGATTTATGCTATTCAATAGCAATGGAATCAACGTTTTGAACAAGCCATACGTTTTATTTTATATACTTTAACCTCTATTAAAGCATAATTTTTTATTACATCAAGCCCATAATTCACACTAGCGCCGTGGCGCTTTGCATAAATATTTCAAAAAATTTAGCCCCATTTCGCCTAACTTATTGTACGCTCCCCTGCGCGTACTGCATATCCGTTATACCATTGTTGTTCTCTATGCCGCCCTCCTTTTCACTTCATCAGCGCCGAAACTATGAGACCCATGGTCCCTGCCTGCCGCTGTCATTGAATCACATCCTTCGGGGGAGGGGGCTGAAATAATCCGTATAGCTTGGCGAACGTCTGCTCGGCGGCTGTTCGCCGTAACTTGCGGCGCTGAAAGATTAATACGTCTTTGTTTCTACATAAAACGTATTGACTCAAACCATAATTCATAAAAAAAGCTCTTGACAATATTTCATTCTCATTATAGTATAAAGACCTTATGATAAAGTCTGGCATTATTTTCAAGTATCCTTATAGACCTTCTTTTATTTCAGCCCCCCCCCCCCCGCCTGTACTCTTGTACGAGCGGGAGACGCAAAGCAAAATAACACAGTAGCAACATACGCCTCTGGAAGCGCGGGGCAAACGTCTCAAGATTTACCCCGCGCGTCTAAAGATTTACTCCGCATTTCTCAAGATTTATGCCGCGCGTCTAAAGATTTACTCCGCATTTCTAAAGATTTACTCCGCGCGTCTAAAGATTTACTCCGCATTTCTAAAGATTTATGCCGCGCGTCTAAAGATTTACTCCGCGCGTCTCAAGATTTATGCCGCATTTCTCAAGATGTACGCCATGCGTCTCAAGATTTGTTCGGTACAAGTAAAGCCGCGGGGCGAAAGAATTCTCGTTTGTCCTTTAATAAGGGTAATCCAGTACGGATTATTATCTTTTCAGTATACACAAGGAGTTCTCTATGATTACGACGAAAGACAGCGAACTTCGCACATGGGCTGATAGTTTTATCACCCAATGCGATACCAACAAAGCCGCGTGGGACATTCCCGCAGACGCGGTAACCGCGTCCCGCGCGCTCTGCACCGCTTATACCACCGCGCTCGACATCGCTCTGGCGCCCGACACCCGCAGTAAAGCGGCCACGACCGCCAAGAACGAGGCCAAGCAAGCCTTGCGCCGCGCCTTGAGTGTGTTCATCGCCAAATACATCGACAACAACGATGCCATTACCCCGCCGATACGGGACAATCTCGGCTTGCCCGTGAAAGACACCACGCGGACGCCTATCCCCGTGCCAACAACCTACCCTGAGTTCTTCGTAAAGGTGAAGGACATCCGCGCGTTGGAGGTGCATTTCAAGGACATGGGGAGCGCGAACAAAGCCAAGCCCTACGGGTACAACGGCGCGGTCATTTACTACGGCGTGCTGGACGCGCCGCCCGCGGAGCCGAGCGGGCTGAGTCATTCCCTGCTGGCGACCAAGACGCCCTATACGTTGACGTTCACAGAGGCGGAGCGCGGCAAGCGGGTCTACATCGCATTGGTGTGGCAGAACGAAAAGGGAGAGAAGGGCCCCTTCTCGCAGATAGAAGAGGCGTTCATTCCTTGAGGAGGCGGTTTCATGGAAAAAATGAAAAAAGTTACGGCGGTTATACCAGCCCGTGGGGGAAGCGTCAGACTCAAAAACAAGAATCTTTCGCGCTTCGCTGGTACCAATTTACTCCTCTTCAAAATTGAACAACTGAAGCGCGTTCCCTCTATCGACCGTATCGTCGTCTCAAGCGATTCTGAGCGAATACTTGAAATCGCGGCTAACGCGGGAGTAGAAATACAAAAACGTCCCGCGGAATACTGCGACGAAAAGACAAAAACTTTCGGCGACGTGGTGGAATGGGTCGCGAATAACCTTGAAGGAGAACATATCTTGTGGGCGACCTGCACATCGCCGTTGACCGACGACGCGGATTACCAAAACGCTATAGCAAAATATTTTGAGACCTTGGCATCCTATGATTCGCTCGTATCGTTTGAAGCCTTAAAACGTTTCATCTGGAATGAGGAAGGTCCGATAAATTACATTACGGGACAAGGACATGTTTCCTCTCAAGATTTGCCCGCGCTCTATGCAAAAACCTGCGGTATTTCAATAGCGCCGCGTTGCGATATGATACGCTGGAAATACGACCACGGCGCAAATCCTTACAAGTTCATCTTGGATAAACGTTCCGCTATTGATGTTGACGACATATACGACCTTGAGTGTGCAAGAGCGTGGTTGATTATACCCCCCCCCCCCGTCAGGTACAGGAGTAGTAAATGGCCGAAGCGCTTTTCTGGGTCGTCTTCCTTTTTCACAAGGAGGGCGGCATGACGGCGGTTAATCAGTATTTTACCGCCGTGGAAATCGGCGAATTACAGAGAAGGTATAGCAAGGTATATTCAGGCGTGATCTACGATACGTTGCACGAAGACATAAAACCGCTCTTGCCCTATGTGTTGTCAAAGGCTGTCAAACCCGCATGGGATTTTGAGGAACCGCTTTGCGGTCCCGCGTTTACCGTTCAAGGCGCAATGCTCACCGATAAGATACACGCCAATACGCGCTATGTCGATATGCTCAATTCGCTCTACAGTGGCTGTATCGAGATGATTTCGTCTGGTATTGACAATAAAATATCTGTGTTCGGCGAGATTACCGGGAAAATAGCGGCGCGGCAAGGAGCCGTGGGAACCATCATCGACGCCTGTACGCGGGATGTTAAGGGGTTGAAGAAAGACGGTTACAAGGTCTTTTCCGAAGGCGTCTCGATGATAGACGCCTTGGATAGATGGCATATCGTGAATTATGAAATTCCCCTGCCGTTTCACGGAGAAGATGGAGACGTTTGGATTAATCCGGGGGACTATATTTTTGCGGACGCGGACGGCGTTTTGGTTATTCCACACGCCGCCGTCTGGAAGGTTTTGGAAACCGCCGAAGAGCGGGCTTGCCGAGAGGACCGTATCAGAGCGCATATCAAAAACCGTATGCCAATAAAGGAAATTTTGGAAACGGAAGGACGGTGGTAATGAAAAAGGTCGCCTATATGCCGATAAAATTAAACAACGAGCGTATGCCGGGTAAAAACATAAAAGCGTTTGATAACGGCTATCCGCTTGTGCAATATGTTTTGAGAACGCTCGACGACTGCATCACGGAGCGTATCATCGACGAGGCGTATTGCTTTTGCTCAAGCGTTGAGATTCAACGCTATTTCCCACAGGAAACCCGCGTCAAGTTTCTGCTGCGCGATACATCGCTAGACAGTGCAGAGGCTGCTTCAAACGATATTATGAAACGGTTCTGCAAACAAATTCCTGCGGATATTTACGCCTTAATTCATGCAACCTGCCCTTTCACGTCAAAAGATGCGATCAAATACGCAATTAACCTTATTGAACGTGGAATAAGCGACAGCGCCATAGCTTGTAAGAAAACGCAAAGCTTTCTGTTTAACAGAGACGGGAAAGCATTGAACTTCGATGTCTTGAAGATTCCGAGAACGCAAGATCTCGACGCGCTCTTTGAGCCGACCACAGGTCTTTGGGCGTTTAACAAGGATCTCGCTGAAATCGGCAGAACCATCGGCGATAAACCCGCGTTATTTGAGGCTGCACCGATTGAAACGGTTGATATTGATTATGAGGAGGATTTTATGATGGCCAATATTATCTGGAACGGCATGAGAACGCTTAATATTTCGCCCGCGTCTCTCTGTCAGAAGATTACGCGCAGGGGGGGGGGGGATAAATGTTTCTTAACATTTTCCTTTACTTCTTCTTTACGCCAAAGCCCGGAGGAATTATGCGCATGACAGCTATAATTCCTGTAAAAGGCGGTTCGGGTCGTATTTTGGGAAAGAACATTCTGCCTTTCGCCGGGACTAATCTTTTGATACACAAAATCAGGCAGTTAAAAAAGGTTTCGTCCGTCTCTGAAATTTTTGTCAGTTCCGATTCTGACGAAATGCTTAACATGGCGGAGAATGAAGGGGTTCGGGCCGTGAAACGTCCCTCTGATTTAGCCAATGAAAGCCGTCCTTTCGGCGATTTCGTCAGATATATTACCCAGTTGTTGAGCGATGGAAGTCTTATGTGGTCGCCTGTTACTTCGCCGACGCTGGACGAGCTTTTTTATGCTGAAGCCATAGACGCTTATTATAAGGCGCTTGAAAACGGCTACGATTCGCTTACAACAGTAGTACCGTTCAAACATTTTCTGATGGACGCGAAGGGTCCGTTTAATTTCGCTCCAGACAAATCGATTACTAATTCACAAGATTTACCGGAACTGGATTTATGGACCTGCGGCTGTTCGATTATTTCAACCACGCTTGCGTATGAAAAACGTTTCATATTCGGCGCGGCGCCGTTCCGTTTTGTTGTTTCACCGTATCAGGCGATAGACATAGACGAAAATTACGATTACGAAAACGCGAAAGCGATGTGGGAGGTTTATCATGTTAAACGTTGATATGTGTATTTTGGATTGCACTCTGCGAGACGGGGGGTATATCAACGATTGGAAGTTCGGCAGTTGGACCATACGTTCAGTGGTTACCCGGCTCGACAGAGCGGGAATTGACATAATTGAATGTGGTTTTTTGGACTCCCGCGTGGAATACAATGAAGATCGGTCGTTATATCCCGATATGCCAAGTATTGCGAAAACGCTCGCAAATTCTCTGCCCACGCGCGCTATGCTCGTTGCTATGATTGACTACGGCACGTTTAAGCGGGACCTGCTGATTCCGAAAAGCGAGTCAATCCTCGATGGAATCCGGCTGATTTTCAAGAAAGAGAACATCGACGAGGCTTTGGATTATGCTCAGGAGATTAAACGTCTTGGGTACACCTTGTTTCTCAATCCTGTTGCGCTGACTTCCTACCGTGACATGGAGATTCTGCGCTTGATAGATAGAATTAACGAGATAAAACCATTTGGTATGTCGATTGTCGATACTTATGGACTGATGTTTGACAACGATATGAAAAAATATATATATCTTATCGACTCGAATCTGGATCCGGATACGGCTCTAGGCTATCATACGCATAATAATCTGCAAATGGGAAACGCTCACTGTGTCTCATTTATCGACTGGAATCTGCGGAGAATGAAAATAGTCGATTCATCTATTCTTGGTATGGGCAAGAACGCCGGAAACGCCTGCACAGAGCTGGTCGGTTCATATATTGAAAAAACTGGTCTGAAACAACTGGATGTCAATCATATTTTTGAGTGTGCGTATACGGATATTTTGAAATTCGCCGTGAAATCAAACTGGGGCTACGGGCTTGATAATCTGTTGAGCGCGATTCACGACTGTTCCCCAAACTGGATTAAATTCTTTATGAACAAGCATACGCTGTCCATTAAAAGTATACGCGCTATCCTTGACTCTCTGCCGTTTGAAAAGCGTGAGGTGTCGTATTTCAGTAAAGAACTCGCCGAACAGAAGTATCTGGATTATATGGACAAACAGGTTGATGACAGCAAAATGCGGGAGGCGCTACGGGAGGCGCTTATGGGGCGTGAAGTTATTCTGTTATGCCCGGGAAAAACGCTGAAAACCCACCGCAACGAGATTGACGAATACATTTCCGCACGTCATCCGATTGTCATTACGGTGAATTTCATCGCGGATGCTATCCCCGCCGATTACGCCTTTATAAGCAATTCCATCCGTTATTCTCAAATGATGAGTATGTACTCTGAACTCAAAAACAAACCGCAAATACTTCTAACATCGAATATCGTTCCTGTGGATGCGCTCAAACCTAATTATACGTTTAATTACAAGACTCTTTATGAAAACGTGCGAGGCGATAACGTTGCGAGTTTGTTAATCACTTTGCTGAAAAGTATCGGCGTGGGTAGTATAGCAATCGCAGGAATGGATGGATTTGACGAAAGTAATGGAGATGAATCCTTCTTTGACGCGAATATGCGATTTGATTCCAGCAATAACAGTAACCAGTTGTTGATTGAACAAATGCGGCGAATAGTCGGTGTCGCCGATATTCATTGGATAACACCGTCAAAAATTAAGGCGGCGTTGTACGACAATGGCTGTATTGTCATTTAAAATTAGAAAGTAATAACGAATTGTGGAGATTTATATGTACGATTTTACAAAAGCCATCATTAAGATTGAAAATACAACACTATGCGGAGCCTCATGCGTCATGTGTCCCCGCGACGAATTCAAATTCCATCATCAAGTTATGACGCTTGAATGTTTCAAAAAACTCTCTGACGAAACATACCGTTTCGGCGTCAGAAATATGATATTCGGGGGTTTCGGAGACCCGCTTATGGACGTCTATCTTTATGAAAGACTGGACTATGTAAAACAGCATTATCCTGACTTCCAGACTTCAATGATTGATACAGGGCATTTGCTTGAAGGTAAAAAAATGCGCATCGTCTCCACGTATATTGATGTCATAAAAATCAGCAACTATGGTTTTTCAAAGGAAGTCTACGAGAGCGTCCATCGCGGCAGTTTAAAATATGAAAAAATCAAAAGCAATATTGATGAGTTTCTGTCCTTAAAGAAACGCTCTTTTACGATAATGACCTTTCTTGATTTACCGGAAAATCATCACGAAATGGCGGCTTGGAAAGCGTATTATGAGCCGAAATGCGAGCGTATTGATATTTGGAAGCCCCATAACTGGGGCGGCCATACGGGGGGGGGGGGCAAAGGAAATTACCATCCCGTGCAAGAGGGCTTTATTGTTATCCGATTTAACTTTTTGCGCCGATGGTTCGGTTTCCCTGTGCTGTTTTGATTTCAATAGGAAACTTATAATTGGAAACATAATGAATGAATCGTTTGAGGATATTATCGCAAATGAAGAAACCAAGCGTTTACAGCAACTGCACAGAAACGGCGCGATTTTGTCAAGCGGTTTAATATGCAAAGACTGCGACCAAATACGCGACAGAACCGACGCGCTGATTTACACTTCTGATAAAAAAATGCGCGTTGGCGAAAATTCTATGCAGGCGTTTAATGCGGTCTAATCTTTAGGCAAAAACGCCTCTTGACAACGGCGTGGCGCTGGATTGCGCGGATGCTTTATTGATTTTCTTCTGGGTGTAGCCGACACAACAGTGGCGATAGAGCCTAATGAAATTTACCGCAACGCAATGAGTGTGAAGGGTCATACCGTTTATGACTATACCGCATCTGCTTTGGGCGTGGGGGCTGGGATACCGAGAGCCGCTCCTTTTTGTTTATGTTAAGAAGGTCGGTTAAAGAGTTACATGAAATATAGTTCCGCCATTGCCGCTTTCGGCGCTGATAGTTCCTCCGTGGGCGGAAACAATAGCGGCGGCTATGGAGAGTCCTATCCCGGCTCCGCCGGTATTCCGGTTTCGGGATTTATCGGTACGATAGAGGCGCTCGAAGATAAAGGGCAGGTCTTCTGGGGGTATACCAATACCAGTATCGACAATGGAAATACGTCGGTTTTTTGCGGGTGGTTCTAAGGAGATAGTAATGCCTCCCTGGTCGGTATATTTTATAGCGTTAGACAAGAGGTTGATAAATACCTGTTTAAGCCGGTCATAGTCGGCGTTAATAGGACTGGTGGTAAGGTTTAATGTTATAGTGATACCTTTCTTATAGGCCGCCGCTTTGAATTGTTCAGCCGTAACTTGTAGTAATTCCGCAAGGTCAAAATCGGTTTTGTTGAGGTTTATGTTTTCCCATTCCAAATTCGTCAGAGTATTAAGATCCTGTACCAGCCGGGTAACCCGCAAAATTTCTTCATGGCAGCTTGTAATATTTTCCCGGTCAGGCTCCCAAACGCCGTCAAGAATAGCTTCAATAGTACCCTGTAAACAGGTAAGGGGAGTACGCAGTTCGTGGGCTATATCGGAAGTAAGCTGTCTTTGCCGGCGTTCTCCTTCTTCCAGTTCATGAGACAAGACATTGATTGAATGAGAGAGCCCGGCCAATTCCTTCGTTTTATATTGCTCATGAAGACGGATTCTGAAGTTTTGCCGATTGGTACTCCCGGAGGAATGTAAGGCGGCAATTTGACGGGCCGCTTCCTCTGCTTTGAGAATGGGACGAGATATAGTGCGGGATAACAAAATTGAGATAATGACACTCAACAGAACAAAAACAAGACCGGCTATAAGAAAGAGGCGGTTTACCGAGGATAAAAATAAGGTCTCGGTTTCACTGTAAAAGAATGGACCGTAGGTTTCTATATTTATGTTCCCGACAGGCTGTTTGGCATAACTTATGGGATAGTGCTGATTTTGGAATGAACCGCCTACACGAAATTTACTTTCCATACGTGCGGCGATAGCTTCTAACACTTCGGTACATTCCGGCATGTTATGGGAACGGGCATCCCAGACAAAATTACCTCTCTCATCAGATACGGTCAGGATATAGCCTTCGTGGATAAAATACATGCCTATTGCCTCGATAGTAACAATGTCAAAACTCCGGCTGTTTGGATTGTACTGTTCACCAATAGCCCGGACAATATCATTGCTTTTTTCGGCAATGTTTTGTTTTATAAGGCCGGTAAATATCTGCCGGGTAATCTGATTTACAATGAAAGTAAGCACGGACAGGGAAAGGCTGATAAAAAGGGCGTACGTTAACGTTAAACGGTGTTTAAGGCTTATCATGGGTTCCCTCCGATACGGTAGCCCATACCGTAAACGGTGGTGATATATTTGGGGGACTTTGAATCGTCTCCGATTTTTGCCCGGAGTTTTTTTATATGGGCGTCAATGGTACGGTCAAATGCGTCATAATCGTCCCCTTTTACGGCATCCAGAATTTCATCCCTGGTAAAGATTTTTGCCTGCCGTGACATTAAAAGGGTGAGGATGTTATATTCATCACGGGTCAGGATGATTGTTTTTTCGTTACATTTGACGCTTCGCTGTTCTGTATCAACAATCAGATCATTGTACTGCAAAAATTGGTGTGGATTTTCATTATTTGCGGTTCTCCGCAGGGCTGCTTCTACCCGCGCCATAAGCTGGCGGGGGCTGAACGGCTTTGTTACATAATCGTCCGCGCCTATCTTGAGTCCGTGGATAATATCCGCTTCCTCTATCTTTGCCGTGATCATGATAATAGGAATTTTTGACATTTCCCGAATTCTGCGGCAAAACTCCTCGCCAGAAAAGTCAGGGAGCATGAGATCAAGGAGTATCAGGGAAACGGGATTTTTTTCGAAAAACGCCATGCCTTCCCTGCCGTTCTTGGCGCAGAGTGCGGTATACCCGTTTATTTCAAGATATGACTTCATTAGCTTGAGGATTTTTTCTTCGTCATCAACAACAAGGACCGTTTGTTTACCTTTCATAACTGCAAGTATATCACAGAATTGTGAAAGAATTATGATTTATTTGTATCAAAATTGTGTTTTTTCGTCTAAAAAAGGGACAGAAAAAATCACCGAAAAAAAATCAGAATTTTTTAGAATATTCACAATTTAATCACAATTACCTGCTAGATTCTTTATTATGAACACGAAGGAGGCCAAAACGAGGTCTTTATGAAAACTGAGGTAATTCGTATTGGCGGTATGACCTGTATTAGCTGCCAGAACAGAATTGAAAAGAGGCTAAAAAGCACCGTGGGGGTTGAAGAAGCAACGGTAGATTTCAATACCGGGACAGCTACCGTTACCTACAACACTTCGGTAGTTACGATGAAAGAGATTACGGAGACTATTGAGAAACTGGACTACAAGGTTCTGGATGACAAACCCCGTGCTCCGGTTACGGAGATTGCCGGGACGCTGGTTATTGTCCTTTCCCTCTACGTGCTGCTGCGGGGACTGGGGCTTAGCACCCTGACTTCGGCGTTCCCGCTGGCGGAGGCGGGCATGGGGTATGGGATGTTATTTGTCATAGGGCTGGTAACTTCCGTTCATTGTGTTGCCATGTGCGGGGGGATTAACCTATCTCAATGTATCCCGCAAAGGGCGATAAAGCCCGAAGGGGGCAGGCGCTGGGATGCCCTGTTCCCCAGTATCCTCTACAACGGGGGACGGGTGATTTCCTATACGACCGTGGGGATTATGGTCGGCGCTTTAGGACAGGTGTTCACCGTATCGGGGCGGTTTCAGGGGGCGGTACAGCTTGCCGCCGGGGTCTTCATGGTGATCATGGGGGTCAATATGCTGGGGTTTTTTCAAGGTTCCCTGGGAACCCTCCTGCGCCGTTTCAATCTGCGTATGCCGAAGATTTTCGCCCGAAAAATAGATGAACAAAAAGCGGTAAACAAGAACCCCCTCTTTATCGGCCTCCTTAACGGGCTTATGCCCTGCGGCCCCTTACAGGCCATGCAGCTTTACGCCCTCTCGACGGGCAGCCCCCTTGCCGGGGGGATTTCGATGTTTCTTTTCAGTATGGGGACGGTTCCCCTCATGTTCGGCATTGGCGCTTTGGGCGGC
>JAIRNA010000085.1 GCA_031258305.1 Treponema sp. | reverse complement strand
TCAAGCGGTTTAAGGCTTCGCATTAACAGGTTTTGTGTGAACCTGAAAAATTATACTTACAGGAGTAAAATGAAATGAAGAGAACAAAACAAATTATATGGGCCGGGTTCTTTGCCCTGCTTTCTTTGGCGGTTGTTTCCTGCGGGAAACTGGATGTGGTGGGGACGGAATCAGTTAAGTCCTTTAACGCTATTTTGGACAAGGCTCCCCAGGAAATTAGTACCGATGAAATGACCGGGGGATGGGCTTTGTTTTCGCCGGATAGAACTACTAAATTTATCTGGAGCAAAAACTATGCGGAAAGCCCGTTGCATGACGTGATGATCGTTTTTGAGGCTCAGCCTTTTATAAACGCCGGCCTTGATACAGACAAACTGCCTGAAAATTTTACGGTTTTTGAGGGGATGATTATGGTGGGTACAAAACTTGGTCAGGAAGTTTTAAAGTACACCGGGGAAGTTACGCCACTTGCCTCTTATGAACAGATTGTAAAATTAAAGCGGAACGTAATCGGCTACCACATGGCGCTGGATCATTACGGGGTGAATTTGGGGGACGGCAACCTGTTTGAGTGGGCCAAGGATATGGGTACCAACGACAAGGATATTGTCTTTGTCCTTAACCCCGACCCGTTTATCGCCGCGGGTGTTGATCCTTCAAAAATTGAGGGCTGGGTCTTTGCCAAGGTTACGGTGGATGACGCCAACGGGAAACCCGTAGAGGTGGACAAGATTTTGAAGCCTTTTAATCTGAAGTAGGAGGAAACTATGGAGAAGGCGGATGCGCCGCATAATACGCCTCCCATCTTGAGTTTGGCAAGCAGGCAGCGACCAGTGCCGCACAAAATATTTCAGTTTTTATGTCGTATTAACAAATTGTATCCACAATAATCAATACCCGTCAGACATAGCGCGGTTCAGGTCTTTCTGGTAAAGTTCTTGATATATGAAGCTTCTGTCTTTGAGTTTGTCCTTGATAGACTGGACAAAGGGAATGTAACGCCAGAAGATGCCTCGCAAGTCCTTGTCGAGCTTCTGTGTGCCTTCGCTTTCCTTTGTTATCCAGGTTATATAGTCTTGAATGAAAGCTTCTTTCACATCGCCCTTGAGTTTTTTTGCATTGAACCACTGGTAGTAGTAGCCAGTTAAACCTTCTTCCATCCAGTAATAGGAGGCTTTTTCTTTAGCGACATGCCATCTCAAGTCGGCTACACCAGCAAGCAAAGCTTCCTGTAGATTCTTGGGGTACATAGGAATGGCTATACGCCCACGGCTCGTCGCTCTGTTGAAACGGTCGAATGGCTCCCAGCAGAAGCCTGTATCACCATAATTCGGCAGGAGAATCACAAATGGAACGATGCGGTTGAGCTTGTTCCGGTAATATCGGTAGAATGCTTTCGCGTCTATACTTTCTATCCACGCAAGCGTCGATATTACGTTTTCGCGGGAGGCGATGTCGTTTGGTCCGCAGTGGAAATATTCCTTGGTAAGAATGGGATAATGGTTGCCCTGGCGGCCGATGGTCATTTTTGACATTTGGCGTACGGTCTCGAATTCGGTATCAACGGCTTTGATGTCAACGGAGGCCTCCACCATACTAGCCTCGACCTTAGCTCGCAAAGCCTCCGTCTCTTCTTCTGCATTATTCAGCTCTCTTATCAGAGAGCTGATTTCTCGGTCAATACCGAGCAATTTCTTGACAATGTCTTGAATTTCGGTGAAACTCGTCCTTTGGGGTGCCGAGTAACATTCGCTTACTTCCGGTATTTTTGTGCTTGGGATACGCATAGTCGCTATGTTTACCGCAGTTATCAGCGATTCTTCCAGATTAACCCGTTCCCCAGCCTTTGCCTTGAGGAGGTTTTTCACGCCTTCGAACTTACCGACCGCCTTATCAAAGAGTTGTTTCTGCTGACCACTCACATTACTCCTTACAGTACCGACTTCATCGGTCGAGGAAGCTTTTATCGTACCGGAACCGACCGCTTTAAACCACTCGTCAAGATAATAAACAGGCTGATTGTATTCGTTTTCTACGATGATTTTGGCGAAAAATGTACGCGTCTGCTCATCAACAAAAGAAGGATGGAGCATCCCAAATCGGAGAAGATATTTCTTCGATTCCGGCAGTTCACCAGATGCTTTTTTGACAATGGATTTGAGAAACTCCCAATATGCGGGAATCATCTGTTGACGGTAAACACTCTTGTCTTTTTGGTCCTTAGTATTGACATATTTCTGAAGGAGGCCCTGCAAACGCGTTGAACCTTCCCCTTCGTTTGCTATAGCCTCCTTGTAATACGCCGCCGGGTTGTTAAACGCCGTGTGCGGCGTATCGGCAAAACGTCTTGTTATTTCAGGAAAACCTTTTTCATTCAGGTCTACCTCAACCTTTTCATTCTTTTCATTTGGAACCGCGCTTCCCACCGCGTCTTGATTAACGGATGGCGTATCCACCTCAATCCCCAACAATGCGGCAAGCTCTGGGTCTATCGCATTATCCATATCAGACATACATACTCCTCTTGATAATATTTTTACTAGTTTTATCATTATCATTTAAAATCCTTGAAATGTCAAGTTTTTTTTGCTACAATAAAAGAATGTATACAGACTTACAAGATTTTATCGGTAGACTGGAAAAAATGGGCGAACTCAAGCGGATAACCGCGACGGTTGATCCGGAACTCGAAATCGCCGAAATAGCCAGTAGAGTGATGAAGGACGGTGGACCAGCTTTGCTCTTTGAAAACGTGAAAGGTTCGGTTTACCCTCTATTGATAAACGCATTAGGGAGTGAAAGACGCATGGCAACGGCGCTTGGCGCGGAAAGTCTGGATGCCAAAGCCGCGGAAATAGAGAACGTACTCGGCTGGTTGTGGGCGACGGCGCGTCATTTCAGCCTACTCAAATCCCTCCCGGAGGCGGTGCCAAAACTGCCCCTTGCATTAAGCCTTATCCCTAAAAAGGTGAATCGCCCTCTATGTCAGGAAGTCATTGACGATAACGACGGATTCGACAGTCTACCGATTCTCAAGTGTTGGTCTCAAGACGGGGGGCGCTTCCTTACGTTACCGCTCGTGTGCGCCGAAAACAACATTAAAGACGGGCAAAGTATTCGCAACATAGGGATGTACAGGATGCAGGTCTATGACAATCGAACCGCAGGGATGCACTGGCATATCAACAAGGACGGCGCTCATTTTTTCCAGAAATACTGTGAAAAAGGACAACGGATGCCGATTGCGGTTGCTTTGGGGTGTGACCCGGCCGTAACTTACTCTGCGACCGCGCCTCTGCCGGAAGGCTTATGGGAGATGGTCTTGGCTGGTTTTCTACGGGGCAAGCCTGCGGAGGTGTGTAAGGCAACCCTGTCGGATTTGCTCGTACCGGCCGATGCGGAATTCGTCCTTGAAGGCTATGTTGACCCTACCGAAATGCGGGAAGAGGGCCCCTTCGGTGACCACACTGGCTTTTATTCATTGAAAGACCTTTATCCAGTGTTTCATTTGCAAAGAATCACGCGCAGGAAAGCGCCGGTTTATCCCGCGACGGTGGTAGGGCGTCCTCCGAAAGAGGATTGTTGGATGGCAAAAGCAACCGAGCGGCTGTTTTTGCCTTTACTTAAACAGCTCTGCCCGGAAATCGTTGATATGAATATGCCGATTGAGGGTGTTTTCCACAACTGCGTGATTGTGTCGATTGAGAAACGATTTGCGGGGCAGGCGCGAAAGGTGATGCACTTCCTCTGGGGTATGGGGCAGATGATGAACGCCAAGCTGATTGTGGTTGTCGATGCTGAGGTGAATGTTCAAGACTTGTCTGAAGTTGCCTGGCGCGCTTTCAACAATATAGATGCACGGCGTGACCTTGTTTTGAACGACGGCGTTCTCGACGCGCTCGACCATTCCTCGCCTCTACCGCGTTACGGTACACGACTCGGCGTAGATGCCACTCGCAAAGCCGCTGACGAAGGACATTCCCGCGAATGGCCCTCGCCTATTGAGACCGATCCGCAAACCGCCGTATTGGTGGACAGGCGGTGGTCGGAATACGGGCTTTAGGAGCGCCTTCATTGTTTTCAAACGGGAAACGTATAATACTATCAAAGGAGTACTATATGAAGAAGTCCCATCAACAGTCGGAATCGGTATCCTTAATACAGCAAGATGAATCGCTCTGGTATGTACTACAGATACTCGCGGGGCATACATGGACAGTTAGTTCTGTAGCGTTCAGTCCGGATGGGCGCAAGATAGTCTCCGGGTCCTACGATAATACTATCAAGGTATGAGATACGATGAACGAGCGTGTATTGCAAACACTCCTGGGGCATACCGATTCGGTAAGTTCTGTGGCGTTCAGTCCGGACGGGAGCAGGATAGTCTCCGGGTCCTACGATAATACTATCAAGATATGGGATGTGGAGAGTGGATGTGTACTACTCACTCTTACGGGGCATACCGATTCTGTCATGTCTGTAGCATTCAGCCCGGATGGGCGCAGGATAGTCTCCGGGTCAAAAGATAAGACCGTCAAGCTATGGGATGTGGCAAGTGGACGTGAACTGCAAACACTCCTGGGGCATACCGATTCGGTAAGTTCTGCGGCGTTTAGCCCGGATGGACGCAAGATAGTCTCCGGGTACTAGGATAATACTATCAAGATATGGGGTGTGGCAAGTGGACGTGAACTGCAAACACTCATAGGACATACGAGTTCTGTAAATTCTGTAGCGTTCAGCCCGGATGGGAGCAGAATAGTCTCCGGGTCCTATGATAAGACCATCAAGCTATGGGATGTGGAATAGCAGTCGGTGGAAGCCGTACACCGACAAAGGCGAATAGGGAATAGTTGGAATTGAAAAAGAGACCGCGAAGAGGCAAACGCCTCTGGAGCTTGTAACAAATTTTGGGTAAACGGAAAATCATAGGGGGGGGGAGGGGAATTCTGTCTTCCCCATAGGCGATTGCAAATTGATTGAGCGCCGAATCCCAATCCCTCATCATCATTGTCCATTTTTTGGAAATATCTTTCAAACCCATAGGTTTGTTGCATCACCGAACCTTGCGGTTCGCAACAGCCGGGACGTTATAGAATTCTACAGGCAGCGCAAAACCGCCCCCATAGAATCCTGTGGTTTACCATCCCCTAATACGCCATGCCCCGCAAGGTTGCAAGATTCCCCCGTGCAGCGGTGTAATTGGGGTTGACTTGCAAGGCCTTCTCCCAGTCCGCGCGGGCGCGGGCATGATCTCCTTTGTAGTAATACGCCATGCCCCGGTTATAATACGTCGCCGCGTTATTGGGGTCGAGCCGCAAGGCCTTGGTAAAGTCCGCGACAGCCCGGTCGTAGTCCCCTTGGTCGTCATACGCAAGGCCCCGGTTGAAATACACCTCAGCAAGATTGGGGTTGAGCCACAAGGACTGGGTAAAGTCCGCGACAGCACGGTCGTAGTCCTTTTTGTCGGCATACGTATTGCCCCGGTTGAAATACGCCGCCACATCATTGGGGTCCAGTCGCAAGGCTTGGGTAAAGTCCGCGACAGCCCGGTCGTACTCCTTTTTGTTCCTATATGCAAGCCCTCGGTTGACATAGGCCGCCGCATCATTGGGGTCGAGCCGTATCGCCTCGCTGTAATCCGCGATAGCCCGGTCGTAGTCCCTTTTGTCGTCATACGCAAGTACCCATTTACCGTACGCCGCCGTATCGTTGTTGTCATCTGCAAACACGCTTTCCGCGGCCGCGGCAAAAAGCGCCTTTTTCATACTTCTCATCATAACCCTCCTTACGTAAACGCCGCGCCAGGTACGCTGTGCTGCTGTCCTGTAGAAGTTCAAGGTTATTCCGCGCTTCCGCATTATTAAGAATCGAGTTGTAACGCCTTCTCCCAGTCCGCACGGGCGAGGGTGTATTCTCCTTGGTCGTCATACGCGAGGACCCGGTTGTAATACGTCGCCGCAAGATTCGGGTCGAGCCGCAGGGCCTGGGCATAGTCCGCGATGGCCCGGTCGTAGTCTCCTTTGTTCCTATACGCGTTGCCCCGATTATTATAGGCCAGCGCATCATTCGGGTCCAGTCGCAGAGCCTCGTTATAGTCCGCGACAGCCCGGTCGTAGTCCTCTTTCTTGTAATACGCAACACCCCGGTTATTATACACCCCCGCAAGATTCGAGTCGAGCCGCAACGCCTCGCTGTAGTCCGCGATAGCCCGGTCATAGTCCCCTTGGTCGGCATACGCATTGCCCTGTTTATAGTACGCCGCCGCATCGGTGTTATCATTCGTAAACACGCTTTCCACGGCCACGGCAAAAAGCGCCTTTTTCATACTTCTCATCATAACCCTCCTAACGTAAACGCCGCGCCATGTACGCCGTGCCTATGGACTCGCACTACATGGTCGTTTATTGACGGGCTCTCTTTAATATCCCATATCTTGTAGAAATTCAAGGTTATCCCGCGCCTCGGCATGGTTGGGATTAAGTTGTAAGGCCTTCTCCCAGTCCGCGCGGGCGCGGGCATACTCCCCCTTGTAGTAATATGCAGCTCCCCGGTTGTTATACGCCCTCGTATAATCCGGGTCGAGCCGCAGCGCCTCGTTGTAGTCCGTGATAGCCCGGTCGTAGTCCTCTTTGTAGTCATACGCAATGCCCCGGTTGCCATACGCCGCGGCATAATCCGGGTCGAGCCGCAGCGCCTCGTTGTAGTCCGTGATAGCCCGGTCGTAGTCCCCTTTGTTCCTATACGCAATGCCCCGGTTGTTATAGGCCGCCGCATCATTCGGGGCGAACCGCAATGCCCCGCTGTAGTCCGCGATAGCCCGGTCATAGTCCCATTTGTCGTAATACGCATTGCCCCGGTTGTAATAGGCCGTCGCATCATTCGGGGCGAGTCGTAACGCCCCGCTGTAATCCGCGATAGCCCGGTCATAGTCTCCTTTCTTGTAATACGCATTGCCGCGTTCCCTATAGGCTTTGATGTAATTCGGGTCGATCCGCAAGGCCTGGGTAAAGTCCACAATAGCCCGGTCGTAATCTCCCTTCTTGTAATACGTAACACCCCGGTTGTAATACGCCCCCGCATCGGTGTTATCATTCGTAAACACACTTCCTACCGCCACGGCAAAAAGCGCTTTCATACTCCTCATCATCAACATCATCAATATCCTTACCGACTAACCGCAAAGGACGGAAGGAAACCTTCTCGTCCTTTGCCCTTCTTCACGGTATCACCGCAGAGGCAACGGGACCCCACGAGCCATACCCGCCTTTCTGATTCTCGTACCGCGCGCAGAAGAACGCGGTCATCCCAGACTCCTCAGCAGCAAAGTCTACCAGCTCCATCTTCCGCCGCGTGAACCGGTAATGGAGCAACTCATCCCCGGAAAGCGGCTCCTTCATCAGGTAGTGTCTGACACCTGCGGCTTGTTCCACCGTTGCCCCGCCCTGGGGCATCACGCCCTTGTACACCGCGAAGCCGTAGTCCCCGCGGCTGTCAGGCGGCTCGGTCCCGGCAAGCGGCGCCAGATGCGCCTTTAACACGTGGGGACCGCCAGGATACGTAACGCTGATGACCGGCTGCCCGGTCGGCGTCCCGATGGGCGTGTGGATTTGGTCCGGCAGGGGCAGGAGCAACGCGGGCAGGTCTGCCAATACGAGGGGCGGCAAGAGCAAGTAGTGCTTCTTCAGGAAACGCGCCTCGGTCTCCAGTTCCTTGAAGACTTCGTTACATGCGACGACGCTGGCGGTAGTGCGCTCGCCGCTCTTGACGACGGTCAGCTTCTCCTTCGCGGCGGTGAGCGCGGCGGAGAGGCTGGTGATGATGTTCTGAGGGATTCCCCAGAGTGCGGCTTTGGCGGTGAACACCAGGAGCCAGGTTTCGACTAGGTGGATCTGTTCATCTCGTGAACGTGGATACCAATCCATAAAGAACCTCCAAAAAAGTTATTTCAAAGCGGGCGTAAGCCCGTATTTGCCAAAGGTATGTGGTGTCTGACACCTGTCGAGCGTGTCTGACACCAAACGTTTCCAGACCCGCAAGCCGCGTTCCTCGACCCGCACGTTGCGTTTCCAGACCCGCACTTTCCAAATTCGTCCGTATGGGGAAAACGGACGTTCCCTTGATACGAAACTCTCTTTATACAAGATAGAAAGCCCTTTTCGGACTTTGTACCATGCCGCAGAGTCTCGGAGGAATCCTCCCAAATTGTGCGGGTTGTCCCGCTATATAATAAAATATGATATGGGGGGGGGGGGAGGAAGAGACTTTGAGGAAGAGAGACGCTTGTATCGGACATGTTCCGTGCGCCGGGTTCTCTGGACTGCCGCGTAAGGAATTTATTTTCATATCATAGCCATTTTAATACCTTATGGTGAAATATGCAAGAGAAAAAAGTAAATTAAAAAAGTAAATTTACGAGAAAAGTATGTGGTGTCTGACACCGAACCGTCTTCCGTTACGCGGGCGGCTATAAGCACTGCGCGTCTGACACCGTGCCGAGCGTCTGACACCACCGAGCGTCTGACACCTACCGTGTCTGACACCCGCCGAGCGCGGACACCGTGCCGAGCGTCCGACACCGCCGTGTCCGACACCCGCCGAGCGTGTCTGCCCCGCCGTGTCTGACACCCGCCGACCGAGCGTGTCTGACACCGAACCGTCTGCCGTTACGCGGGCGGCTATAAGCACTGCGCGTCTGACACCACCGAGCGTGTCTGACACCGTGCCGTCGTACTGCCGCGTGTCTGACACCGTGCCGTCGTGCCGAGCGGACACCTGCCGAGCGCGGACACCTGCCGAGCGCGGACACCTGCCGAGCGTATCTGACACCTGCCGAGCGTCCGACACCCGCCGAGCGTCCGACACCTGCCGCGTCTGACACCCGCCGAGCGTGTCTGACACCGTGCCGAGCGTCCGACACCCGCCGTGCATGTCCGACACCCGCCGAGCGTCCGACACCCGCCGCCCCGTGCCGAGGACACCGTGCCGAGGACACCGTGCCGAGCGTCCGACACCCGCCGTGCATGTCCGACACCCGCCGAGCGTCCGACACCCGCCGAGCGCGGACACAGCCGACCGAGCGTGTCTGACACCCGTTGCCGAGCGCGTCTGGCTACAGGGGACAGGCGTTAAAAATATTTCGCTATCTTGACGCTGTCGCAAAAAGAGATTATGCTTATTGTAATCAATACAAGGATGGTACCCTGTGATTTATAATCCCGAATACGAATGTATGGAGACGTCGACTCGGCAAAAACTCCAGCTCGCGCGTCTCAAAAACTTGACGGAAAAGCTCTACGAAGCGGTTCCGTTCTACCGGAAAAAGATGGATGAACTCGGCGTCAAAACGACTGACATCCGCAGCCTTGCCGACATCGAGAAACTTCCCTTTACCACAAAAGACGATATGCGCGATAATTTCCCCTACGGGTTCCTCGCGTGTCCTCAATCAATGATTGAGGAGATTCACCTGTCCTCCGGTACGACCGGCATACCAGTCATGGACGCCTACACCCGCGCGGACATCGAAATCTGGTGCGAATCTATGGCGCGGACCCTGGCTGGCGGGGGTTGTACCAAGAACGATACGGTGCAAAACTGCTACGGCTACGGACTGTTCACCGGCGGACCCGGCGCCCACTACGGCGCTCGTACCATAGGCGCAAACGTCCTGCCTATGTCCTCCGGTAACACGGAACGGCAGCTAATGGTAATGCAGGCGCTCGGTTCGACCATGCTCACCTGTACCCCGTCTTACGCGCTTTATATGGCCGAAGAAGCGCGGGAACATGGCGTAGATCTCCACAAATTGCCCATCTGCAAAGGCTGTTTCGGAGCGGAGCCCTGGAGCGAAAATATGCGGAAGGAGATTGAAGCCCGTTACGGTATGAAAGCCTACGACATCTATGGTTTAACGGAAATCATCGGCCCCGGCGTAGCCTTCGAATGTGAAGCGCAAAACGGCTTACATATCAATGAAGACCTGTTTTACCCAGAAATCGTCGACCCAGAAACCGGCAAACAAGTCCCCATGGGCGAAAAAGGCGAGCTGGTATTTTCGACTATCACGAAAGAAGGCACGCCCCTGTTGCGGTACCGCACCCGGGACATCACCTACTTCATGCCAGAACCCTGCTCTTGCGGACGCACCAGCATTCGTATGCACCGACTTTTCGGACGCACGGACGATATGCTCATCATTCGGGGAGTCAACGTGTTCCCCAGCCAAATCGAACACGCGCTCATAGAAATCGAGGGAACCGAACCCCACTATCTGATTGTCGTAGACCGAGGTCCGTCGCATTTGGATGAAGTGGAGCTTCAAGTCGAGGTGAAACAGGAATTCTTCAGCGATGAAACCAAAGACCTTGAAGGCTTGCGCCACCGCATCGAAAGCGCGATGAAATCCAAACTGCAAGTCGGCTTAAAAGTGAAGCTCGTGGAGCCGAAAACCTTCGAGCGTTCTCTGGGCAAAGCCAAGCGGGTGGTTGACAAACGGAAAATATAGGGAAAAAGGAGAAAACAATGGCAGAATTAAGACAAATTTCGGTATTTTTGGAGAATTTAGCAGGGCGGCTGGGAGAAGTAACCCAGGTGCTTGCAGCGGCAAATATCAACATGCGGGCTATTAGTATCGCGGATACGGCTGACTTCGGCATTTTACGGTTGATTGTGGACGACACGGACAAAGCGGTCGCGGCTTTGAAAGCGGACGGCTTCACTACGCTCCTCACCAATGTCGCCGCGGTAGAGATTGAGGACAAACCGGGCAGTCTAGCAAAGGTGATGGAGCTTTTTCAACAGTCCAAGGTGAATATCGAGTATCTTTACGCATCGCTTGAGGGCAAAGCGGGAAAAGCCGCGGTCATATTCAAGCTGTCCGACCATGAAAAAGGGCTTGAAATCGTCCGCGAAAACGGGATGGTTACCATAGCCGCATTTTAACAAACAGTAAAAAGGGAAAAGGCGTTCGATACGGCTTTGTTCACGTTCATCTTGATTCCTGACAGGCTTCCAGAAACATATCCATGTCAGAGTCGGTTCCGATGCTCACGCGAAGGAAATCCGTAATGCGTGGTGGATTGTTGAAATGCCGCGTGAGGATGCTTTTTTCACGCAGATACGCGAAAAAGTCGGCGCCTTTTTGGGCAGGGTGCCGAATAAAGACGAAGTTCGCATCCGAGGGAATAACTTCAAATCCCATTGAAGAGAGCGCGGCGGACACTCTTTCGCGTGTGTCAATGACTTTGCGGGTAACGCCCTCGTCGTAGGCTCTGTCCTTCATCACTGCAATAGCCCCAGCTTGCGCCAAACGATCGAGGGTGTAGGAGTTGAAGGAGTCCCTCATGCGGCGCAGTCCTTCGATAAGGCTTTCGTTACCTATGGCAAAGCCGACTCGAAGCCCCGCAAGAGAAGCGAACTTCGACAAGGTGTGGACCGTGAGGAGGTTGGCGTCAGCCGCCGCATACGACGCAACCGATAGGTTTTCTTGAGCGAATGCCGCATACGCTTCATCGACGATAACAACGCGGTCCTTCCGTGCGGCAGCGATAGACAGAATCGTGGATACCTCCATACTTCGTCCGGTCGGCGCGTTAGGATTCGGAAAAACCACGCCCGCGTGAAGACGCCCCCTCGTATAATCATCAGGATTTATGGAAAAATCGTCATTCAGCGGGGGACACTCAAAGGGAACGCCCCACAGTTTTGCGTAAACCGGATAGAAACTATAGGTAACGTCCGGGAAAAGAACTTTATCTGAAAAAAACGCTCCAAAAGCAAAAGCAAGAATCTCGTCCGAACCATTGCCTGCAAAAACCTGTTCCGGTTGAACACCGAATCTTTCGGCTATGGACTCTCGCAGTTCCCAACATTCTGGGTCCGGGTAGAGCCTTAATCTGTCGTCAGCCGCCTGTTTGATTGCCTCTATGACAAGCGGGGACGGCGGATACGGGTTCTCATTTGTGTTGAGTTTGACGTATCGTCGGTTACGCGGCTGTTCGCCCGGGGTGTAGGGCGCGAGACCGCGCACTCGCTCATTCCAGAATTCTCCTCCATAGTTTTTTACAGCCATGGCTTCTGGATGAGATATTTAAAGCCTAAGAAACCGATAGTGAAATTTTTAAGATACTTTTCAATATCGTCATCAGCTATTTTTGGCGTTATGCCGACCAGTACGCCGCCGCCCAAGCGGAACTTATTCGAAAACCTTAACCATACCGAAGCTTCGGGAAGAATGTAGGGGCCCGCTAAATAGAAACTTGCGAAAAGACTCATTGCCCCGATAACCCCTCCGCCGACCTGAAAGTTGAAGGTGACTGGTCCCGCGTCCGCTTCGATGTACGCAAGGGGATACAGGATGTTAAAGATGAAAAGGACCGAGATGTCCCGGATACCCACGCCTATCCGCCATTTGCCGAAATTAAACTGCCCAAAGAGTCCAATATCGCCGATTGGCAGAATGGGCCCGCCTGCCCCCGCGTAACCTTGCGCGATTTCGTCGGATTCTATGTTCCAGCTTTCGTCTCCGGTGTAGTAAAAATCTTCATCTGGGGAGAAAGGGATCATAAGCCCACTAATTCCCAAATCCCAACGAATTTGATTTTCCGCAAAAAGCGGAATAAGCGAACAAAAAAACAATACCGTTATTATTTTAATCTTCATAATAATAAATATATCATATTTTTTACTATTTTCAAGCTTATTTTCTTATTTTAAATATCTGAAAAGACGGCAAGTGGAGAGGACGCCAATGGTATAGTCTGCGGTTTCAAGTCCATCCTGAATTAACCGTGCCTACATCATACATCGTCCGTGTCTAAAGGAAAGGCTTGTTATTTTTACAGCATATAGAGTATAATACTTCAACATAAAAGGAGCAACCATGGCCGAGCAAGGCAAAGCGACAATGGAAAAAATAACGTCTCTGGCGAAACGCAGGGGCTTCGTGTTTCAATCTTCGGAAATATACGGTGGGCAAAACGGCGCGTGGGACTACGGTCCCCTGGGCGTCGAACTGAAGAACCGTATAGCGCAGAACTGGTGGAAAGAAATGACCCAATTGCATGACGAGATAGTCGGCATAGACGCGGCAATTCTCATGCACCCCCGCGTATGGGAGGCGTCTGGGCATGTGGAAAACTTCACGGATCCGCTCGTGGACTGTAAGAAATGTAAGGCGCGGTTCCGCGCGGACCAAATCACATTGGAAAATCTGTCGGAGAAAAAATGCCCGGAATGTGGCGGTGAACTCACCGACACGCGCAAATTCAACCTGATGTTCAAAACGAACATCGGACCTATCGAGGGCGGCGATAACGTGATTTATTTGCGCCCGGAAACCGCCCAGGGAATCTATGTCAACTACAAAAATATTATTCAGAGCAATCGTATGAAAATACCCTTCGGCATCGCGCAAATCGGCAAGGCGTTTCGCAACGAAATCGTTACGAAAAACTTCATATTCCGTACCTGCGAATTCGAGCAAATGGAAATGCAGTATTTCGTGAAACCAGGCGCCGATGTCGAATGGTTTCACGAGTGGAAAAAACGACGATGGGCGTATTACGAACGACTCGGCGTTAAAATGGAAAACCTTCGGTGGCACCAGCATGGGCCGGATGAACTTGCCCACTACGCCAAAGACGCTTACGATATCGAATATCTCTTCCCCATGGGATGGAAAGAACTTGAGGGGATCCACAACCGTGGGAGCTACGATCTTACGCAACATACGCAGTTTTCTAGTAAGGATTTGCAATACATCGATCAGGATGACGGTAACAAAAGATACATCCCGTTTATCATTGAAACATCCGCCGGACTCACTCGTACCTTGTTAATGTTGCTGTGTGACGCCTACGACGAGGAAAAAGTATCGGACAAAGGAGACGCCGAAGATTACCGTACCGTACTGCGGTTCCACCCGAACATTGCCCCGATAACGGCGGCGGTTCTGCCCTTGCAGAAAAAAGACGGGCTTGCGGAACTGGCGCGGGACATTCGCGCCGAATTGATGGACGACTTTGCCACAGACTATGACCAGGGCGGCGCTATCGGCAGGCGTTATCGGCGGCAAGACGAAGTCGGTACGCCATTCTGCATAACCGTTGACTATGAGACAAAGGAAAACGGCTCGGTAACGATCCGCTTCCGCGACAGCATGGAGCAGATTCGCGTACCGCGTGCCGATCTTGCCGAATGTATACGGCGGGAAATCAAGGCGTATAAGCTTATCGTTTAATGTACAGAAATTTTTTATCAAAACTGCCGCCCACCCCCTGCCTTTAGGCATGCCCTAAAGGTCGCGGGGTAGCTGAGGTTTGAATCACTCAAGCTCCACACCGAGCCAGCGGCGCGGGTCTTTCATTGATTCTTCGATGAGACCAATACCGATCTTTGCGGTTGTTTCCGCGACAAGCCACTTCTTGTCAGCAAAGGGAAAACGGGCGTTATCGCCGTTTTCGGCGTCTGTGACATCGGCAAGCCCCATCGCATGACTGTGCTCCCGCGAAACCATAATTGCCGACGGAATATTCGCCTGTCTCAAAATAACCGCCCACAAAAGAGAGCGGCTATCGCAGTCGCCTCGCCCCTCAGTCGCGGCCGTCACTAAGTTGACAAAATCACTCCCTTCAAGGTCCCGCTCGTAGGTGAAGGTCTGCACCCACCGTAATGCCCTGTCCGCCAGCTTTCTGTTATCCAGAGTCGGTACATTCCATCTCCGTTCCAGTATGAATGTCGCGTGTTTTATGCGGTCAAAGGAGTCGCGGTAAACCACCCGATAGAAACGTTGCCACGCTTCTTTCCACAACGGCGAAGAGGCATACCGCGACAGCACTAGGTCTTCGCGGTCAATCACATATTGCGCGGCCGCGGCGTCGTTTTCATGGAAAAGCGCCGATCCTTCCCCGCCGGCAAGGGGTACTGTCTTGAATTCCCCTCGAGGGAAACTGTAGTCAGTCATAGCGCCTGGATAAAGCCGCGCCGCGTAAACCGGCGCTATGGAATCCAGAGCCGATGTATGCAGAAACGTCATATCACCCGCTTCCACCTTGTTGTACGCCAACGCCAACAGCAAGGGTACCGCGTCTCCTTTTTTCTCCAGTTCAAACCCAAGTCCATACCCGGTTATCCCTTCGCCTCCGATGATAAAATTGAGTTCTATGATAAAGGCTTTCCTACCCCTATAGTCAAAAATCTCCGTTTCGCCCTCGTTTTTGAGCTGTTTCCGTACGGTCTCCGACAACGTTTCTAACGAAACGCCGGAGACATCGACCTTCATATCAAGAAAAGCCCCGGCGCTTGATTGAAAAGAGAATGTGTTCTGTAAATCCCCATCTATAAGCTCATATTCTTCCGGCAAGTCCAGGGAAAAGCCCCACGCGGAAAAGGCAAGAGGAGAAGCTTGAAGGGAAAGCATCGGCATACATAAAAGAACCCAAATGGGGAAAATTTTATTCATAATTATTCTTTATTAATATCAAAGCAGGATTTTGTCAAGAGGAGATTTCATCTATTAACAAAAGAGCCATTGGTTTGAAATATTGAGCCGCTAGATTTTCAAGCGCACGGACGCTAGGGGCGCTCCAACAACCATGCGCTTTCAGCTCACACGAGTTTGAAAAGACATCCGCCATCCAATATTTTTCTATAATCATCAATGGTTTCGGCATGGGTAAGATAATTCCGCATTTCTGCACCGTGTTCGGCGCCTTTCGTGTAGGCGCAAAACTGTTTACGCATTTCGCGGCATGCAATTCTTTCCCCTATGTCTTGCGTCAAAAGTACTAGTTGCCGAAAGCCGGTCTCCAGTCTTTCGGTAATGGACGGCGCTGTCCACATGGCTCCCGTCAAAAATGCGCGGGTTTCGGCGAAAATAAAAGGGTTTCCCATAGCGCCGCGGGCGAACATCAATGTGGCGCAACCGGTTTCCCTGAACATACGTTCCGCGTCCTGAGGCGAATAGAGGTCGCCCGAACCGGCGACCGGTGCGCCTATACATGAAACCAAGTCCGTGATAAGACGCCAGTCGCTTTTACCCGTGTAGACTTGCGCCCTGGTACGAGGGTGGAGGCTGATCATTGACGCGCCCGCCTCGACCGCGATACGCGCCGTTATCGCGTAATTGAGGGAATCCGAATCCCATCCGGAACGTATCTTCACCGTAACAGGAACGCCTCCTAGAAACGCTTCGGAAGCGCGGACCACTGACTCCACGATGCGTCCCAGTAATGCAGGCGTTTTCATCAAAGCCGCGCCTGCGCCCGTCTTCGTCACTTTAGGAACAGGACAACCCGCGTTAATGTCAACGGCTGAGGGCCGACACGGCTCAAGCATAGCGGCCGCCTTGAACATCGTATTCGGATTCGCGCCGAAAAGCTGTATGCAGTACCGCGTTTCATTATCCGCTCGGCGTAAAATGTTCATCTTTGACGAATTCAGCGAATCAGCTCTATAGAGAAGCGGATTCCGCACCAGGGCTTCAGAAGATACGAGTTCCGTAAACGTGAAATTCGCGCCCTGTTCCACGCATATCGAGCGAAACGCCCTGTCCGTATAGCCGGCAACCGGAGCGAGAAACAGATTGCCATCCAGAGAAAGCGAGCCGATTTGAATTGGGCGGTAAAACATTTGTGTATACTAATAAATCTCCTTGATTTTTTCAATATCTTTCTTTATAATAGATTATCAAAGGTACTCTGGAGAGTATACTGAAACAACAAACTGTGGCAGGATGGCGGGAATTTCATTCCCAGGAAAAATTCTATTTCTCTCCCCTGAATTTCACTTGACTTGTTGTATAATTATACTTTCGTAGTACCTCTATTTTTAATTTAGGAGATTAATATGGATAATACAGCTTTATGGAAACTTTCCTACGGGCTCTACGTTGTTGGGGTCAAGAAAGAAGAAGGGCGATTCGGCGGCAGCGTTGTGGACGCGGTCGCCCAAGTGTCCACAGGGACCCAGCCTGCTCTCATTCTATCGAGCATGAAAAATAACTTGACCAATGCGCTCATAAAAAACACAGGTGAATTTACGCTTTCCGTTTTACCCGTGAATGTGGACCCGTTTGTCGTGGCGAACTTCGGGTTTCAATCAGCGCGAGATGTAGACAAATGGGCGAATGTGCCTTATTCTCTCACAGATGGATTGCCCGTTCTCGACTGCGCCATTGCCTCTATCCGATGCAAGGTACTTGAATCCAAGGAATTTGAAACTCATACCTTGTTTATATGCGAGATAACAGACGCCCAAAACGGCAAAACCGACGCAAAACCCTTACTCTATGCGGATTATCAGTTGAACATGAAGGCATCTGCCAGCGAAGCTTTCAAGAAATTCAAAGAAACAGGCAAGCCGCCCGTTGAAAAGAAAGCCCAATGGCGCTGCCCTATGTGCGGTTATGTTTACGATGGCGATATTCCTTTCGAAGAATTGCCTGACGACTGGGCCTGCCCACTCTGCGGAGTCGGCAAGGATACATTCGAAAAAATAGAATAACGGTTTTCTCAGAAAGCGGACGTAAGTCCGCTTTCTATAACGGGGCGCATCTTTGGGAAACATCTCGCGGGTGAAATTTATTGGAGACGACGCAGTTACATTCCAGTTTCCAACCTCCTCTATCAAAATGCCGTTTCTGTTGAACTATCATACCTTTCACGTTGACTCCTTATGAGACCCTCTTGACAAAAAGTCATTGTTTGCATAGGCTTGTCGTATGAGTTCGAAATTTGTTGTCTCCTTTTTCGCGGTTCTTACCGTTATTATCGTTGGGGCGGTGTCCGCAGGTGTAGGATTGGCGCTTGCTGAGACGGTAAACATGAAGAATCAGGAAAATTTTCAGGAGTTTGCGCCAGCTTTGCCTACAAAGCTCGTTGACATAAACGGTGTTCTCATCACAGAATTTTCCGCAGATGAAAAACGGGAGCTTGTGCCGTTAGGAACGATTCCTCAGCGACTCATAAACGCGGTGCTTGCCCGTGAAGACCCAGAGTTTTATAAGCACCACGGTTTCAGCATCCGCGGCATTGCCCGCGCTTTTTACGGGCAGTTCACGGGACAGAGTCTTGGCGGAGGTTCCACTATCACCCAGCAAGTCGCCGGCACGCTTTATACCGACCGCACGGAACGCACACTTTCCCGCAAAATCCGCGAGCTTTGGTTCGCGATCCAAATGGAACGTCGCTACACTAAGAACGAAATCCTTGAAATTTATCTTAATTATATGTATATGGGACCAGGTGTCTACGGAGTCCAAGCCGCTAGCAAATATTTTTTCAATCATGGAATAGAAGATATCACTCTTGCCGAAGCCGCACTTCTGGTCATTCAACTATCAAGCCCTGCGAAATACAACCCTCTTGACAACCCCAACGTAGCGCGAGAACGCCAGCGTTCCGTGCTTGATAAAATGGTGGAACTCGGTTATGCGACAAAGGAAGAGGCGGACGCGTCATTCAACGAATACTGGGACAACTATGATTACACGCGGGCTTCGATTTCCGCCTACTACAACCGAGACGACAAAGCCCCGTGGTTCAGTGAATACGTGCGCCGCGAACTTGACAATATGATGTATGGTTCCATGGATTATTATCGGGATGGATACACGGTGCGGACAACGCTGAACCTTGAGCATCAGGCGGCCGCGGAAAAATATATGTCTGCCGGGCTTGTCAAGGCGAACAGGGAATATGGAGCATCAAAAGGTAATCGTTTAGTGAGGGCGGAAAATACCTACATTCCCATCATTAACCTTTTATCCTTGTCATTCAACATGACCGGAGTACGCGGTACCGCGGCGGCTCGTAATCAGGCGCGAACTATGTCTCGCTATACTAAGGTCATAAACCCGGTTATTGATATGGCCGCGCTTATGTTCGGCATAGAAGACCTCAAGACTCTCACCAATAAAGGCTTCGCGGACCTCAAGGAAACCATCGACCAGAACGTGGTCGAAGGCGCGCTCATCGCCATTGAGAATGAAACCGGCTACGTCACGGCCATTGTGGGGGGCTCAAAATACGATGCCACCAACCAGCTTATCCGCGCCACGCAGGGGCGGATTATGCCGGGCAGTTCCTTCAAACCTCTCTACTATTCTGCGGCGATTGATACACGAAAATTCACGCCCGCCACCCTTATTTATGATATTCCCATTGTCTTTCATAACGAGGATGGAACGCCCTATATCCCCCTCAATTTCCAAGGCGAATGGAAGGGAACCGTCCTGCTCTACAGCGCATTGGCGCATTCTATGAATGTACCGTCTCTCAAAGTGCTTGACGGCATCGGTTTTGACGCGGCGATTAACCGTGCGTCCGCGCTTATGGGCATAACGGACACAGATGTGATTCGACGCACCTTCCCCCGCGTCTACCCCATGGGGCTGGGTATCATCTCAGTCGCGCCGATACAGATGGCGCGGGCTTTCGCGGTCTTCGCCAACCAAGGAAGGGAGGTTCAACCCATCGCCATACGCGTCATCGAAGACCGAAACGGAAAAATCATCATCGACAACGAGCGGAACATCCGGTTGGAACAGCAGGAAAAGGGTAAAAACATCCAGATTATAACCCCCCAGAACGCCTACGTGATGACCCAACTCCTCAAAAAAACCGTGGAGATGGGAACGCTCTATTCGGGCTCAGGCTATGGTTCCAAATTCGTCTTTAAGGACGAAAACGGCGAAACTTTCCGTATGCCGGCCGCCGGTAAGACAGGTACCACTCAAAACTGGTCAGATGCGTGGACCGTGGGGTTCACTCCGTACTATACAACCGCGATATGGTTCGGATTCGACAAACCAGGCAATTCCCTGGGGCTAAACCTCACTGGTGCGACTCTTGCGGGACCCGTGTGGGGTGATTTTATGCGCGACATTCATCAGGGACTGCCCTATAAGAACTTTACACGCCCCGCTTCAGGTGTGGTCGACGTGACCGTATGCGCCCGTTCCGGTCTCATTCCCACCAAAGCCTGCGATGAAGGCAGAGTAACACTCACATTCCTCGCTGACGCCTGTCCGGATCAGTATTGCGACATCCATTCGGGAAATTCTTCCATTACAGGTGGGTTTCGGACCTCAATACAGGGACTTGTGAACATGGATGAACTGACCAGCGCCTTGAAGATGCCAAGTCTTTCCGATGACATTCTGAATATGACCGAAGGGGGGGGGCCTGCTCTACAGTATTCGGAAACAAAGAGAAACCCGAATGAAGGGCTTGAAATACCGGATTACAATCCGTTGCTTGACTAGAAGGTTGGGAGTACATTTTTAACTCCCAGAACAAGGAAGAAAAAATGGGGATTTTTGACAGACTGGGTGATGTTATCAAAAGTTATCTCAACGAAGATATCGGTCCCAGGGAAGAAAGCCGTTCATACAGAAAGAATTTCATAGATCCTGATATCCTCGAAGCACAAGCCGAGGTGGAAGAATTTCTCAGGTCCGGTAGAAATGAACGAAAAACATATGCAAAAACGGAGAGAGAGACGCCCGGAACAAGGGCAAAAGAAGAGAAAAGTGCGCCGGAAGCCTTGAGAGCGGATTTTGCGGAGCTCGAACTGCCCTTTGGAGCGTCTTCCGAGGAGTGCAAGACGGCTTATAAGCGTCTACTCAAAATTCACCACCCGGACAGACACATCGGGAATCCCGAAAACATACGGAAAGCCACTGAGAAATCGGTACGTATCAATACGGCGTTTGCCCGAGTCGAAAAATGGAGACGAACCGGAATGGTTTAGAATCGGTGTTTGAGGCATTTATTGTGGTCTTGTATGATCTGAATCAGCAAAGTATATCGTAAGGGTCGTCTCCGAGACGGCGGTATTGAACTGCTTCCTCAATATGGCACCCCTGAATCGCACCACCACCTTCCAAATCCGCGATGGTACGGGCAACGCGGATTACGCCGTGAAAGGCGCGTCCTGATGCGCCGAGCCTATCTATCGCCGAGCGTAGGACGTTTTCCGCCTTTTCCGAAAGAGCGCAATGTTCCTCTATTAGAGCAGGTGTCATACGAGCGTTGCGCCGAACGCCTGTCCCTTTAAACCGTTCCCGTTGAATAGTAACTACTTGCGCCACCCGCTTCGCCACTTGTTCGCTCGTCTCTTCGCCGTTCCTTCCCATAAGCGAAACGTTTTTTTCTATTCTTTCTATGGGCGAATTCACGGCGACCCGCAATTCTACACGATCCATGAGCGCACCGCCAAATTTACGCCAGTACCGGTGAACTTCCTCCGGTGAGCAGAGGCAGGCGCTGTTTTCTATACCGAGTTTACCGCAGGGACAGGGGTTTGCGGTCATGACGAGCTGAAAATCAGCAGGTAAATGCGCCTGCCCTTCCGCCCTACTGATGCTTATGACGCGGTCTTCGAGAGGTTCCCTCAAGGCTTGCAGGACATTGACGCGAAACTGTAGGGCTTCGTCCATAAAGAGCGTGCCGAAATGGGCGAGGCTGATTTCACCAGGGCGTACGCTCTTGCCGCCGCCTAAAACTCCCTCGGCGCTTGCCGAATGATGTGGACTACGGAAAGGCGGACGTGTCACCAGTCCACCTTGCAACTGCCCCGCGAGACTGTGGAGGCGCGTTACCTCGACGGCTTCATCCGGCGTGAGCGTAGGCATAATAGACGGCATACGCCGCGCGAGCATAGTTTTGCCCGCACCTGGCGTCCCGAATACGAGCAGGTTATGTCCTCCGGCCGCGGCTATCTCCAATGCTCGCTTATAAACAGCCTGTCCTCTCACCTCAGCGAAGTCTCCTGCAAACGACGGTTTGTTTTGTTCATCAGTTTCATTTTGCGGCGTTACAGGAACTATGGGGAGAGAGCCTGTTTCATGCCTAACAACGAGGGCGTCGAGCGCATCTTTGAGCGTTGCCACGGCCGCGACGTTCCGCGTCAGTATGCGGGCTTCATCCGCGTTTTCTATAGGCACGATGAAGTTATCTACGCCGTTTGCAAGTCCCGCGGCTGTAGCGGCAAGGACGCCGCGCACAGGACGGAGACTGCCGGACAATTCCAATTCACCCAGAACCATAATATTATCTGGCGGCGGTGCAATTCCAGCGGCCGCCATTACCGAAATAGCGATGGGTAAGTCGAGCGCCGCGCCTTCCTTCCGCACACCTGCCGGCGCAAGATTGATGAGAACTCGGTCAGATGGAAACACGAAACCAGAATTGCGGAACGCTACTCTCACCCGCTCCTTGGCTTCTTTCACCGCGCCTTGCGCCAAACCAGTTATATCAATGCCCGGTATGCCCCTACGTATATCCGCTTCAACCCGTATAATAACGCCGTCAATCCCAAACGGCGTGTAAGACGTTACAAACATTTTCTCTTCTCCATTCTCTAATCAGGCGATGTTTCAAGGTCTTTTTTATAGAAAACTATAAGGGATTGTTATGGAATTTGATTCACAGCGATTTAAAAATCAGTTGTTTCTTTCTCGTTAGTACCGAATTGATGACCCGGTAAATCAAAGACCACCTGAAAGACATCTGCACGGTCAAAAAATCATTTGGCGCTTGCGATACGCTTAGACATCCAAAAGGAGCTTGGCGAAACGAAGTTTCGTATGGACTGTGGATTGAACAAAATGAAGGGGCCAAGTTCTGGAGGGGTATCATGAACGAACGTAAAACCGTAGGGTAACGGAGATCCTCCTTGCCGCGGTTAACGGATTGACGGGTTTCCCTCAATAATTACTATTATAAGAATGAATGGCTTTCAGAAATTGCGCAGCAGGCTCCCACGCCCGCTCCCCATAACCACCTGCCATGAGCCATGCCGAAGGAATCCCTCTTTCCGCCAGATACCCGTATATGAATAAATCCCGCTCAACACACTGGTCCAAAGAGAGACGCAATAGTCCGCTTGAAAGAAGTCCGTCATGCTCATAAGGGTCTGTCCCGGCAACCACAATGACAAAATCCGGTTTGCACCAGTCAGAAAGCTCTTCAAGTTTGCGGATGCCTTTCTTGAGTTCCGGAAGATATTCGGCTTCTCTATTTTTGTCAATGGGAATTTCAACATCACAGGGGATGAGCGGGGCGCGTCCGGGGAGCGTTGCCGCGATGGTTTGGTCGTCAAGGGGCCATCCGTGGGCCATATGGATTGAAAGATTGAAAACGTTTTTCTCCTTGCCCAATTTTCTGGCTTTACGGGCAAATTGCAAAAGTTCCGCGCTTCCACATCCCTTGTGTGCATCAACGTCGATGAACCACACGAGGTTTATATCCATCTCGGCAAGCATTTTTTGCGCCGCAATAACAATGTCGTTCAGGAGGCAAAAACCCGCGCCTGTATCATAACGGGCATGATGCATTCCACCGCCAAGGTAATAACAGAAATTATCCCCATCCGTTCCCTGCATCGCAAGACGACAGGCAAGATAGGTTCCCGCAATTTGTTTAAGCACAGTACTAAAAAGCGCGGACAATGGCTTCTTTGCCTGTTCCGGACTATAGCGATTCGGCTTGCCATCCTTGTCGATGAGTTCCCATGCCGTGAGCAGACGTTTTTCAAGTCCTTGCCCATAGAGGTCCGCGACAAAAGTTTTATCATGCGTCTGTTCGAGGTCGGCACGGGTAATTATATTCTGGTAAACAAGGCTCGCATCAACAGCTGCTGCGGCTTGTGTGAGGTTATAGACCTTTGCCTTACCGTTTAGCGATTTGCTTTGTTTTAGAAAATCAATTATCTTATCCGCCCGAGAAGCGGATATAGGTATCATAACGCCGTAGTCTTGGTGAACCGTGGTTACAGCAGGATCGTATAAAATCATACGCGGAATTATAGCGACATACTTCGGTAAGGTCAAGTAATGAAGCGGTAGTAACCGCGGAAATAACATCGCGCTTACATCAAAAGGCATAGAATGTTATGGATTGAGTTATAGAGTTGTTATACTTAAAAACATCTAACACCAATAATTGTAAACTGAGGCTTGTATCAAGGTACAAAGAGAAACCGTATCGCGCAAAGCCTCCTTCCTATTTCCCTATTCCCATTCGATGGTGGCCGGAGGTTTAGAAGATACGTCATAGGTTACGCGCCCGATTTCTGGCGTAGTGTTGGTGATGAGCGTGGAAATTTCAAGCAAGTCCTTCGAAGGGAACGGGAATACGTCAGCGGTCATGCCGTCGCTACTCGTAATAGCGCGGAGCGCAAGCACGTACCCATATTTACGGCTGTCGCCAGCCACGCCTACGGAACGCACCGATAAAAGCACGGCAAAAGCCTGCCAAATTTCATCGTAAAACCCACGTCGCTTGAGTTCCTCAATAAAAACCGCGTCCGCCTCCCGTAAAATGCCGCATTTCTCTTTGGTAACCTCACCCAGAATTCGTATGGCAAGACCAGGACCGGGAAATGGATGCCGCCGCAGGACTTGCTCGTCAACGTCGAGGAGTCGCCCCAGTTTACGAACTTCGTCCTTGTAGAGTCTATCAAGCGGCTCTATGATACGCCCTGCTTTACGTTTTGAGTCCACCAGTGGACTGCTCACGTTATGGTGGCTCTTGATGACGTGCGCTTTCTTGCCTACGCCTTTTCCGCTCTCTATCAAATCTGTGTAAAGCGTGCCTTGAACGAGAAAATATGTATCTGGCAAACCCAGTTTCGCCACTTCTCGTTCCTGCACCGTTATGAATAGGTCGCCTATGGTCTTGCGCTTAATTTCCGGGTCTTCCTTGCCCTTTAACGCGGCGAGGAATTCGTCCTCCGCGTGGACGATGTGTACCTGTTTCGCGCCGAGTCTCTCAAGAGCTTTCTTTACAGACGCGGTTTCATCCTTACGCATGAGCCCTGTGTCAACATACATGAGGTGAACCTGTTCCGCAGGCAGGGTTTTTAACAACAGCGCACCTGCAACGGTGGAATCAACACCGCCCGAAATGAGGAGCAAAACCTGGTTGGCTCCGATTCTTTGCGAAAGGTCCGTACGGACTTCTTCAACATAGTGTTCCATTGTCCAGTCCCGCACCGCATTACACACGCCAAATACGAAAGCTGCGAGGATTTCGGCGCCGCGTTGACAGTGACTCACCTCTGGGTGAAACTGCACCCCGAACCAGGGCTTTTCCTCGTGGACCGCGACCGCCGGAAAGCCGGTGGCGCTTGTGCCGATTTGACGAAACCCGGGAGCGAGCCGTGTGAGAGTATCGCCGTGGCTGAACCATGCGATGAAGGTTTGGGGACAGGGCTTGGAGGATGGGCGTGAGAGAGTGTTGTTTATTATATCAGTCAAGGAGACTTCAGAGTTGAAGCTGTTTAGAAAACGTTCTGCTTTTTCCCAGTTCTTTGTTTTCAGGCTTTTGTTTTCAATACAGACTTCCACGCCGCCGTATTCGCGTTTAGGCAATGGTTCAACGAGTCCGCCTAAATCCGCAGTCATACGTTGAAGACCATAACAGATGCCCAGCAGGGGCAGACCCCAGTCGTAGACGCGCCTGTCCACAGCCGCACCGTCCGCATAGACCGACTCAGGCGAACCTGACAGGATGACGCCTTTTATGTTTTCAAGTTTTTCTATCGTCGAGTCCGTAAGCGGCGTATCGCCGGGTATTATTTCTGTATACACGCCGAATTCTCTGATGCGGCGCCCAATGAGCGCGGTTGTTTGACTCCCAAAGTCAAGGATAAGTATTTTTTCCATTTTCTAAAACCTGTTGTATTATACCGAGTCCTTCTCGTTTATGCAACCTATAAATGAAAAGAATGGAAATACATCGATATTAAGCAAAAGTTTTATCCGTTTATTTCACAAAAATTTAAAAAATCCGCTTGACAAAAAATTTAGTTTCTGGTATATTTCATAGTAAATAGATAGGAAAACTATCAAATTAAGGAGGATACGATGAAACGTATCGTGTTAGTAGCGGCTTGTGTTATCCTGCCGCTGATGATTTTCTCCTGCAAGAAGGCGAAATCCAGCCAATATCCTAAGGGAGAATATGAAATTGCCTATTCTGGATCAACCTGCGGCTCACCGGTTTCCATTGCCGTGCTGAAGGGTTTCTTTGACGAAGAAGGCGTCAAAATCACGCTGGTCAGCGGGAGCACATTCGAGACGAGCCGCGCCGCGCTTGCCGCTGGTAAAATGCCGGTTATCAACGGGGATTTCCAGTTCTTCCCGTCCGTTTACAACGGTGTTGACGTGAAGCTCATCGGAGGCTTGCATGAGGGGTGCATCAAGATACTCGTGCCAAAAGACTCGCCTATAACCACGCTGGCCGACCTACGCGGTAAACGTATCGCGGTTGACGAAATCGGCGGCACACCTATGTCGGTCGCTTCTGTCGCGGCCGGAAGCGAGGGTATAGACCCGCAGACTGAAATCACTTGGCTTCCCTTCCCATCCGATCAGATTTTTCAAGCCGTAGATGGAGGTGAAGCCGATGTCGCGGCGGCATGGGACCCATTTGCTACAATCGCTGAACTGACCGGCAATTACCGTACTTTACTCGACATCAGCGACCACCCGTTGTTCGCAGGAAAAGCCTGCTGTTTCCTGTTTGCCTCCGGCAAGCTAGTCAAGGAGAACCCGTCTGCGATAGCCGCGGTCCTCCGCGCTTATCACAAGGCAGTTGCATGGATTGGAGCAAATCCAGCAGAAGCGGCGCAATTGCTGATTTCGGAAAAAAAGGTCGCCACCGATGATGTGGAATTGGTTACGCGCCTTTTGGGAGATTACAGGTATGGTAATCATGCTGGACATGCGGCTGACGAAAAGGCAAAAATAGACGCAGTTTACTTTGCCAATCATTTGTCCAAAATCGGTTACCTGCCGGCTGACCTTGACGTGCAAAAATTCGTGGATGATCTCTACGTAGACATTTTCGCCCTGGAAGCGGCGAATAAGTGAGGTACTCGTGAGCAGTATCCACGCACAACTTGTCGATAACTGCTCACCTGTGAGCGCGCATAAGGCGCAAAGGAGTAAAATATGAAAAAGCTTTTATTGATTGCCGTGCTTACGGTAAGCTCGGTATTTGTATTTGCCGAAGGCAAAAAAGAAAAAAATGATTTATGGCAGGAACTCGCCCGGTTACAATCCGATTATAGATGGGTGGACTTGAGTTTTGAGGTAAGCCCTGAAACGCCCCATTGGTATGGATTTGACCCTCTTGAGGTAAAACCACTGTATACCTTTGAAAATACCGATGGGGTTTTCCTTGCCTATCAGTATACCTTATCAGGGCAGTACGGTACCCATACCGATTTTCCCGGCCATTTTGACCCACCGGGACGGCTCCAGGATGATTATGGACCCCTTGAGTTTGCCTACCCCCTGGTGGTGATCGATAAATCGAAGGCAGTCGCGGCGAATCCCGATTATGTCCTTACCAAAGAGGATATCCTTGAGTTTGAAAAGATTCACGGACAGATACCGGCAGGATCGTTTGTGGCGTTCAGGAGCGATTGGTCAAAACGTGAAGCGGTGGAATATGAGAACAAAGATGCTGAGGGAAACGCCCACTATCCGGGCTGGGATATAGAAGCCCTCAAATTCCTGATTGATACGCGCAACGTTGCGGCCGTAGGACACGAAACGCCGGATACCGATTCGGCTGTTACAGGTTCGACTGTGGGCTTTATCGGCGAAGACTATGTTCTTGACCATGGAAAACTCAACGTTGAACTGCTTAAAAATCTCGATCAGGTACCGCCCATAGGCGCCATTGTATTTGATACCTTTCCCCGCATAAAGGGCGGAACAGGGTTCACGAGCCGGGTGTTCGCCATAGCGCCCAAGTAAAAAAGGATATGTATCGTGGCAAAACAGAGACAGCGCAAAACCGCTTGGTATGAGGACCCGAAAATAGCGGGGGACGCGGCGTATTGGAAACCGAAATCTGAAATATGGGTTTGGCTGGCGTTCCTCTCTTTCGTGTTCACCCTTGCCGTAAACGTGTTTGTCCCGTTTGCCGAAACCGTTAAGCCGAAGGCTTACCGCGTTATGCTGATTGGTTTTATAGCTGTTCTTATTATTCTATATCTTTTTGCCCTAAAACGAAGCGAGTTCCGCAAAAAGTTCTACCACAAGGCGCAATTCATCTTCGCGGGCGGCATTACGCTTACCATATGGGACGTGCTCACTGCTAAAACTGGTCTTTTACCACTGCCTTATTTCCCCAGCATTGGGGAAATAATCAACGTCATGTTTGAAGACCGCCGTCTTCTGGCAATAAGCGCCTTGTATTCGTTGAGGCTCTTCTTTGCAGGGCTTGTTACCGGCACGACTATAGGGCTTGTTACCGGCGTGCTTATCGGCTGGATGCGCCAATGGAACTACTGGCTGTCGCCTATCATCCGCGTGTCCGGCATTATTCCTGCCGTGGCGTGGCTTCCTATAGCCTTGGTGGTTTTCCCGACCAGTTTTACAACCGGCGTTTTTCTCATCGTCATTTCGTCATGGTTTCCCGTTTCGTCTATGATGGCGCAAGGCGTTCATTCCACGCCAAAGTCCTATTTTGAAGCCGCAAAAACGCTGGGCGCCGACAATCGGTTTCTACTGTTCAGCGTAGCAATTCCTCACGCCTTGCCGTCTCTCTTTACCGGTGTGATGACGGCAACCGCCTTTTCCTTTACCACGTTGATTGTTTCGGAAATGGTCGGCGCGAAGGCCGGACTGGGGTTTTACATCAACTGGGCAAAGGGCTGGGGCATCTATTCGAAAGTATACGGTGCAATTATCATCATCGCGGTAGAATTCACCCTTATTCTTACGCTTATAGGCGCAGTGCGGAACCGCGCTCTCCGCTGGCAGAGGGGATTTTTGAAATGAAAGAAACGCTTATTGCCATTAACAACATCAGGCGGATTTACTACGGCGCGGGGGGCGAGCCGTTGGAGGCGTTGAAAGACGTGAGTCTGGATGTGCGTAAAGGTGAATTTATAACATTCATTGGACCTTCAGGCTGTGGGAAAACGACTCTGTTGCGCCTCATAGCGGGACTCGACCGTCCGCAAAGAGGCGAACTTTCGATTAACGGGAAAGGGATAACAGGTCCAAGTGAAAAAAAGGGCTTCATATTCCAACAGCCGACCCTTTTCCCCTGGGCCACGGTTTACGAAAACGTCGCAATCGGATTGAAGGCGCGCGGCGTCTATAATGAAAAAAAATATTTGATACGGGAGTACATCGAGATGATTGGCCTACAGGGCTTTGAAAAAGCTTATCCGCATGAAATCTCCGGGGGTATGGCGCAAAGGGCCGCCATTATTCGCTCTCTGATAAACGAACCTGAAATTCTGCTTCTCGATGAGCCGCTTGGCGCTCTGGATGCCTTTAAGCGCATAGAGCTGCAAGGTCAACTACTTGATATTTGGCGCAAGACACGCGCTACTATGGCTATGGTAACGCATGATGTGGACGAGGCGATTTACATGAGCGAGCGTATCGTTATTATGACGCCGCGTCCGGGGCGTATCGTCAGCGTGATTGACGTTGATTTGTCGGGTAAGAGAAACAGGAATAACGATGATTTCATCGACTTGCGGAAGAATATTTTGCAGACGCTTCATCTCGTTATGGACAATCCATCGCCGGAATATATAATATAGCGGATACGCTGTATTTTCCACCCAACGTCCAACGCTCCATTTCTTCTATTTAGCAATTCAAGAACCGCTATGCGGTTCTTGAGCTTTATCGTGCCGTGAAGCTCCACGTGCCGCCGCTGGAGGTATACTTCCCTGCCTTCTTGCCGTTGTTGTTGTAGAAGACGTCAAAGCTATAGCCAAACGCCTCTCTCCCGATGGAGGTAACACCTTCCGGTATGACCACGCTCGTCAACCGGTTGTCGCAAAACGCATATTTCCCGATGGAGGTAACGCCCTCCGGTATGACCACGCTCGTCAATCGGTTGCCGCCAAACACCCTCTCCCCGATAGAGGTAACGCCCTCCGGTATAATTACGCTCGTCAACTGGTTGTCGCGAAACGCCGACTTCCCGATGGAGGTAACGCTCTCCGGTATGACCACGCTCGTCAATCGGTTGCCGCTAAACGCCGACTCCCCGATGGAGGTAACGCCCTCCGGTATGACCACGCTCGTCAACTGGTTGCCGCTAAACGCCCAACCCCCGATGGAGGTAACACCGTCCGGTATGACCACGCTCGTCAACCGGTTGTCGCAAAACGCATCTTTCCCGATGGAGGTAACGCCCTCCGGTATGACCACGCTCGTCAACTGATTGCCGCGAAATGCCTCCTCCCCGATGGAGGTAACGCCCTTACCAATAACCACGCTCGTCAACAGGTTGCCGCGAAACGCCGACTCTCCGATGGAGGTAACGCCCTCCGGTATAATTACGCTCGTCAACTGGTTTTCGCTAAACGCCGACTCCCCGATGGAGGTAACGCCCTCCGGGATGACCACGCTCGTCAACCGGTTGAAGCTAAACGCCGACTCCCCGATGGAGGTAACACCCACCGGGATGACCACGCTCGTCAACCGGTTGCCGCTAAACGCCCCATCCCCGATGGAGGTAACACCCACCGGGATGACCACGCTCGTCAACTGGTTGCCGCTAAACGCCTTATTCCCGATGGAGGTAACACCCGCCGGGATGACCACATTCGTCAACCGGCTGCCGTAAAACGCCTCATTCCCGATAGAGGTAACGCCCTCCGGGATGACCACATTCGTCAACCAGTCTCTGCTAAATGCCACCTTCCCGATGGAGGTAACACCCTTGCCGTTAATCCGTGCGGGTATCACGACCGTCGTATCCCAGCCCACATACCGGGTAATGGTTAGGCTTCCGTCTCAATTCTCCTCTGTCTCAAAATCCGCCGCAATCTGCGCGGACAACTCGAAGCTCATACTACACTCATCCTGCCTCCATACATATAGCCAGAGCACCCTCCTGACCACCGGCATAGCGCTATTGCAGAATAATGCCCACCGCATATCCGAAAATCATGCCGTTTTGACGGCGCGCTCAACGAGCGCTCTCTATACACGGATTCCGCCGAATATATCAAGTGGTAACCGAAGTGTTCATACCATTTTTTATATGGATTTGTTTCATGTTGGATTATTATATCATAGCATGAAAAATATGCAATAGTTTCGTGGATTTTAATAGCAGCATTGTTCAATAACCCCGGGTTGTTGAACAAGTCCAGTCTCTCGGAAGGGATGATACAAAATTTCAAGTAAAAAATGATAAAAATACTTGACTTTATAAATATTTGGGAATATGATAATGAACATATCTACTTGTGTAGATAAATTCTATTTTAAGGATGGGAAAATTATGAAGAAAGCATTTTTGTTAGGATTGGGCGTGATTGTCTTGTTTGCCTTTGCTCCGGTGGCGTTTGCACAAACAGTACTGAAAGACGGAACATACAGGCTGGAAGAGAAAAACTACGACCATGGATACCGGGTTGTCTTTGAGATTATCGTTAAGAAAGGCAAAATTACAAAGGTCAACTACGATAATGTCAACGATAAGGGGGGATCGAAGACAAAGGATAACGCCTACCAAGCGAGTATGAAAAAGGTAAACGGCCTTGGTCCTAAAGAATTCATTCCCCGGTTAGCCAAGAATTTCCAGAAGGTTCAGGATCCGGCTAAAATTGACATCATAACCGGCGCAAGCCACTCCTCCGAATCGTTTAAAGCCTACGCCGAGAAGTTGGTCGAAGCCGCCCAAAACGGCGACACTACTCCGATAATCATCGAAAACGAAGTCTCCGGGTAGCGTTAATGAATAGCGATGAGCGCATGTAGGGTCAACTAGCCCCCACATGTAGGGTCAACTAGCCCCTGCATGTAGGGTCAACTAGCCCCCGCATGTAGGGTCAACTAGCCCCCGCCGTTGTTTGAGAGTTTAGCAAGTTACGACGTGTGCTGTTACTATTCACTATCTTTCACCATTTTAAAAACTTAAAATCACAGATTTGCCAATACCTTTTCCGCCTTTGCCGCGAGGGACCCATTCTTTTTATCGGTGAGAGCGGCGACTTGGTCTTTAAGTGAAGAAAATTTATTGTTAAGCGTTATGTCAAGGGCGCATGTTTTCTCTGAAGCGGCGCCTGACGCAAAGAAACGCCGAGCAAGGTCTTCGAGCTTGCTCGATTTCGCGGTGGAAAGCACACGCAAGAACCCATTGTAAAGGGTGTTTTGGCGTTTTTTCTGAGCATCGTCCATCGTTACTATGATATTTTCAACATACGCATCAGGTTTATTATTCAACAACATTTCCGCCGCGAGAATGCGGATTTTATCAGGGTTTTTCGATTCCGAAAAGAAAGTCTCTAGCGCGTTTAACGCATCGGCAGTACCTATCTGTCCTAAAGCCTTGATGGATTCCTCCTTCACCACGAGGGCTTCGTCTTTTTCGGCACGGTATTTGAGGTAGGGTACCGCGGATGCCAGTTTGCGCTGTCCCGCTGATTTCGCGGCGGCCGCCCTGACGCGGAAAAAGGAATCGCGGAAATTCTCAATGATGGCATCGTCAACTTGCGACCCGGAGAATGTTCCCAGCGCTCCCGCGGCCGCGGTCCGCACCGAAGGCTCCGTCGCAGATAACGCTGTCATTATCGCATCAAGCCCGTCACCTATTTTGGATAGCGCATTTATTGCCGCTATACGCAGAGAGGAACTATCCTCCGCGTTCTTCACTATGTCCGCCAGAAAGGAAACCGCATTTTTCGAGCCGATTTCTCCCAAAGCCTCGATGAGTACCCCGTTGTTCCCCGGGCCTGGGTCGCGGTTTTCGTAGAGGTCAATCAAATACGCGGCTATGTCGTCAGCATTGTCCTTATCCGCGGCTTTGCCTATGGCGCGAATGCTCTGTCCTCGAAAGTCGGGCAGACCATTATCTATGACATCTTTGAGAACCGAAACGGCTTCTCGCCCTTTTATTTTCCCAAAGTACTCGACGGCCGCGGAAACCGCTTCGGGTGTCTCGTTCTCGCGGTTTTCCAATATGGACAGCGCCTTATCTTCCAATCCGTCTTTAGCTTTGTTCCCAAAAAACGACAGAACTCCAACAAGTATCTTCTGATTTTTGGTGTTTCGCGCCAGATTGACAAATTCGGAATCAAGCTCTCCAGAATACGAAGCGTCCGTCTTCAACTTTTGAATCAGTATGGTGATTTCCGCTTCCGTGCCGAATTTAACGATCTCCTGCCATTCTTCATCCGCAGAGATTTTTAAAGTAATGGAAGCAATGAAAAAAAAGAGAAAAATTCTCCAACGTTCTATAGTCATACTTTATAATACCTTGAAACAGCGGTTTTGTCAAATGAAACTGATTTAAAGGGCAGGAAACATTAAGAGGCAATTATAGTCGATACCGTCTACTGTCTACCTATGGGGAAAGGTAAAACGCTGTCGATAGACGTTTTGCCAGTCAGACTCATGATAAGACGGTCTACGCCCATTGCCACGCCCGAACAGCGAGGGAAGTCGTTGAATATTTGCCAGAAATTTTCGTCAATTTCGTGGGGGACAAGACTGCTTTTCCTTTTGGCGGCCGCTTCGTGCTCAAAATAAGCGCGGATATTTGTCGGATCCGTCTCTTCGGAATAACAGTTGGCAAGCTCAATGCCCCGCACATAAAGTTCCCATCTTTCGACAGACTTACCGTCTGGACGTTTTCGGGCGAGACACGGTACGAAACTGGGATAATCTTTTAGTACCACAGGTTTGTCGCGCGGTAGATTCGGCTCAACTGCATGAATAAAGATGAGATCAAACAGCGTAGCCGCGTCAATGCCTTTCGGCGGGTCAAGTCCTAGTCCGCGGGCTTCCGATTCAAGCATATTCTTCTCCGCCGCGGCGTAGAGGCTGAAGCCCGCGAAATGTGAGAAGGCTTCGTCTATGCTGATTTGTTCAAAGGGCGGACAGAGACTTTTCCGCGTGGTTCCATCAAGAAGAAAAACGAACAAGTCTTCGGTTATAGCAATGGAGTCCTCGTAGTCCGCACCCATCGTGTAAAATTCGAGCATAGTGAATTCCGGACTGTGGAGTCTACCCGTCGATTCCACGTTACGGAAACAAGGACAGAGCTGGTAAATGTCGATCTTATGCGCTGATATGAACTTTTTCATCCATATTTCAGGCGAAGGAACCAGGTAAAACGATTGTTTCTCGCGTATCCTACTGCCTTTAGGTGGAATGTAAGCTGTCTCAAACACTTCCAAACAAGTTTCCGGTATGAGATTCGGCGAAAGAACGGGTGTTACTGTCTCAAGATACCCACGCTCATCAAAAAATTGCCTGATTTTCTTAAAAATATCTGCTTTTTCTCTTAAGAATTCTATATCCATATAGTCCCATCGGCTGGTTTCTATTCATCGCATGTTTTCGTCAGATGATGCAACTTTCTCACACTCAACGTTGTCTTAAATACGTGAATGTGGACAAAAAATATCCGATTCCCCTGCCTCTACCTTTTCAGACGCCGGGTGAAGAAATAGCCAACTCCATTTTACACGGACTAGGGGGATGCTTGTCAATAGCTGGACTCGTACTTTTATTGGTGAGGGCAAATGGTTTTTTGGACGGCAGGGGCGGCGGCGCTCTTGCCGTTACCGCGTATACTCTGTTTATGGCGACCATGCTCTCCATGTTCCTCGCGTCGACTCTCTACCATGCTCTCTTCCACGAAGGCGCAAAACGAGTATTCCGTGTGCTTGACCATTCCGCCATATATCTGCTCATCGCCGGCACCTATACCCCGTTTTGTCTTATCGCCATTCAGGGCGCATTAGGCTGGGCGTTTTTCGGTTGTGAATGGGCATTAGCGGCTACGGGCATAACTCTTTTTTCCCTCAACAACAAAATCTTGAAGAAAGCCGAAGTCTTTGTCTATATTTTGATGGGCTGGGCTATTGTCTTCGGCTCATTCCGTCTCTTGCGAGCGGTCTCCATTTCGAGCATAGTCTTCCTTTTCGCGGGCGGATTCGCCTATACTGCGGGTGCTTTTTTTTATATGCAAAAACATCGGCGTGGTTCACACGTCGTTTGGCACATATTCGTGCTTGCGGGCGCTTTTTGCCATTGGGAATCTGTGTGGCTTATGAGCTAGGTAAAAAAGAGGCGCTAGACGCCTTTCTCCTTGAATTTTTAATATTTTGTGTTATACTGTCAATATGGCGCTTTAAAAAATCTATATACGCCGCAGGTACGTAGAATTTTTGGATACGCCGAATTCTTCAATATATCAGGAGTGAAAAGAAGTATGGAAAAGATTTTTTCGTATCGGTTCTGTACCGTTTGTCTATTGGTAAGCGTCTTGCTGATAGGTTGTGTCAGCCGTCCTCCGGTAACGCAGGATCTGTATAACGAAATCGGAAAGGATGTTTTTTCTCAGTTCAGGTTTTATATTTCAAAAGATATTCAGTTGACAAAAGTTGATACCAGTACCGATGTGAACGACAGGGCAACGATTGTTACCACCAAAATAGAAAGAGACATCATACAGATAAAACATTCAACGGCTGGACGCGTTCAAGGAGAACCTTCCGAAAAGAGATTCGAGATAGGATTCGAACAGTTGAAAGATGGGACAATCCCGACTCTAGTATTTGTTCAAAAATTAAGTCGGGCTACTGAAGGACGGTATTATTTAGACAAAGACCCAAGGGGTAAGGTAAAATATGGGGATGCGTATTACACGGTAGCCTACAAGGGACGCGACGAGCCGTATTTACTACACCTCAGGGCCTCTAGGGAAAAAACCACGAAACGTACCGTCAAAGGCTTGAAATAAGCGCTAAAAACTCATAAGGGTTCCAATCAATATGATGATGGGTAGAATTTCGTTTATGGAGTAACTAGCGACGCGTATATGCCGTTCCGTTTTACCCAGGGCGATGATGTGTTCCATTATGAGAAGAACCGTTACGATTCCCGCCCCTATGGTGTACGCAAACGAGACGCGCCAGAACAGCGGGACGGAGAACAAGCCCACCAGAGTGCCTGCATGTGAGAACGCGGCGATGAGGCGGGCTTTTTTTGCGCCAAAACGCTCTGGGATGGAGTGGAGTCGCTCTTTTCTGTCGAATTCTATATCTTGCAGTGCGTAGATGATGTCGAAGCCCGCAACCCAGAGGCAATGAGCCGCGGCAAGCACGAAATAACGGAGCGCAAACTGCCCCGAAAGCGCCGTAAACGGTCCCATAACCGAGCATGAACAGGCAAGTCCCAGCCAATAGTGGCAAAGCCATGTCCAGCGTTTGGTGAAGGAGTAGCCGCCAATGAGAATCGCCGCAATCGGAAGGAGAAGTACGCACAGCCAGTTGAGGAAGCCCGCCGCGGTAATGAGAATGACGCACATAATCAGGCTGAAGACAAGCAGGGATTTTTTTGAAAGCAAGCCTTGGGGGATATGTCGGGAAGCGGTGCGGGCGTTTTTCTTGTCGATGTCCGCGTCTATAACGCGGTTCAAGGCGTTTGCTGCGTTTCTACCCGCGGCCGCCGCGATGAGGATGAGGATACTCTCTTTGAGAGGCGGATGCCCGTTAGTTTCAAGCAAAACAGCCGTTGCAGCAAACGGCAGGGAAAAAAGCGTATGCCGAATCATCACCGCTTCACCAATAAGCCTAATTGTCCGTAACATTTTCCACAAAATAGTATCTTAAAAAACACAAATACGCAAGCACAACGTACGATTTTTCTCCACTGCGTTGGGGCTTGAAACGTCTGATACGGACTTGTTCAAGTCTAGCGGTTATAACGGTAGACCTCCGTCGGCGTCGCCGCTTCTTTTTACGCAAACATTGACCTTGCGAATATCACCTGTGGAAATTATCCGTAAATACCTACCACTAACTTTTTTCTGTTTATGACTTTGTTTCGTATACGCTTAAATTTTAGCGCGATTCCACCCATCTACCGGCTTTGCGGATTTTCTGATTGCGATAGCGGACAAGAATCGCTGGACTACGAGAGCAGAGGTCATCCAGCTCTTTGACCAGTATCTGTTTTATGAAGTCTGCGGTTTTGTCCGGGTTAGTGTGAGCGCCCCCTTCCGGTTCTTCGATGATGCCGTTGATGATGTTGAAAGACAAGAGGTCTTTGCTTGTGATGCGGAGCATAGCGGCCGCATCTTTGGCGCGTCCTGCGTCCCGCAAGAGAATGGAGGCGCATCCTTCAGGACTTATGACCGAATAGACCGCATTTTCAAGCATATAGATTTTGTCGCCAACACACAGTCCTAGCGCGCCTCCTGAACCGCCTTCGCCGATAATGACGCATACGAGGGGGGTTTTAAGCTGACTGAATTCGCGGAGGTTGCGGGCGATAGCCTCGCCGATGCCGCGTTCTTCAGCACCTATCCCGGGATACGCTCCTGCCGTGTCCACAAAAGTAACGATGGGACGACCAAATTTCTCCGCCTGTTTCGCCAGGCGCAGAGCTTTGCGGTAACCTTCAGGGTTTGCCATTCCATGGTTACGGAACACGTTCTCTTTTAATGTGCGTCCCTTCTGATTTGCCAGTACCGTAACCGGTCTGCCGTTCAGAGCGCCGATTCCACACACGATAGCCGGGTCGTCTCCGAAACAGCGGTCGCCGTGCAGTTCGATGAAGTTGTCAAATATACGGTTGATGTAATCAAGCGCATAAGGGCGGTCCGCATGACGGGCAAGCTCCACTTTTTTCCAGGCGGTTTCCGTTTGAGTGGCAACTTTTGTCTCAAGTACGCGTAGTTCTTCCTCCGCGTCGATGCCGGCAGACTTTATCAGTCTTTTTAGTTCAGTTATCCTTTCCTGTAAATCAGGCATTGTATCTCCTTTTTAGAGAATTAGAGATAAATTCGTTGTTAGTAAACGAGATTTGATTGTTTTAAGCGATGTCTCGTAACAAAAAATTTATTCCCTCTTTTTATGAAGCTCCATCAGCATTGACAATATCTGTTTTTGTTCGCTACGAGGTGCGATGATATCGACAAAGCCTTTTTCGAGCTGGAATTCGGCGCGTTGGAACCCTGGAGGCAGGCTTTGGCGGATAGTACCTTCGATGACGCGAGGTCCAGCGAAGCCGATGAGTGCATCAGGCTCGGCAAGAATCACGTCCGCAAGCATGGCGAAAGACGCGGTAACGCCACCGGTGGTTGGATCGCAGGCAACCACGAAAAATGGGATACCAGCTTTATCAAGTTCCGCGGCGGCCGCTGACGTCTTCGCCATCTGCATCAAGCTAAAGACGCCCTCTTGCATACGCGCCCCGCCGGAAGTCGTATAAATGATGACCGGCAGTTTCTCATCCGCGCCCTTTAAGAGCGCCCGTGTTATTTTTTCCCCTACGACCGACCCCATAGAACCACCCATGAAGTTGAAGGACATAAGCCCCAACACGGCGGGCTTGCCGTCAATTTCACACATACCGGTAATGACCGCGTCCTTCATCATAGCTTTTGCTTCGGCTTCAGAGAGTTTCTCCTCATAACCATCAAGCTCAATCGGATTCAGGGAGCGAAGATTCGCGGAAAATTCGATAAAAGTGTTCGCATCAACAAGATAGGCGATACGTTCACGCGGCTCCATACGAAAATGATGCCCGCACGTAGGACAGGTTTTGAATTTATAGAAAAAATCGTTTATGCGGTCAGCGCCGCACTTCGGACAAACAGTTTCATTCATGTCTTGACTATACAATACTATCAAGGAGATTGTCAACCAATTCTTGAGAATAGATTTCTGTGGGTAATAAGAAAGAATGTATTATTTTATAAAAGAATAGATAATAAAAGCATTGAAAAATAAGCATTATCAATAGCGATTCTTCTAACTGTAGATCCGCTATAAGCAACGTGCGGACTTCCATTCAGCAATGAAACGCTCGTGAGCCGCTATGGTAGCGGATGTCACAATATCCTGCACTTCGCCGCGTCCAAGCCAGTTATCCCCATCTAACCGATAGAGACTCTCAAGTAAACCTTCTATGTCCTCAACGGTACAGCCTGTATTCGTTCTACGGCGCTCAAGCCCTCGAAGCTCTTGTTCAAAGACTTCCTCGTATTTTTCATCTCGCCATCTATGGAAAGCGGTTTCTTCAGCGGTGTCACAATTCATCATACCGTTATGATAGAATATATCGTGAAAGAATGTCAAGGATAGGAATTTGACAACTCCCGACTAAAGGCGAGGAGGTAGATTACGAAAATGGCATAAATAATCCCCTGCTCCAAGTGCTAACTTGACCTACAGAATACGAGGTGATCACGGTACGCCAGAAGAATATAAAATCTCATCAGCCCTATCCATATCGTTTTTACCTCTGGCGGTCAATCACTGGGAATGCATTTCGGACCTTCCAGCCATCCCAGATAATATATCGTTTCTTTTATCGTGTACTTATAATGTTCCGGCTGTTTACGACGTTTTTGTAGCCCGAATAAGGGCTTGCGCAACAAGACCAGGGCTGGCAAAATGTGGGTGGAGTGTGGCGTGGGAAGGAGCGTAGCGGAATGACCTAGCCGAATGGAGTCCAAACCCGCTACTGCTGGCGAAGCGTAAACAGACCTGTTATGCGAAGGTTGCAGGCTTTTATTATAACATTAAAATCGTTCTGATGCCATTGATACTATTTCTCCAGTTAATACATCAAGTGCCTTAATTCTTAATCTTCTTAATGAACCAGTACCGCTTACACTTCCCGTCACTACAATATTAGCGCCTAAGAATTTCCCAATTGATATTGCTGAATCATCATCTACCTCTCCTGACATCTGGAATTTTCGTTCTTCAAATATTCTATCAAGGCTTTTACGA
>JAIRNA010000049.1 GCA_031258305.1 Treponema sp. | reverse complement strand
GAAACTATGATTATTCCAAACGGCCACGACTAAAAAGATACTTAAACGAGCAGAAAGGACAGCTACTTGGTGATGTGTGGACAGACATTCAAAATGTACAATCTCAGTCCGGTGAACGCATCGGTTATCCCACGCAAAAACCGGAAGCGCTGCTTGAACGCATAATCAACATGGCAAGCAACGAGGGTGATATTGTCCTCGATCCCTTTATGGGCGGTGGCACCACGATTGCTGTCGCGGACAGACTTAACCGGCAGTGGATAGGGATCGACCAATCGGCAATGGCGGTGAAAGTTACCGAATTGCGCTTGCAGAAACAGGCGGACCTATTCAGTTCCCCCTACACGGTGCAGCTTCACAAGTACGACTATGACACCCTCCGTTACAAAGACGCTTTTCAGTTTGAGGCTTGGATTGTTCAGCAGTTTGGCGGCGCGCCCAACGCCAAACAGCGGGGAGACATGGGGCTTGACGGCAAAACGAGCGATGGCACGCCGATACAGGTAAAACGCTCGGACAATATCGGGCGCAATGTGATTGACAATTTTAAATCCGCCGTCGAACGGTTTGACAAAAACCTGTTTGAAAAGAATATCGCGGCAAAAAAGCCCATCGGGTATATTATCGCCTTCTCTTTTGGCAAAGGAGCAGTTGAAGAAGTGGCCCGCCTGAAAAACAGGGAAGACCGCATCATAAAACTGGTAACAGTTGAGGAAATCATCCCTATTGCCACAAAACCGGCAATAGGGGTTCATATAAACGAATTGGAAAAAGACGCATCGGACGGAACGTCCGCGGGCAGCCGGAAAATAGAACTGATTGCGGCGGGACAAAGCGCCGCCGGCATTGAGTTTTATAGCTGGGATTTTACATACAATGCGGAGAAAGGCTTTAAGCCGTCAATCATTATCGACAAGGAGGGAAAACAAATTGTTTTCCTTAAAACCGGAACGCATAGGATAGCCGTAAAAGTTGTTGATAATGACGGCCTTGAAAACATGGAAATAATAACCTTAAAGATAAACGGCGCAGTGGAGATTCTATGACAGGAACGTCTGTTCCAGAAACCGCCGCCCCGCATCTGAGCGGGCATATTGGACTTGTTCAACAACCCGGTTGGTTGTCGCGGACTTTTAGTCCGACACAAGTCTCACGGATTTGGCGAATTTCTTGCAGAAATTCACCAAATCCGCCGTTTTTTAGCGGAAGTTGTTCAATAACTCCAATTATTGAACAACTCTATTAAAAGGAAAAACACCGCGCAGAGCGGCGCAAAAAGGATGCATAGTATGAATACCATCACAGAGAAAAGAGAAAAAAGAATTTACGTCATAGGACACAGGAACCCGGACACCGATTCGGTGGTTTCCGCTGCGGCCTACGCCCGGCTCAAGCAGCTTCAAGGGCAGAGCAAAGTCGCCGCCGCCCGCGCCGGGAAAATAAGCCCCCAGACAGAATACGTTTTTGAACGTTTCGGCGTGTCTGTGCCGGAATATCTACCGGACCTGATTCCCAAGGCGGAATACTACCTATCCGGGGAACCGGTGACGGTCAATGAGGAAGCCAGCGTGTGGGAGGCTCTGGAACTGCTTCAAAAAGAGGACTCAAAGGCACTTCCCATTGTCGATCGCACGGGAGCTTACCGGAGCATGCTCCACTATCAAGGGTTCGCCCGCTACATTATCGCCAATATAAACCCTCGAAGGAAATCCTCATTCCCCCTTTCGCTGGATCATCTGGCCGCGACCATTCACGCCCAGCCTGTGACGCTGTTTAACGGCGGGGAGGTCAGAAAATCTCCTATTGTGGTCGCGGCGTCGTACACGGCTCATTTCAGCGGCTATCTGGCGGCGGAAGGCGCCGAGAACGCTTTGGTCATTGTGGGGGATCGCTGGGATATACAGAGAAAGTGCATTGAAATGAAGGTGAGGGCGCTGATTCTTTCCGCCGGAAACACCCTTTCAAGGGAACTCGCGGAACTGGCGGAGGAAAACAAGGTGACCGTACTGATAAGCCCGTTTGACACGACTTCCACCGCGATGTTGATCATCTATTCGGCGCCGGTGGGAACGCTGGGGGATACGGATGTTCCCCAGATACGGCTTCACGATCCGGTGCGGATGTTCCGCGAAGCCCTTTCAAAAACGCCTTCCCGCTGTCTGCCGGTGACGGATGATGATGGCACGGTGAAGGGCGTCATTTTTGAGGGGGACCTTATCAAGGAGCCGAATGTTGAGGTGATCATGGTGGATCACAATGAGCCGAGCCAAGCCATTGAGGGAATCGAAAACTACAAGATACGGGAGGTGATAGATCATCACCGGCTGGGAAACCTTTCCACCCGCTATCCCATCACCTTTATCAACCGGGTGGTGGGCGCCACCTGCACCATCATCACCAACCTGTACCGGGAACAGAAGGTTCCCCTGGAAAAAGGCGTGGCCTCAATCCTGCTCTGCGGAATTATCGCCGATACCTTGGTCTTGCAGTCCGCGACCACAACGGAAACGGACAGAGAAACCGCCGAGTACCTCTCTTCAATTACCGGACTGGACATTAAAACCCTGGGGTATGAGATGCAAACCGCCGCAAGTCAGGTTAATTCCCTGCCTGCGGACGAATTGATTAAACTGGACTTGAAGGAATACAGGGAACGGGGCGTGACTTTTTCGGTCAGTCAGATCGAGACCGACAATCCCGGGTCCCTGGCGGGGCGGCGCTCTGAAATCGTCGCGGCTCTGGAGCAGGTTCGGGCGGAAAAGGCTCATCTTTTCTCCGCCCTTTTGTCAACCGATGTTACCGTGCTGGATTCACTGCTTTTTGTCAGCGGGAAAAAAGCGTTCACCAGCCACATCAACTTTCCCGTCACCGGAGAGGGCGTCTATGTGCTGAAAGAGGTGGTGTCCCGCAAGAAGCAGCTTATACCCCTTCTTGCGGAGCTGGTGGAAAAAGCGGTGGGATGAGGTGAAGCGCTGGACCAGTCGTTCCGAATGTCAACAAGTTAAGGCGGGGGAAGTCTCCCCCCCGCTCCAGACGTGCCGCATAGTCAAGAGTTGACGCAGAGGGCGGCACGTCTTACGCTCCCCCCTCTGCGGGGGACACTCCCGCAACGCCCCCGAACTTTTGCCAGACAATCTTCTGTGCAAAGTGTGTCTGCACCGCCCTTGCAACATTCATGCAATTCGTTGACGCTCTTTAACGGCTTATCAGCAAAGCCAGAACTGACGGCATCCATACGAGAACAACTGTAGCGCAGAGAATGGCGATGTCGCGAGGACGTGAACGCGAAGTGGAAATCATTTCGGCGCTTTCGGGAAAAACTTGTAACTCAGATAAGAGGGCGTCGATGCGGCCGACAATTTTTTCGTGATTCTTCCATTCTTTCCCTCTTTTCAAATATTCCCCCCTTTGTCCTAGAAAGGCGAATATGCGGAAAGATTCGGAGATGAGAGACCCGAATTTGCCCGGAATACGCAAATCTCTGCCGATACATGCTTTTGAAAGCATAAAGAGCCCTTGTACCGTTGCGGCTCTGCGGATTCCGGTTAAAAGAGCGCCTTTTGTCAGCCTGAAGATGCCGAAAGAGCACAAAACTTGCCCATAAGGAACAAGCAGATTGAAAAAAACGATGCCGAAAGTCATGAGAGACATCATCAATACGTTGTTTTTTCTGCCGGTGAGTACCGTAAAAGCCGAGAGTAGCAAAAATTGGACGACTCTACCTCCTGTCGATGGGTTAAAAACGAGCGACGGTACCATGATAAGTCCGGCTATGAACAAATCACGGCTGCTTCCGCGAAAGAAATCCCCTTGAACGGAACACCGGACCCTGGCTGTAACCGCAATTGTTTTGGTCCGCGGCTCGCTCTCTTCCGGTACGCCGCGTGTGGATTCTTCTCCAAAGTTTTGGAGACGCCGCATCCACACCGATTTATCCGCGAAATATTCGCAAAAAGCGCCTAAAGTTACGCCGGTTACGAGACTGGCCGCCAAAAATGGCGGCGCTATGAGCAGAGCGCTCCGTCCGAATACGAACACGGATGCCAACGCTATCTGTGCCATAGTGGAAATCATTGCGCCAGCTGTTCCTATGCCGACGAATCCGATGTTTTTGCGAAAGAGTCGATGCAGGGAAAGCATGACGAAGCTTGAGAGAACGGTCCCGCTCAGAGAAAAAAGGAAAATGTAGGAAAAAAGCGAACCTGTTATAAGCGCCTGCCCGAAAATCTTAATTGCAACCAAAAGAAAAAAGCCAGATATGGGAAGAATATCAAGAGCAAGCATAAGGGGCAGATTCGCGATACCAAGGCGCATAAATGGTAAAGGCTTGGGTATCATATATTCGATAGTCGAGAGAAAGAGGCAGAATGCGCCCAATAGTGCGACCTTGTTACCACGTTGTGGCATCAAGTCCTCCGTTTTCCCCGCCTTCTATGGACAGAAACACGCCGTTGGGCAGGCAGGCGACCCATTGTCCTTGGCTCTGGATATGCCCGGCCGCGACACAAGTCTGATTGGCGCATGGGGAACTCAAGATACGCGCCTTTCCCCCATGAATTTCCACAACCGTGTCCCCCAAAGGACCAGACGCAACGAAGGTTTCCTCCGCGTCAAGGGGAAAAATCCACCTCTGCCCCGCGTTATTAACACTCACACGCGCCCCTGTCTTAACGCCCCTATAAACGGCTGCGCCCGCGTACACGGTAACACACAGGGAAAGCGCGATGACCGCGATGTCAATTGGCTTTAGTAGTTTCACTCTCTTCTTTCCTTTTGAAGTCCGCTCAGGAATGACCGTAATGCCGCGGCCAATTCTTCATTTTCTTCATTGTCCGGACAGTTCTTTTGAGCGTTTAAATGCCGCATCCACCGCGCTCATCACGAGTCCGCGGAAAGCGCCTTTTTCTAGGACTTCTACGCCCACGATAGTTGCGCCGGCCGGCGAAGTTACCATGTCTTTAAGTTCCCCAGTATGCCTGCCCGTCTCCTTGACCATTGCACCCGCGCCCAAAACGGTCTGGGCCGCGAACATAAGGGCTTTGTCACGGGCAAGACCTGCCTTCACCCCACCGTCCGCAAGCGCCTCGATGAACATATAGACAAACGCAGGCGCGCACCCGGACAGAGCGGTAACCGCATCGAGAAACTTCTCATCCATGCTCTCGACAATTCCAGATTTCGAGAGCATTTTCACTACGGTAGCTGTCTGCCTTTCGTCAACTTCTGACGAGGAAGCGAGTGCTATGACTCCTTGCCCAATAAGAGCTGGGGTGTTCGGCATGATGCGAACTACGGACTGACTCTTGCATGTCCGCTTCTGAATCGCCGAAATTGTCCATCCGGCCGCCATTGACACAAGAACCGCCTGCGGTTTCTTTTTCTTCAGAGCGGGCGCGATTTCGTCCAGAAGCGCGCTCATCGCCTGCGGCTTCACCGCTAAAAACATGAAGTCTGCGGCAAAAACCGCCTCCACATTAGACGAAAAGACCTTCGCGCCAAGTGCTGCGGCCGCGCTTTTAGCCTTGCCTCCATCCGCGTCCGTAAAGCCGATACTCTCTCCACCCATAATATTCGCCACGCCCTTCATCAGCGCGGTTCCCATGTTTCCACTGCCTATGCAAGCAATATACGCCATTTCCTCTCCTTTATTCAATGGAAGTTGGTTTGGGAAAAGACAAACTCCATTTGCTAACAATAAACCCACTCCCGACTTTCTATTCTAAAATGGTAATTTCCACTCGACGATTTTGGGCGCGTCCTATTTCGGTCGCGTTGTCGGCAAGTGGTTTTGTTCCCCCCCAGCCTTTGAACAAGAATCGGCTTTCAGCGATGCCGCGTGCACTCAATTCGCTTATCATACGTTTCGCACGGCGTACCGAAAGTTCCATTTCGGACATATCCAAAATGGACGACTGCTGTCCCACAGATGCGGTATGCCCTTCTACCAAAAATGTCCTATCGGGAATCTGTTTCAACGCTTGGGCAATAAGGTCGAGCCGAGAAGTTTCTTGGGGCAGGAATTCATCGGAATCGGGCTTAAAACGGATGTCTCTTATAGTGAGTTTCACACCTTCCGGCGCTTCGGTGATATCGATGCCTTCGCCAAGCGAGGGGAGGGACTTTTCTGGTGTCTTGTCCAGAGCGGTAACGACCGCTTTTCGGTTCATAGGCATGATGTTTTCGGTGAAAATCAAGGTGAAGCCCCGGAACCTAACGGAAGATCCGTCTCTCAGGAAGAAAGTCTCGTCGAGCTGGTCGCGCATAAACAGAAGCAAGCCGTCCTTAACGCGGATGAGTATATCCACGTCATGAGAGTCCTGCATACGGATAAAATCCGCACCGACAATGCCGACCGCGCTGTTTTTACTTGAAAATTTCGCCTTTATCCGGTAAACGTCAACACCTTTGTAGGCTTCAACGCCTTGGTAAGTGTACTCAGCGATAATAGGAACCACGGCTGGACGCCCTGAATTCAGCGGGTCAACAGCGCGTTCGCCTTTTGCGGTCCACTTTGAGCCGATTGGTGTTTTTATTCCTGGAAAGACTGGAAAATCACGGAGACTTGGGAAGCCATTGTCTTCTTCTATTATATAATTACCGTTCGCGTTCACACGGAAACGGGCTGGCACCACCATGTTCACAGACTTGGCGTTCTGCCGCATATCGCGGAGAGTCTCTTCTAGAACGATGAAATTTCCCTGGTACAAGAATCCCGTTTCTGACTCATCGTCTTGAGACGGCAATATAGACGCCCTCACCTCGCGGTAAGTATGCCCCAAATATTTCCCATTGTCATAACGTGACCAATCCGAGCGCTCAACAAAAGAATAAGGCGCGGCTCTTTCCATACGAAAGAGAACGCCGTCTTGAGCAGAAACAAAGCCGCAAAAAAACAAAAAAGCCAAAATAAAGTGATACATATCTCAATCATACCAAAATAAACGCGAGTCCGCAAGTTCTCTTTTTACCGCTCTTGAAACTCCTCTCACTTTTGTGGTATAGTTGCATATGCGCTTTTTAGGGCAAATTTGGAAAATACCATCGACGATTACCGTTGCGATTACCTGTTTCGGTTGTATCATTATAACGCCGACCGAAAAGGCGGGACAGTTTATCGGGCGCTCTCTGACGGAGAATATCACAGCCGTATATGTGGGTAAGGACATTTCCCTGTCTATGGGCGAAAAAAGCGGCAAATTTGTCGGCGACAAAAATATTACCATAGAGTTCGATGAATTTCCCGGTTTGCAAATGTGGGCGAGATTGTCGTCAGACGGCTCCTTTGTATGGACAGAATTGTACTTTTTGCGGGGGAGTCCTTTCGGCTGGAACGAATTCACCCAAGAGCTGACGGGTAATGGGGGCGTCAAATTTACTGAAAGTTTCGCCTCTGTAACCGCGGCCGCTCCTGAACGCGGACAAATCACAAGCGCGAAGATACTCCACAACGGCGATAAACTACAAGGTGCGGAAGCCTTGTCGAGCTTGTATAGTCGTTCTGAACGAATATATAAGCTCGCCGAATGGATGCATACCGAACTCAAGGACGCGGCGGTTCATTTCCCTAATGAAGAGGTTTTCGCGGCTTACTGGAAACCCATTCTCCTGCCGGAGATGGTTTCCGCTAAGAAGAGACCTTCAACCTGGACATCTACGGACGATTGGGCCATCGCCGAGGATATCAAATGGAATATCTCCTACACAAAGCGGATTTTTGTCGATGATTTAAGGGCATTGCGAGATTCTGGCGCTCTACTCCGCGACTGGGAGGAGGCTTTGCCGTGGCTCTACTTTGCCTATGAGTGGAATTATATACAAGGGCTGTTTTCCGCTGGAGAAATGACGCTTGTTAGAGAGTAGGAAATAGGGAGTAGGATTCTTGAAACAAATGAGTTTTATTTGATAACAAGGTCTCATTTCCCTTCGTAAAAAGGTGAACAAACTTGGAGAATAATTTTTCATTGTTGGAACTTTTCAAGATGGGCGGGGCGTTTATGTGGCCCCTCTTGTTTTTTTCTATTGCGACCGTTGCTATTATCATTGAACGTGCGGTTTACTTTCTGTACCACAACTTGCGCGTTGACGACCTCAAAACCAAGATACAAGGCTATCTTGCCACCGGCAATATGCGAGGCGCCGAAGACTACCTATCCGCGCTTACTACGAAACGGGTAGGCGCGCGCTCGTTTCTCTGTATGGTCAAACAGCGCGGTATACAGGAGACCCAGTTGGAAAAAGCCGTGGAAGCCTCTATCGTGTCCTGTATGAGGGAAATGGAAGCAGGTTTCAACTTCCTGACCGCGCTTGGATCCCTTTCCCCGCTCACAGGTTTTCTGGGAACGGTTTCTGGCATGATAGGGGCGTTCAAGTCAATCGCGGAAGCGGAAAACGTCAACGCCCAAATCGTAGCAAGCGGCATCTATGAAGCCCTGATAACCACGGTCTTTGGTCTTATTATCGCTATCATCGCTATGCTTGCCCATACCTTCTTGTCCCACATAGTCGATTCTTTCGTTTCGGATATGGAAGAAAGCTGTTCCGACCTTATGGTTGATATAGCCCGTCTCAATGCGATGGGTAAGGGCAGAACAGACTTGAAATTGTTGCCAAGCCCCCATCCTAAACAGGTGCTTTCACTGGAAGAGTACACATAAGAAGGTCCGGAACTGGAAAAATGCGAATTCGCCGTGATAAAAGAAATTCTTTTGAAGCCTCAAGCGCATCAAGCGATATTGCCTTTTTGCTTATCATTTACTTCATTGTTATAGCGGGTTTCAGCGTCAACAAGGGACTCCTGCTGAACCTACCGGAGAAAAACTCGACCCGCCTGCTCTTAAAAGAAGACATACTCCGCTTTGAGATGGACAGTACGGGCGCTGTATCTGTCAATGAAAGCCGTCTTGACCGGGATGGTGTGGAACGGGAGATTCGGCAAACTATTGTCGAAAACCCTAATGTTGCGGTAGTTCTTGAAATAGCGCCGTCCGCCCCATGGCAAAGCGTGGTGTCCTTTGTGGAACTCGCCCAAAACCTGCGGGTGGATTCTTTTTCGTTCACTATGAAGGAGGAATAATGAACCTTAAACGCGGGCGTAGACGGTTTTTTATCCCTCTGGATTCTATGTCGGACGTCGCCTTTATCTTGCTCATCTTCATCATGTTCCTCTCCCTCATCAATTATCGGCAGGAAATAAAGATAGAGTACCCGGAAGCAGAAACTGCAAAGAAGACCGAGGTCGAGAAAAATCTTGAAATTTGGATTGACAGAGGTGGGGAGCTTTACCTCAACGGTTCTTTGAGCGATATAAAGACCGTTGAGAACAGAGTCGTCGAAGTGTATCAGGACGAGCCCGGCACTCGTGTTCATGTCATTGCCGATAAGAATACGCAGTTTGAAAAGGTGAACCGCGTTCTACAAACACTTCAGATTCTGCAATACCGCGTCGTGAGTCTCGTGGTACGATGAACTTTTCAGCCGCGAATTGCATTGCGCTGATTTTATTCTCTCATAAGGGGACACATAGGATCGTGCGATGAGGCGCGAAGAGTACATTGCCAATAAAGAATCCCCGTCGTTCATGGCGGGGATTGAAGAATTATTCTCCTTGCAATCTTTGCGTATGCGGGGGAACAAATCCCCCGCCCCCAGTTTTACGCCCTAAAAGGCGGGGGAATTAAACCCCGTAGCGATTAAAGCCTTTTACCATTCTTGCGGCACAAAATCTTCTGGGGGACGTATCAAGCTCACAGCCTCGCCAGCCAACTCAAGCACAAAAAAACCCGCTCTGTGCGCATAATCCCTTACATCAGGATCAACTG
>JAIRNA010000039.1 GCA_031258305.1 Treponema sp. | reverse complement strand
TCGTTATTGAAGGCATTTAAAATAGATGATTTGTTTGAAGTAAGCGGAACAACAACGACAAAGATACACGAGCTTAACTTGTATGGCCATGGAAATTTTCCTTACATAACAACGCAGTCGTCCAATAACGGCGTGGAGGGTTTCTATAATTATTACACGGAGAAAGGTAATGTACTGGTTATTGACAGCGCGGCAGCGGGTTTTTGCTCATATCAAGAGCATAATTTTTCGGCAAGCGATCACGTTGAAAAACTTGTTCCTCGTTTTAGTCTTAATAAATACATAGGACTTTTTATAGTTACAATGATTAACCTTGATAAATACAGGTATAATTATGGCAGAAAATGCAATCAAAAAAAAATAAAAGACGCGCTTATTAAACTTCCTGCCGATTCTGCCGGCAGTCCTGACTGGCAATTTATGGAAAACTATATAAAGGCGTTGCCGTATAGTGATAAAATATAAAATAAAAAAGAAACCCAGTTTACGAAACGGTACTTCGGGTCCGTTTTCAAATAGAAGAGGAAAGATTTTCGGGTAAATTTTCTTTGATTTCGTCAATCTTTTTGATAAGGTCGAATCCTTCCTTGAGGCTTGAGTCAATATGAAACCGTAGTCGGGGCATCTGTCGTATACGTATTTCGCGGCCAAGTTCCTTTTGAATAAAACCAGCCGCGCTCTGAAGTCCTTCAACCCCGCGCGCAAGGTTCGTTTCGTTCTTGAATGTAGACACGTATACATCAGCCCAAGAAAGGTCCTTCGAGACAGACACTCGGGTTATTGAAAGAAAAGGGTTAACCCGCGGGTCCTTGATTCTTTCTTCTACGATAAGACCGCCTATTTTCTGTTGGATAAGATTTCCTATCCTTTCCAATCTATATTCCATTTTTTATCACTCCTGAATCTATCTTAAAACTCCCAATATAATCCGTAGTGTTTGTCCTCCGCCGTTCGGAGGAACTTGGGAAATATCAATATTTAAACTCGCTGTCTCCGATGAATTCACGCAAAATACTCTGTCCCGGCACGTATTGAGGAGGGATAGGCGCGAAGTTAGCCAGAAAAGAGAGGAGGCGTACCGCTTCGGCGTATTCCACTTGATTAGGCTTGACAGAATGAAGTAGAGGCTCCGCATAAAACTTTAAGACCGCAAGTTCGTAATCCAAAGATGAGTTGAACGCCGCATCTGCGAGGTTCTGAAAAGGGAAAATATGTTTGCGCTCACCGTTCTGCACGCTGGACCACATACGTATCGTCTTTTCCGCAGGCGAGCCGCGAAACTGATGATCCCGAACCATGCGTCTGACAAGCCGATTGTCGCTCGTTGGCACACGGTTATGCCCGTCGAGGTTTAGTTGAGTAAGCGCTGATACGTAGAGCTTGAATTTGAGGCTTTTGTCTACCAGAGGCGTAAGCGCATCGTTCAAGCCGTGTATGCCTTCGACCACAAGCATAGATTTTTCCTTCATCTGTATGGGAATGCCCCAATCCTTGCGCCTACCAGTCTTAAAATCAAAGAGGGGAACGATTACTTTTTCACCTTTGAAAAGCGCATTGAGCTGTTCGTTCAAATACTGAACGTCGAGCGCCTCAAGGCACTCGAGATCCGGCTGTCCGTTCTCATCGCGGGGTATTTTGTCACTGTTGAAGTAGTAATTGTCAAGGCTGATGGGAATAGGTTCGATTCCCATAACTTTCAACTGAATGGAAAGGCGTTTCGCTGTGGTGGTTTTGCCAGAACTAGATGGTCCCGCAATAAATATGGACTTAACGGTTTCCCGTCTTTCGTATATTCTGTCCGCAATCTCCGCAAGTTTCTTCACCTGAAACGCTTCGGCAACGCCTATATAGTCCTTTACCGCGCCGTCCGCTATAAGACTGTTAAGCCGTCCTGCGGCATTGACTCCTATTATGCGTCCCCATTTCTTGTATTCCCGATAAACTGAAAATATGACCGGACTATCCTCGAATACGCCAAGTTTGTCTTTGTCCTTGAAATGAGGAAACCGAAGGAGGAAGCCGTCCTCGTAAAGCATCAAATCAAAGGTTTTAAGCAAGCCGGTACGAGGTGTAAGCGGTTCCACATAGAGATCCGTCCATCCTTTACATTCATTGACCGGTACCTTAGAACCTCCCCGTTCTTTTAGTAACTGGCATGTGTCTATCTGTTTGTTTTGAGTGAAAATCTCAACGGCTTCTGTATACGCCTTATAATCAAAGGTAATAGGCGAATTCTCACGAACTAAAGCCTCCATTTGCGCTTTAAGAGAGGCGATTTCCTCTTGAGAAGGGAGTTCTCCATCCTCAAATGTGTAGTAATATGAGTTGCCTAGCGAATGTCCAATGCAGAGTCCGCGATGCGGAAAGAGTTCCCGCGCCGCAAGCGCCAATAAAAAGGCAAGTGAACGCCTATATATGGTCGTTCCTTCGCGGGAATCAAGGAAAATCGGTTCCACAAAGGAATTTACCTCAAGTCTGAAGGAAAGCGGTCTGGTCTCGTTGTTGATTTTCACGGCCGCTAGGCGTTCCGTCCCAAAATTATGAATGTCTTCAACCTTTGTCCCAAAAGCGCAGGATACGGAAAGGTTGTTAGGAAAGGTTATTTTTAGCATATCAATGGATTATACTCCATTTTCTTTATTTAATGAAGATGGGGGACCGTCGTCCCGGAGCTTTTATTATTAAACAAGTCTAGAAAAAGGCAAATATTTATTATAGTATACAAAGCAAATTCCGTAACAATGGCGTATATAAAGAAAAAGGAGAGGTATATGAAGAAATTATTGTCGTTTCTTATGATGTTATTCGTATTAGGCGGGTGCGGCGCTTACGAGAATGGATCTGAACGAGTCGCAAGTGAGAACAAGAAGGATACAGACGTTTTGACCATAGTCTTATGGAATGTGCAGGCCGTTTTTGACGGAAAAGAGGACGGGCGCGAATACGAAGATTACACGGATGGATGGACGCGGGAAAAATACCTTGCCCGTTTGAACGCAATAGGTAATGCTCTTGATTCCATCGAGACGACTCCTGACATAGTAGCCCTTGTCGAAGTGGAGAATTCGGATGTTTTAGAAGATTTGAGCAGGGGGATCCTTGTGAAATATGGCTATCACTGGACGTTTTTCGGGCATAATGAAGGGTCAGCTCTTGGTATAGGAGTATTGAGTAAACTACCTTTTACGAAGACTCAGGTTCATGCGGCGCAGCACAATGGTCTTACTGCGCCGCGTCCGATTCTTGAAGCCCAAATTACGGTGGAAGGTCAGTCTATGGCTCTATTTTTCTGCCATTGGAAATCCAAACTTGGAGGGGACATAGAAACAGAGCCGTCGAGAAGGCTTTCGGCACGCGTCGTTGCACGGCGAATCGAGGAGATACACGCGGAAACGCCCGATATGCCTGTCATCGTTATGGGCGACTTGAACGAAAATTATAATGAATTTTTTCTGCAAGACAAAGCCTACGTTACAGCTCTCTTGCCGGACGACCCAACCGCCGCTGAAATGGCGCAAGGCCAAACGGACTTTCTCGTGATAAGCGCAGGCAAACCGCCGATTGCCGAATATTTCTCCTGTTTAGCCCTCTATTCTCCATGGACGGAAATGGAGGGCGGCTCGTACAATTATCAGAAGTCATGGGAGACTATCGACCATTTTCTCTTGAATTTCCCGCTTTTTGATGAAAAAGACTGGGAATTCGGCTCGTGCGCGGTTATCAGGCAAGCGTCCTTCCTCAACAAATACGGGTACCCTGCTTCCTATAATCCGAATACAGGATACGGTTTAAGCGACCATCTACCGCTGTTATTAACCTTGAACAATAAGAAATAATGCTATGCTTTTTAGGCTGCTTATAACCAACCTCTTCATTGGGGCAGAACGATGGTATAAATTTTCACATTCTTTCTTGCGGATGTATCCACGACCATTTGTTCAGTGATTCTGCCTTGGGGACGCGGGTGGGGCGGAGCGTCTCCGATGAGGATGATGAAACGGGAGTTCGTTGACCATGGGAATTTGAGGGCTTCGTAGAGGGCTTCATGCACGGCTTCTGGAATATCCTTGCCGCCGCCTGTGGTTATTTTGTTAAGTTCTTTCTGAAGGGTAGCGATGTCTTTAGTAAAAGAAATAGTTTTGGTGAGGTATTCATCTCGATAATCCTTGTAAAGTACTATGCCTACGCGAGAATCCCGTGTTTTTATCTTGGAGAGTAAGTCCACGAGATGCTCGCGGATGGCGATGATGTCATCTTTCATGCTTGCTGTGGTATCGAGACAAATGACAAGATCGAAAGGTTGTTCCTCTTTTTGTAGAATTTCCCCGATAATTTCGACAATATCATCGGGTCCCTTGGATAGGCGCATTTCCCCCCTTGCGCCGCCGCTTATGCCAGAAAAGGTTTGCAGGGTGTCCGCCATATAGTTCTCTTCCGGCTGTCCGGACAGGGGCTTTTGCGTAATGGAAAGAACATACGGATTATCCTGAAACGCGCCAGAGTAGTCCGCATAAGGGAGGGTAAAGGCGCGCAAATTAAAATACGTGCCGTCCTTCACGTAAATTTCGCCGTACCGACCAGTCTCATAGCCGAAGTTCAAAATATAAGGGATATAAAAGTGAAACGCCGTGCCGAATTGCGTATCTGGCTCCGGCGTTGAATCGAGGAGATACTTATTCGGAGGTGGAAGCTCCATGCCGTCCAGCATCCTCGTCTCATTGCCGTTGACTTCATTCCACACGGATACGCGGTACGCATAGTTCGCTTCCAGAAATTGGGTGTCCTTGGTGGATTCCGTTATGAGAACTGAAGAAATATCCGCTTTTTTGCGGATAAAAAGGTGGAAGCCGCCGTCAATCCGCTGTTCTATCCGCAAATCGTCTTGAATAATGCTTAGGTCCTGCGCGTATATCAATCCTGTAGATAAAAACGTTATCGCTATTGCTGTAGAAAAGAATTTATTCGCCATCAATTTCTTCCTGCTCGCCAATTAAGTTCATTGCCTGAAATTGCTCCCGTACGCTTTGGATGGAATTTAACTCACGGGTGATGATTTTTTCGTAGTTCAGCTCCTTGCGCTCGATTCTACCGGCTTCATCTTGCCAAAACTGGACGCGCTCCAAGTTTATGAACCGAAATTTTCGTGCGGTCGCCTTTTCCGCCCATTTTTTCGCGTCATTCCAATAGAAAAGCGCTGTCCTGTAGCACGTTTCGGCGGTGTCCAGGCTTTCAAGGTTCTGCTGTTTCCACGGGGCGTTATAAAAGTAGGCGTTCCGTTTGTTCCACTTGTTGCCCAGAAACAGATACTGTTCTATCATTTTGAGGTTCAGATGCATCATAAAAAGGTTCTTGTACTTCTCCCATTGCTCAGTATTTTCTATGAGGGCAAGGGAAAAAAGTGGATTGGCGAAATCCGCCTTGAGCGCCTTCTCCAGATAATAGATGTTCTCCATTGTATCATCTGGATATTGAATATAATGAAGATGAAAAAGTCGGTAAAACTGTTCTTTATATTGCACGATGTAGGCGTGAGAACGGACGATATTTTCACCAAAGAACGATACGAACATTATCAATATAACAAGATTCGTTTTTCTGTTAAGAATCATTTTTTCTCTTCCTTAACTAATGATTTTATTTAACATTTTACCTCAATTTGAAAAAAAAAGCAATAAACTTGAAAATAAATGTCAACGAGCGATAGAAATAACTTTTTGACTAATGCCATATGGATTGGACTTGCCGTCTATTGAAGTTGCCAATTTGGTAACTTTAAGCGGCACTGTGGCTGCGGAAATCAACGGCGACTGGACAGCGGCAGACAAGTTGCTTTCAGTAGGCGTCACCGGACTCGATCAGTATGAACAGTCAGTCGCCCCTTCATAAATGGAACAATAAACTATTGTATATTGGGCTGTTTTAGTAAAAAATTGTATGATGCGGCAAAGACATTGCTGATAGTCTAATATGGACAATTCAGCTTGCCGAGCTCCCAAATTTAAACACTTTGAGGTATCTTTGCGAATTTATATCTATTCGTGCCGCCAAAGATGTCCGCGTAACCTGTAAAGTTGTGCGGATGGACAAAAAGTTTCACATATCTGTATAGACAGCCTATTTAGAAAAGCGTCTATGAAATTAAGAAATATTCCCTATCAAATTGCTTTATAAAAAACGATACTCTTTTTTTATGAAGAATATTTTTGTACTTTTTTATTTTGCCGTTGTTTTCGGCATTACCGCCCTTATTGGATGCGCTTCAACTGGAAGCATGGGAGGCGGTAAAGAAGAAGTCGTTTATACCGAAGACTTTGAAAACGGTTCGGGCGATTGGCGGAATCGCGGCTCGGAAACGGTCAAGGTTGTTGAGGGTAAGTCCCAGTCCGGAACCCACTCCCTCATGGTAACTAACCGGACCAAGACATGGAACGGGGCGATTCACACCTTTTCCGGCACGTTGAAGCCCGGACAGACCTATCGTATCTCCGCCTGGCTTATGTACGAAGGTGATTCTCCGAGTCAGGGTTTGAACATCAGTGTCCAGCAGGACACCGAAGGACAGGGACAGACCTACTCGACCATAGGCGCGGACAGACTTCCTCAAGGCGAATGGGTCAACATTCAAGCTGAATACACGGTTCCTCGTTCCCGCTTCGAACTCAATCTCGCCATCTATTTTGAAGGCGCGTATAAATCAGACGACACAGCGCTTACGCCCGCCGATCTCTTTGACTTTTATGTTGACAACATCGTCATAACGAAACTCCCGCCCGCGCCTCCGCCTGAAGTGGAGGAAGACATCCCTAGTCTAGGCGATATATTTAAAGACGCAGGTATCCCCCTCGGCGCCGCGATTTCGAGACAATATTTAAATCCTGACAATATCCATTATAAACTGCTTCGGCACTTTGACGCTTACGTCTTTGGCAACGAAATGAAGCAGGATGCACTTGAGCCTTCGGAGGGCAAGTTTAACTTCGCGGCTGGAGACGCTCTTGTCGAATACACGCAGAAAAACAATAAGAAGATGCGCGGACACACTCTCGTGTGGCACCAACAGGTTCCATCCTGGCTGTTTCAAGGGTCCGGCGACAACGGACTTGCTACTAAAGAACAGCTCTACGAAAGGATGGAACGCCATATAAAAGAGTCGGTTTCCCATTTCAAGGGCAAGATCTACACATGGGATGTTGTGAACGAATGTATAGGAGAGGATGGAAATCTGCGCGATTCTAGATATTACCAGATAGTGAAGAGCGATGAATACATCGCAAACGCCTTCAAATGGGCGCGTGAAGCCGACCCTGACGCGCTGTTATGCCTCAATGATTTCAATATTGAGGCGTCAAGCGCCAAACAAGATGGATTTTACAACCTGGTCAAAAAGTTGTTGGACGAAGGCGTGCCTATAGACGTGATTGGATTGCAGGCGCACATAAACGTAAGCTGGCCCACGGTTGCGGATCTCCGCAACGCCATCAGGCGATTCGCCTCTTTAGGCGTGAAAGTACAGATAACAGAGTTTGATATGTCCATCTACGCCAACTCGGGCGAAGCCAAAAAACGCGCTGATCGAGAAATCCTCCTTGAACAGGCGTCCAAATACCGCGCCCTTTTTGATATGTTCAAGGAAGAGGCAAAGGCAGGCAACCTCGACATGGTGGTAGTATGGGGCATAGCCGATGACGACACCTGGCTCGACAACCATCCAGTGCCGGGGCGTACCGATTACCCGCTCTTCTTCGGAAAAGACCTCCGCGCAAAACCTGCCTACTGGGTGCTGGTGAACCCGGAAAAGCTCCCTATCCAAATAAAGAAGATAGACGCGACGCAGGTGGATAAACCCATGACAGACATCAACGACAAGGCGTGGGCATTGGTTTCTCCGCGGAACATAGCGGACTCTAAGGGTCAAGTCTACGGATGGTTTAAGGCGATGTGGGATGCTTCCAATCTCTACATACTGGTACATGTGGATGACGCGACAAAAGATAACTCTGACGGAGTTGTATTCTTCATCGAGCCGAAGAACCAGAAGCTCGAAGCTAAGAGTGAACTCGCCTTTACCAAGGACTTTAGCCGGTCAAGCGCGATTGTTGACAACGCAAACGACTATACCTTACTTGCGGCGATTCCCCTTGAAGGCAAACTTGACGCAAAGGTCGGCTTTGATATACGCCTGAAAGATGGTGAAACGGTTCATAGTTGGAACGATTTTGACAATTCACAAGATACAACTTCTATCAACTATGGCACTATCAACCTCCGCGCCCTTCCTGTAGTAGTCTACGCCAAGCGCGGCGCCATTGATATGGAAGGTAGGCGCATAGACATAAGTGCATGGGAAAACGTCACGCCTGTGCCTCTGACTCTCAAGTCCCAGGGCGATACGCCTGACGGCTCTCAGTTCCGCGTCCAATGGGACGACAATTATGTCTACGTGCTGGTTGAGGTAGTGGACCCGGTGCTGAACGACAAATCAACGACTGTTCACGAGCAGGATTCCGTAGAGATTTTCCTTGACCAAAACAACGGCAAAACAGCGATTTATGAACAGGACGATGGACAGTACCGCATCAACTTCAGGAATGTGCAGTCGTTCAACGGCGGTAACAGCGAGCTGTTCAAGTCCAGATCCCTTGCCCGGGCTGGTGGGTACGTAATCGAGACGGCTGTGCCGATTTATATGGCGAATCCCACATACGGAACACTCTTCGGCTTTGACGTACAAATCAACGATGCGGACGCAAACGGCGTACGCACCGGCATCCGTAACTGGGCAGACAGCTCCAACCAGGGCTATCAAAATACAAGCGGTTATGGTATACTAGTACTACTGATAGAGTAAATTTAATGGTTGTGAATGAGAGTAGGGAACTTGTTTGTAGACAAGACTGATAATTTCAAGAAATATTATGTCTCGACAAACCCTACTCCTAATTCCTTCAGTAAACTATGCGGCAATTTATAAAACGGGCGTTACGAAAACTCAATAAGCTCACCAAAGAACAAGTACATGAACTTCTCGTCAATTCAGCTGTTGAAATAGATAGGCTGGAGACGGTTTTGGATTCGCTTACCGAAGGTATACTCGTATGCGACAAAAAGCATGGTCTCATTATGGCGAATAAGTGTGCCAAACGCTTTCTGCCTATAAGTTGTGACGACCCGGGTCCCATTTGGACCCTCGTTCACGACATGAAAGTATCGGTTTTTCTTGAAACGACTCTCCAATCAGGCGACCATATCGAAGACAGGGAATTTGACGTGGAGAACATGGACAAGGAGAGGTTGTTGAGTCTCAGTATTTTTCCTTTTGTTCAAGAAGGACGCGTTTCTGGCTCTCTTATCCGCATCGAGGACATCACCGAAAAACGAAAGAAAGAGGCGCAATTGCGGCGTATGGAGAGCCTTGCCAGCCTCACGACTCTTGCCGCAGGTGTCGCCCACGAAATAAAAAACCCGCTTGGCTCGCTTTCCATTCATGTTCAACTCATTCAAAAAGCCCTAACAACACATAAGGAAGAATTCGCCGAACATTTTTTCCTCTTTGATAAATATCTTGGGGTCGTCAATGAAGAAATCGACCGTCTTAACCGTATTGTCGTGGATTTTCTTTTCGCGGTACGTCCTATGAATATGGAGCCGCGTGAGGCGCAACTCAATGACCTCATAAAGGAGCTTGCTGATTTCGTATTCTTTGAGCTTCAGGAAAACCGCATTGAATGTGTCCTCGATCTGGAGGAAATTCCTTTGATTCAATTTGATGAACGTTACATGAAACAGGTGCTATTGAATCTCATAAAAAACGCTATTGCGGCAACACCTAAAGGCGGTACATTGTCCATAAAAACTCGCGCCCATGACGCGGAGGTTCTGTTGAGCATAACTGATACAGGCATTGGTATTTCGGAAGAGAACATCTCAAAAATTTTTGAGCCTTACTGGACAACGAAAGCGACTGGGTCTGGGCTGGGACTTACCCTCGTCTACAAAATAATCAAGGAACATCAGGGAGAGATCGCTGTCAAGTCTAAAGAAGGAGAAGGCGCGTCTTTCATCATCAGCCTGCCCATCCCACAGAAAGACAGACATCTCTTAGGCTATGACGACAATTCTTGATGCTTTAGGACTCTGTCCGCCATTATTAAAAAATTACAAACGGAATTTAAGAAATATTTTATAGCAATAGTCCCATCACATTCTGCCAAGTGAAGAGGCAACCTAACGATGAAAGCAGAAATACAAATTATTTATGGTAAAAATATCATTTCTTGAGACTGTCGAGGTAATTATGAAGCTTCTTACTTACCGTTGAATCCGTAAATATCAATCCAGCTTCAAAACCCTGCACTTCCATTGTCTTCGGAAACGAGGGGTAATCGCCGCGTTTCCGGACTATTTTGAAGTCGCCTGCCAGAAGCCTTTCCATTCGCCCCCACGCTCAATGTAATATCGGCACTGTTCCGCATAGAAGAAGGCAGGTCTGTCCGAGTCAATGATTTCTTCAAAAAGGGGCAGGGCTTCTGAAAATTTTCCCTCATAGAACAGGTTGCGGGCTTTGTCAAACTTCTGGAGTATTGGTAGGGTTTCTCTATAAACGGCTTGGGGTAAAGGCTGATATACGGTTGCAGGCTCCTTCTTGCCTACAACCGCGACAGACGCCAGCTTCCTGCCAAAGAATTGCTTATGATTCACAGCGCTGTTCGCTTCGTTGAACGTTTTCTCCGTGCACATAAGGTAGGTGCCGAATTGTTTGTTCAAGCCTTCCAAACGGGCCGCTAGGTTCACCGAATCGCCCAGCATCGTGTAGTTGAAGTGCTTGTTGGAACCCATATTGCCCACAACCGCGAGGCCGGTATTCAAGCCGATTCGCGTGATGAGCCTTACCTCGTATTTCTCTTCGTAGAAGCTTTGCTGTTCCGCCAGGGCGCATTGGCATTCCAAGGCCGCTCCAAGCGCACGCGCCGCATGGTCGGGATAAGTCAACGGAGCATTCCAGAATGCAATGATGGCATCCCCTTCGTATTTATCGATGGTGCCGCCTGAATCAAGTATGATGTTCGTCATGAAAGAAAGGTAATCGTTCAGTAATTCCGTGAGCGTAGCTGGATCCAGCTTTTCGGAAATGGTGCTGAAACCTTGAATATCAGAGAAGAATATGCTGATTTCCCGCCGTTCTCCACCGAGTTTCAGTTGGTCCGGGTTTGCCAAAAGCTGTTCTATGACTGTGGGGCTTAAATATTGACTGAACGCAGACTTGATGAACCGTTTCTGACTGCCTTCGGTCGCATAGTTGTAGAGGGTCGCTGCCAGGTAGGCGATAATGATACCGAATAACGGGGCAACTATGGGTAACCACCAGCCGTTTGCATATGCCAAGAAACCAACGCTCACACAAACAGCTATGAAGACGATGAGCGAACCCAATGAGACGTATACTTTGTTAGGGAAGATGGTCAGTCCCGCGGCAAGGACGATACCGGTGAAAAGAGCGAGAAGGTTAAGCCATATCGGGGTTTCCCGTGTGAAATCGTCTTGTAAGATATTGTCCATCAGGGTGATATGGGTTCCCATGCCCGGATACATAGAGCTTATCGGGGTGAGCGCAGTATCGTAGAGACCGGGCGCGTAATAGCCGAAAAACACATATTTGTCCTTAAAATCTTCGGGCAGCAGTTCCGGCGTTCCCCCATTCTGATAAGCCTCAGCACTCTGGAGAATCAACGAAATCGGATACGGCGTATATCGGTCGAAATCACTGCCTTTAAAACGGAGGAGAGTCTTCCCGTTTTTATCGACAGGAATATTGCGTCCATCCCAGACCAGTTCCTTCTTTCCTGCATCGTAGGACACGTTGGGCGCAATGCCGCCAAGTATGAGAGAAGCGGCTGCCTCAATGGGAACTGCCTTTCCGTCAAACAGGGTGAAAAGCGCAAGTCTACGGACAACGCCGTCCGAATCAGGCAACCCTACGGTCGAACCTAGAGCGCCTGCGGATTCAACCAGTTCCGGTATGGGGAATTGTCCCCTGGTCTTCCCGTCAAGCGCGAATTTTTGCAGAAAGTCGCCGAAATTAATGGTGTTAAAGAGCGGTTTGTCATTTGCATTGGAAGGCATAGATTCGCTGTCGCCGATTTGGGTACTGAAGTGGACAGAGTGCATAAACCTGCCGAATTTCTGCGCTGCGCGGGCGAATTCCGCATCGTCCGCAGTGCCGTAGACCGAATGTTCGGTGAAGAGCACATCAAACGCCAGAGACTTCGCCCCGCCGAGCTTCATATACTCGATGAAGTCCGAATATGCAGCGCGGGGCCAGGGCCAGCCCCATCCGTGGGTCTTTCGCGCCCAATCGAGACTGTTCTGGTCCAGAATCACCGCAACGATTTCATCTGATGGACCGTTGCTGTTGGCGAATATATTCACCCGCAAATCGTAGGTTTTGAATTCAAGATAATCAAACAATCCGATCACAGACCCTATGCTGAAAATGATAAACACCGAAACCGTAATGACAAGAAAAGCAAACGCTTTTTTCGCCGATTTTTTCATCCTTCCCCTCTCTCAGACTTTTATCATACTTTTTGAGACATGCCGCATTGTCTGTCCGCTTCATTAAATATTCGTTTCATAGACGCTTCGGGCGATAGGCATACGTCTACCCATGCCGAAAGCCCGCTGTGACACTTTTAAAACCGGCGGTGACTGACGGCGCTTGAATTCGGCTCGCGCCGCGGTTTTTATGACATCCGCGGTAAGCGCCTTCTCAAATCCTTTTTCCGCTATTTCGTCCGCCGAGAGGTTGTCGAATAGATAGAGCTTGAGGATTTCGTCTAACACTTCGTAAGGCGGCAGGCTGTCCTGGTCATTTTGGTTGGGACGAAGTTCCGCGGAAGGAGGTTTGGTGAGAACGGACTCAGGAATGACGATGTTTCCCTCCGCGGCAATGGCTTTTTCGTTGATGCGCCTGCACAGCGCGAAAACCTCGGTCTTGAAAAGGTCGCCTATGGGAGCCAATGCGCCGTTCATATCACCATAAAGCGTACAATAGCCCATCGCAAGCTCACTTTTATTCCCTGTGGCAAGCAACATTGAGGAAAATTTGTTGGAATACGCCATAAGGAGGGTGCCGCGGATACGGGCTTGCAGGTTTTCTTCCGCTATATCGAAAGGCTTTTTCTCAAAGACCGTCTCCAATGTGTTTAGGAAGCTCGAAAACACAGGCTCTATGGGTAAAGGCGTGTAACGGCAACCGAGTCTTGCGGCAAGCTCCGCCGCATCGTCCTTGGACCCCTGGGATGAAAAACGGGACGGCATATTGAAGCACACGACCCGCTCCTGCCCAATCGCCTTCACAGCGAGATAAGCAACAAGAGCGGAATCGATGCCGCCGGAGAGACCGAGATGCGCCCGGGTAAACCCGCACTTCGCCATATATTCACGTATGCCCAGAATCAGCGCATCTTCTATAACGTCGAGATCTTCTTCTCCAGCATAAGCCGCAATTTGAGGTATGGCAGGCTGGGTTTCTTTTGAAGAAGCAGTGTTAAAAAGAAAAAGGTCTTCCTTGAAGCTTGCGCCCTGAATGAACGCGCCGCCCGTGTCAAGCGCGAACGATCTGCCGTCAAAGATGATGGAATCGTTGGCGCCGACCGCATTTATATAGACAAAAGGGACGTTCCCTCTTCGACTTATACGGCGCGCCACGTTATGGCGCGCCAATAACTTGCCTGCGATGTATGGTGAAGCTGACGGTACGCAGAGGAGGTTTATGCCTTGGTCGAAAAGTTTCTTTACTGGGTCACCGGCGTAGCTCACCCCCGGAATAGTCGTCTCCCGCCATACGTCCTCGCAAATTGCCACGCCAATTCTTTCGCCCTTCCATTCGAACACGTTCCACTCACGCGCACGCTCGAAATTGCGCGCTTCGTCAAATACATCGTACGTGGGGAGAAGTGTTTTGACCTGTTCAAACGCGAGTTTCCCTTCGACTATAATGCCGTAACTGTTGACCAGAGCTTTGCCCTTCGTATAAGGGCTCCTTCCCACGAATCCGACGCCGCAAGCTATGTCTTTGGGAAGACTCTGCTGGAGTGCGCGAAGTGTTTGTATATTTCTCTCGACAAAATAATCCTGGTCCAAAAGGTCCATCGGCGGATAGCCGCAGACCGAAAGCTCCGGGAAAAGCGCCAAATCCGCACCTAACGCCTGAGCTTTCTCTGAATATGCGATAATTTTGCTCATATTGCCATCAAAATCGGCAATGAAAGAGTTTATCTGCGCTATAGCTACTTTCATGATCCTTATCATATACAAAAATATGGCATTTGACAAGCTATTATTTTCTTTGTATTGTGATGAATACATACTTTTCAAAGTATTTGATAAATTTACTTGCATTTAAAGCGGAAACCATCTATTATAAATCATTACCAGGTTTGCGTTTTGATAATGACTTCCGAAAAGGCGGTTAAAAGTTTGCTTTTCATATAAGAAAACGCCTTCTATGGGGGCGGCGTTGCGACGTATATTTATAATCGTTAGATAATAAAGAGGTAAGCTATGAAAATAAATAAAACATACGATACTCATATTCTTTATGCTATGGACCAATATATCAAGTCTCTTGATAAGGCGGTGTATGGTAAGATAGCCCAAGAGACGATGCGCGAATCGATTCAGGTTTATTATAACAAGAAAAAGCAGAGCATTATCGGAAAGGAGCTAGATAGCGAAGATGTAAATAAGAATGGAGAGCTTGACAAAATAATAGATAGCTACACCAAGATACTCAATCACCCGCTACCGTCCATGTATACTGGAGACATAATGCACACTTTGATTCAAACCTATCGTATTCGAGGGCAGTACCACGCCGGCAAAGGGGAAATGAAGAAGGCTCTGTATGATTTCACCAGAGCTATTACACTGAAACCCGATGATGACGAAGTGTATGTTTTCAGGGCGCACGTCTATCTCGACAGAAACAAACTGGAAAAAGCCATAGAAGACTTCACCACGGCTCTTACGCTGAAACCCGGTTGTATTGAAACGCATACTTTAAGGGCTAACGCCTGTCTCAAGCAAGGAGACTTTGAAAAAGCCATAGAAGACTTCTCTGTGATTATTGCGAATAAACCTGATTTTATTGACATATATGCTTTAAGGGGGTACGCCTATTTCAAGAAAGAAAACTTTGACAAAGCCATAGAGGACTTTACTACGGTGATTGCGGTACAATCCGATCGCTTTAACGCGTATGACTTAAGAGGAAAAGCGTATTTCAAAAAGGAAATGCTGGACGAAGCACTGGCGGACTTCAATAAAGTGATTGAGCTGAAACCGGATTACGCGGACGCCTATTGTTGTAGGGGATGCGTCTATATAAGGAGAAATGACCTTGACCAGACAATAGCGGACGCCTCTAAAGCTATCGAGCTTGATCCAACTATTCCTGAAGCCTTTGGTTTACGAGGGGATGCCTATAACAAGAAAGACGAGTTTGACAAAGCCATAGAAGATTCCAATAGGGCGCTTGAAATAGACCCGGATTATGCGCTCATCTATTGTAATAGAGGGCTTGCCTATGTCGGGAAAGAAATGACGGAGAATGCGCTGAGGGATTTCAATAGGGCGGTTAAATTAGATCCGAATAATGCTGACATCTATTGTGGTAGAGGGAGCGGATATATTCTGAAAGGAGCATTAGACGAAGCAATAGCTGATTTCACGACGGCTATCAAGCTGGATCCTGATAATGCTGAAGCCTATTATGGTAGAAGCGGGGCGTATTCCGCCAAAGCATCAGCGGACCTCGCGATGGCTATCGAGCTGGATCCCGATTATGCGGACACATCACATTTGTGATTTGACTCAACGTAGCTGAGGTTTTTATGTTGATGACCTTTGAGGAATTGCGGACCGCGTTAGACGCGCTGTTTTATTCGGGCAAAAAGAAAATAACGGATACCATTTTAACGGACGGCTTTTCCGCGTGTTGCGTGGATTCCAGAAAGGCGGTGCAAGACAGCCTGTTTTTCGCCCTTGAGGGCGAGCGGGATGATGGTCACCGTTTCGTGAACGCCGCGTTTGCAGGGGGCGCGGTCGGAGCAGTCGTATCCAAGGGAAAAGTTGAAGCATTGAAGCCTTGCGCTGATAGTTACGGCGCGTCGCTTTTCGCGGTAGACAACACGCTCAAAGCCTTGCAGTCTGTGGCGGGCGCGTATCTGGCGAAATTCCCAAACCTATTAAAAATAGGTATAACTGGGTCTTCGGGCAAAACCACTGTCAAGGAGATAACAGCCTGCATCTTTGCAGGTGAAAAAGGCTGGGAGAAGGTTGTGATGAATCGAGGTAATCTCAACTCGGAAACAGGCTTGCCTCTATCAGTCTTCGAGGTGGGACCGGATCACGTGGTCGGCGTTTTCGAGATGGGTATGAATCGGAAGGGTGAAATTGCAGAGCTTGCGCAGGTGCTAAAGCCGAACATTGCCCTCATAACCAATATCGGTACCGCTCATATCGGAACTCTGGGCGGTAAAAACGCCATCGCCGCCGAAAAGAAGGAAATCTTCTCCTTATTTACCGGTAAAGAAACCGCTCTTATCCCAAATAGCGATGAATATCGAGACTTCTTGGCGGAAGGCGTGAAGGGAAAGGTCGTCTTTTACGAGTCCCACTCGGAATTTATGCGAGAAGAAAAGAGTCAAATCATCGACAGAGGACTTTACGGCTATGATATTATGTGGAACGGCAATTGGGTTCGCTTCAAGCTGCCCGGCCGGCATAATATAAAGAATGCAATTGCCGCTCTAGCCATAGCGAAAGAAGCAGGCGTGTCCAATGAGTCTATTGAGCAGGGGCTTGAAAAGGTAGCGCCGCTTTTCGGAAGAGGACAAATCATCTACGGAGACGTTACGGTGGTACATGATTGTTACAATGCAAACCCGGAATCTATGTCCGCAGTAATAAATTTCTGCGATACACTCACTTGGGACGGTAGAAAAATTTATGTTATTGGTTCTATGCTTGAGCTGGGAGAAGAGTCGAAGAAAGCCCACGAGAGTATAGGCGCTGTATTGGACGATTCCGCTGCGGATTTCGTCTATCTTTTCGGAAAAGAAACCGAAACCATTGCGCGAATATTAAAGAAAAATGGTAAAAAGCCTTTCTTTTTTACTGAAAATATGCAAGAATTAACCCAAGCGTTTAAATCGTTTACGCAAACCGGAGACTTGGTTCTGTTGAAAGGGTCACGCGGTTGCGCATTAGAAAGGTTGCTGAATAGCGAATAATTTTGTTCAATGTCGCTATTAACTAGTGAGGCTTTTCCAGAACACGCCTCTGGGCGATAATTTTGGGAAAATCGCTTTGAAATTATATGAAAAAGCGGATTTTAGACTGCTTTTTTGGAAAAGATCAGAGGTTACGTTTTGTTTTTAGAATTTTTATATCCGTTAGTTAAATATTTTACGCCGTTTAACGTGTTTCAGTATCTGACGTTTCGCGGCGCCTATGCGGCGCTGACTACACTGCTCATCTGCTTTATGGCGGGTCCCTCTTTGATACGGACTCTGGCGCAACTCAAGATAGGGCAGTCTATTCGAGATGACGGACCTGAAACCCATTTGGTAAAGGCCGGCACCCCGACTATGGGCGGAACGCTCATCATCCTGTCAATGGTCGTCTCGACCGTACTGTGGCAGGATTTGCAAAACGTCTATGTGTGGCTCATTTTGGGGACGTTTGTAGCCCTGGGCGCGCTCGGTTTCGCTGACGATTTTCTCAAAGTTACCCAACATAATTCAAAAGGATTGCCCGCATGGGTTAAACTACTCGGACAATTCGCGGTGGCTATCGCGGTGGTTCTTTTCCTGTACTTTTCGAAAACATCGCCACAGGACACGAAACTCTATGCGCCTTTCTTCAAAAATCCGGTGTGCGACCTGGGCGTTCTGTGGATACCGTTCGCGGTTTTGCTGATTGTGGGTGAATCAAATGCGGTGAATCTTTCGGACGGGCTTGACGGGCTCGCGAGCGGTTTGCTTCTGTTGGTCTTCATTGCACTTGCGATATTGTCCTACTTGTCCGGGAGAGCGGACTTTTCCGCGTATCTAGGAGTCCCTTACGTCGACGGCGCGGGCGAGGTCATGGTGATCTGCTTGACGGCCGTGGGCGCGTGCGTCGGATTTCTGTGGTTCAACGGGTATCCGGCCGAGGTCTTTATGGGTGATGTCGGCAGTCTGTCGTTAGGCGGCGTCATCGCGGTGATTTCACTCATCCTGAAAAAGGAAATTGTGGTTCTAATTATCGGTGGAGTCTTTGTTTTGGAAGCCGCATCGGTGATAATACAGGTGATTTCTTTCAAATTGAGGCGAAAACGGGTGTTCCTTATGGCGCCTCTGCACCACCATTTTGAGAAATTAGGATGGAAAGAGACGAAAGTCGTTATTCGTTTCTGGATATTAGGCGGATTATTTGCTATAATCGCTCTGTCCACGCTGAAAATACAGTAGGAGGATAAGGAATAAGGGAAGGGAGTGAATTCTTACCTCAATTAATCAATTCCTTACAAAAATGAAATTCTTTGAAAAGCCGAGGATGGCAAAAAAGCAGACGAAAACTCGCATAGATCACATTTTCCTTGGGTCTATTATACTTCTATCTGGCATGGGGCTTATTACACTTTACTCAAGCGCGCCCGGTTTCATAGAGGACCAGTTGATTTACAGCGGAGTGGGATTTCTGTTCCTCGCTATAACGGCTGTCTTTCCATTGGACATGTTGCGGGACAAACGGATAGTGGCCGCGGGTTTTGTAGTGGTACTGGGGGCCGGAATATTGACGCGAATACCGGGCATAGGCACCACCATAAATGGGGCGTCTCGATGGATTCGGATAGGTTCAAAGACGTTTCAACCTTCGGAGTTAATGAAGCTTTTTCTGCCCTTTTACTTAGCGCATATGCTTGATAGGAAAAAGAGAGGGGCGGGGGAGGCTTTCGAGAATTTCTGGCGTTCGATACTGCCGCTTTTCATCGTTACGGCGCTTTTCATCATAGTTATCGGTATGCAGAATAATTTTTCAACAGCCGGGTTCATAGCTGTAAACATGACGCTGATTTTCATTATGGCCGGGATTAAATTGCGCTATCTCATAGGGGCGTTAATAGTGATACTGACGGCGGGAAGTGTCTTTATTCTGATGTCGCCTCATCGGCTGAACCGCATATACGCCTTTTTCGTCAGGGACGATATTCAGGATGCGGCTTTTCAGATAGACAAGGCTGTTTCAGCGATTAAAGCCGGCGGTTTTTGGGGAAAAGGCTTTGAACAGGGTGATTTTTCGTTGATACCGGAGGTTCATTCGGACTTCATATTTTGCGCTTATGCCGAGGAATTCGGCTTTCTCGGTGTTTTACTTTATTTTTTCTTGATGGGTGTTTTTATGGCGGAAGGGTATCTCATAGCGTTTAAAACGCTCGATATGTATAGGAGATTTATGGCGTTTGGGTACATAACTATCATCGTGTCCCAAGTGTTCTTTAATATTGCCGTTTCGGTAGGTGTGATCCCGACGACGGGAATACCGTTGCCGTTTTTCTCTGCCGGTGGAACGTCTCTCATCAGTACCCTCATTATGTGCGGAGTACTGGTAAATATTTCAAGGGCTTCACAAAATCTCAATTTGTTGTATAATAGTAAAAGAAGGTAAAGACTTTGTCGGATTATTATCAAACACGGGCAGCGGTTGATTCCGTTTCCGTACTGAAGACGGAAAAGTTATTAAAAATCCTCATCATTCTCGCTATGTCAGTTGCAGGCGCGTTTATTCTGTGGATAACCATTGCTCCTTTCACGCCCTTCCGCAGAGTAGATGTCAACAGCACCGGAGAGATGTCGAGAGAGCAGATTCTTGAAATTGCGGGGATAAGTAAAAAATCTTCTTTTTGGATGACAAATGTACAGACGGTCGCCGACAACATAATGAATCTTTCGTTTGTGAAGACCGCGACCATTCAAAAGCATCTTCCTAGCAGACTTGAGATTAACATAAGCACCAGAGATCCGGTAGGAGCTTTTCTCGTCTTTTTTGAGAATAAATATATGACGTTCTTTGTGGACGCGAGCGGCGTCGTATTCGAATCCTCGCGTTCGTATGGAGGTATGCCTATCATCTCCCATTCCGGTATGGGGACGATTACCGCAGGTATTCGGCTTCCTCCTTCGCTTAACAGGTTCTTGGTCGGCTTGGAGACTATAAAGACTTCTAATCCGGAGCTGTTTGCGTTGATTTCGGAAATAGAGATCAGATGGATAACCACCTATGAGGACCAGAATTACAAAGCGTATGATGTCACGCTCCATTTGAATACTACAACTACCGATGTGCGTGTGAAGCCGGATTTGAGCGTTTCGGAATTGAAGAATATGGTATTGGAGCTTGACGCTCTCAAGCGTGACGGCATTACGCCGAAAGTGCTTGACAAGCGCTCCAACGTTACGGCGTATTATTGAGTTTTGATAAACGAAATGAGGAGGATAAATGGCGGCAGATACCGGATTGGTTTTCGGACTTGACATAGGTACAACTAAAGTGTGCGCTATAGTCGGTGAATACAACAAAAAAGAACAACTCGAAATCACAGGCGTAGGACTCAGCCCGTCAACCGGTATTAAGAAAGGAGTCATTGTCAATATGGAGGATACTATCCAGTCTATCAGGAAAGCCGTGGAAGCCGCGGAAATGATAGTGGGACAGGACCTCAAAGCTAAATACTGCTGGCCAGGCATAGGCGGCAATCTCGTAGAAGGCAGAAATTCACGAGGAGTCGCGTCTGTTAGACATAATAAGGATAAGACCATCCGCGAAGTAACTCAAGCCGATATAGACCGTGCTTTGACAAGCGCACAAACAGTGGCTTTCCCTATGGACAGGGAGATTCTCGAAGTCATCCCACAGTCCTTTATCTTGGACGGACAGAAAGGGATACCGGACCCGCTCAATATGATAGGTCTGCGGCTCGAAGCTGAAGTCCACATCATCACGTGTTCCATTACCAGCAAACAAAATCTTAAGAAGTGCATAAATGAAGCGGGTTTTCTCATAAACGATATGATTCTCCAGTCCCTTGCTGCAGGCAAGGCTGTACTTACGCCAGAAGAAAAAGATATGGGCGTCGTTCTCATAGACTTAGGCGGCGGTACCACAGATATGCTCGTCTATGTTGAAGGTACGCCCTACTTGAATGCATCGATTCCTGCGGGGAGCACGCTCATCACCAGTGATATTTCTAAGGTCATATCGATTCCCCTTGACGCCGCGGAAAAAATCAAGGTCGTTGCGGGCTGTTGCTGGGAAGATATGCTTGATTCCGATGAAGACATCCTGGTGCCGGGCGTGGGCGGAAGGCCTCCTTTTGCCATACCGCGCTCTGAAATTCTTGCGGTCATACGGCCGCGTATGGAAGAGACCCTCTATATGGTGAAAGAAAAGCTCGACTCAATCACTAAATCAAAAATGGAGGGCGGAGCGGAAATCACCCTCGGCGCAGGCGTCGTGCTTACCGGCGGCGGCGCTCTTCTCGCGGGCGCGGCTGAACTTGCTTCCTACATATTCAAGATGCCCGTGCGTGTGGGTAACCCTTTACATATACCCGGTCTTGTCGGCGAATACCGCTCGCCGGTCTTCTCCACCGCCATAGGCTTGCTCCTCCTCGGCGGTGAACGCGGTCTTCCCGAAAAAATTCAGGAATCTCGACCTCGCTCCCGCGAAAAAAAGCCCAGGTCAGAAAACTCCATTTTCAAACGGTTCTACGACTGGCTGAGTAATGATTTTTTCTAGACGGTATCGGCGAGAGAGGCGGGGGAGTACCCCAAGAGATTAAAATTTCTTTAAACCCTTCTTGACATTTTTTTAATCTACGCTATGATTATACCATATGAAAGTCAGCCATAGAAATAGTATAACCCATCTCTATAAGACGCGGGACGCTTTCGTTATACCCCCCCCCCCCGTATAATATTTAGTATATACTGGACAGGCAAGTCCGCGAACAGGCGGATGTTCTCATACCCTTTGAGGTGTTCCCGATGCGGAAAATCAGTCTCTGACTCACGGGAGTCAGGTTTTAAATTCCGAGAGTCAGATTTTGACTCACGGGAGTCAGGTTTTGAATTCCGAGAGTCAGATTTTAAATTCCGGGAGTCAGGTTTTGAATTCCGAGAGTCAAACTTTGAATTCCGAGAGTCAGGTTTTGAATTCAGAGAGTCAGATTTTGACTCACGGGAGTCAGGTTTTGACTCACGAGAGTATTTTTTTAGGAGGAGTAGAAATGAGTAGTTTCATGCCGTTAGCCGAGGCGAAGTTTGCGGAGTTCGCGGAGGTTTTCACAGAGGCTGCGGAGGATCTTG
>JAIRNA010000098.1 GCA_031258305.1 Treponema sp. | reverse complement strand
CAAATCGACAAAAATTAGAATAGTGTCGGACTTACAATTAAAGCATAATCTAGCTCGTTTTGTATCCCACATACTCTTATCGTTCTGGCTGTTTACGACGTTCTGCCAGCCAGAATAAGTGCTTGCGTAGCAAGACCAGGTTCTGAAAATGAAACATAGGTTGTTTTCCCAGCGTATTCAATAAGCGCCAAGCGTCCTTTGTTGTAACCGGTTCCGTCAAAGGAAACAGTGTATTCCTCCTGCCCTGTAATACGGGCGCAAACATCCAATAGAATATCTTTGGTAAGAATATCAGAGAACGTATATCCGCCTTTTTGCGCGTTGTTTTTTATCGTTATAAGCGGTTTATTTGCCATAGTCATAGTTGGTTATCAAAACCTCCTTTCGCGGACGGCGGCGCGGCGCACTGTCCAATTCAATAATATGATAATGCGTTCCATATTGATTTTGAGTATACGGCGGGTCAATGTAGATAATATCGCATTCAATATTTTGTGCGGCATTTTCCGCCTTGATGGTAACAAAACCCGCTCTGAGGCGCCCTCTTTCGTAAAATCCACACTGTGAAAAACAATAGGTTTTAACGCGCGGGGATCCCATTTTTTCAAAAACGCGCCGTATACTCCCGCCGTATTTGACACGTCAGAAACAGAATCTATCAATGAAGCCAGTAAATAATTATATTCGTTTTGCGCCAGAAATTCCGCGTTTTTCCATTCTTCAATTTTCGACCGGAAATAATCTATTTTACCGGCGTTTTCCGCCGTAAAATACATCCGCTGAGAGCCGCCCGGCGAATAGTTTTTGAAGAAAAAGCCTTCCGTGATTTTCGCGGTTTTATTAAGGTGTTCAAACGGCGGGACATTCAGTTTAGAAAAATCACATTGATGGGCGTTCAACCTCCCGCTGGTATAGACAACGCACCAGTTCAGCATAGTGTAAAGCCACCGCAATTTCTTTAAGAAAAAAACTACAGGCATAGCCGACTGCACATAACCACCACCAAAGGTGGTGGGTTTTTAAGTTTAACTAAAATTTATTTTGCATTATCTTTATTTCGTATAACAGAAATACATCGGACCGCATTTATCCTCTTCACAATTCCTGAAATTCGTGTTATAGTACATTAATATGGATTATAAACAAGCTGGCGTAAATATCCATGAAGGATACCGCGCGGTTGGCAAGTACCGCGAACTCGCCGCAGGAACCATGAATGTCTCTGTACTTAACGGTATCGGCGGTTTTGCGGGATTATTCTCGCTCGCCGCCTTTAAAGACATGGAAGAGCCTGTGCTTGTGTCCGGCGCAGACGGAGTTGGTACCAAGCTCGACATCGCCTTCAGACTCAAGAAGTACAACACGGTCGGCATAGACTGCGTTGCTATGTGCGTCAACGACGTGCTTTGCCGTGGGGCAAAGCCTCTTTTCTTTCTGGACTACCTTGCATGTGGAAAGCTAGATGCAGACATTGCCGCGGAACTCGTGAAAGGCGTCGCGGTGGGGTGTAGAGAGACGGGTTGCGCTCTGTTGGGCGGCGAAACCGCGGAGATGCCCGGATTCTATGGGGAAGGAGTCTACGATATCGCGGGTTTCGCTGTGGGAGTTGTCGAGCGCAAGAACATCGTGGACGGAAGCGCCATTCAAGAAGGCGACAGCCTCATAGGAATAGCGTCATCGGGTCCCCATTCCAACGGTTTCAGCCTCATCCGTACGATTCTATCAAACCTTGAAGAGGATTTCGGTGGAACACCCATCGGATATGCACTCCTTGAACCTACCCGCCTTTACGTTCAGCCCGTGCTCGCCCTTATGGAGCGGACGCGGATCAAGGGTATGGCGCATATCACGGGCGGCGGCTTTTATGAAAACATCCCTCGTATGTTCAGCCGTGCCTTTGACGCGGCGATCAACCGCGATAGCTGGCAAATTCCACCGATTTTCACGAGAATCGCTGATGCGCTCGTCGAGGACGGCGGCTATGATGAGAGACTTATGTTCAACACGTTCAACATGGGAATCGGCTTTGTATTGGCGGTCACGCCGGAAGACGCCAAGTCTTCCATCGAGTTTCTAAGCGAAATGGGTTTTCCCGCATGGGAAATCGGGCAGGTCGTCGCGGGCAGAGGAACCGTGCGCTTTCTATAGTGGATAGTACAGGAGGAAATTATGGAAGTTTTAACTAAAGCCTACGGACAGGTAGAAATTGATGAAAAACAGAAAATTGTTTTTCCCGAAGGACTCTACGGTTTTGAAAACATAAAAGATTTTGTGTTCATCGCCGCAGAGCAGGCGCCTTTTTTTTACCTTCAATCAATTACGGATAAAGATGTTGCGTTTATTTTGATAGACCCGTTTCTCTCTTGTCCAGATTACGAAGTGGATATTGACAACGAGGAGATTGCGGCGATTGGTATACACGCTCCTGAAGACGCGCTCGTGTTCGCCATCGTTACCATTCGTCCAGATGGTACTATGACGGTCAACCTCCAGGGACCGCTCGTCATCGACAGAAAAAGCAAAGTCGGCAGACAGGCGATTCTTTCGGATCCGCGATGGAAAACACAGCACAAACTTGAGATAATTGAGAAAACATGCTGATACTATCACGCAAAATTAACGAAAAAATAATGATAGGCGATAACATTACCATTTCCATTATAGACATAAAGGGCGATCAGATACGGCTTGGGGTTGAAGCGCCTCGACACGTAAAGGTTTTTCGTCAAGAAGTGTTTGCCGAAATAGAAGCCGAAAATAAAGCCGCGGCACAGTCTGCCTTGTTAAACCAATTATAAGTTGACCGCCGCATAGCATAGTTGAAAGAGCTGGTTTTTGGAATGAAAGGTATTGTATTCATTGGCGGCAATGCCCCGGAACCGACTGTAAGTGGAAAAGCCGCGGAAGGCGCGAATCTCATCGTTGCCGCTGATGCAGGGCTTATCACAGCGGAAGAAGCAGGGCTACAGCCTGATTGGGTTGTGGGCGATATGGATTCTCTGGATGCATATGGAGCCGCGGCGCGGCTCCGCAAGTATCCGCAGGACCGAATACGTAGGCACCCGCCGTACAAAGATGACACGGATACGGAACTGGCTCTGAGTCTCCTTTGGGACAAGGGCTGTGACGAGACCGTTATCATAGGCGGCGGCGGCGGTAGAATCGACCATATATTCGCGCTTCACGCTCTTTTCGAACGCGACCCATGCCCCGATCAATGGCTCACGGATAAAGAAGATGTCTTTTGTCTCAAGAAAGGCGTGTTTTCCCACGAGTCCTGCGGGCTTGTGTCTGTGTTTCCGGTCGGCAAGGGACCGTGGCGGGCAAAGAGTGAAGGCTTGAAATGGCCGCTTGACCGCATAGTTTGGAAACGCGGCTTTTTCGGCATAAGCAACGCCGCGGACGGGCTTTTTTCCATTTCCGCAACGCAGGGGAGGTTCTTGGTTATCGTCATTCGGTGACTCTTTTCGGTAAATTTTCCTATTTGTTATAACGCATACGGTATTATATTTTGTTTAACAATTTCTTGAGGAGGAATTCTATGAAAATTTTTATTGCCGCTCTCGCGGCGATACTGATGATGAATGGATGTAATAGTAGTGCGCCGGATACCGAAGAAAATTCGACAGTAGCCGAGGATACGGAAATTAAGGTTGAAATGGGTGAAGGACTTGCGGCGTGGTCCGTTATGAATGAAAATAACGGATGGAAATTCTCTCTGGTAAGCCAAAAGCTTGCGGATTTAAGTAAATATAGCGCCGTTGAACTTAATGTGAAGCTTTATAACGAAAATGGTGAGGAGATTGCAGCAGCGGACTGTGAGAATGGATGGGCGCAGTTCAAACTATTGAGCGTTGACGATGGAGACTGGGATACTGATGAAATCAGCGTGGGATACAATCTCAAGACAGGAACCTACACACATTCGATAGCATCGACAGAAACAAAGGGAGTCCCGGAGTCGCTTGTGGTGATGTTGTCGCCGGCTAATGAGGATGATCTTGCAACGGAGGCGGATGAGTCTACAACGGGTGGCGCTGGATTTGTCGGGTACATTGAAGTATCCGCCATTAAATTCACCGCAAAAGTAGGCGATGTGGCACTGGGACACATCTTTGGAAGCGCCGTTCAAGTCGTCGGTAATAAGATTACGTTTGTAAATGCGACTAATCAAGACGGGGCCGCTTATTACGAATTCCCGTCCGATTGGTTACCCCTCACCGGTAAAACAATCACCGTTTCGTATACGTTAGTCCCCCCTGTGGAAGACGACGCGACGGTAGACGCCACTTCAAAGGAGAATGGAGACAATCCGGGCTGGAATCCTCATCTTGACCATCAATTGATTATCCAAGCGGCTAACGGCGATTCGCAGGTAAATTATGCAAGCAACGCACAGCAGTATTTAGATTTGAACGACCCGGTAGGAAACAGCACGGCTGACCCGGTTAAAGAACCGGATGCGCCTTTAGCGGACGGCACCTTCAGCGGAACCGTTACCATTGACGGAGACACGCTCGAAGAAGCCGCCTCCGAATTCGAGCTTACGCGGATGCGTATCGTTAATAATGGCGGAGAATGGACGGAGGAAACATCGAGTAGAAAGCACGTACGGGAAAAGTCCTACACCGTTATCTTCAATTCCATTACAGTCGGCAACTAGAGCCTTTAAAAGCCGTCCTTCGGGGCGGCTTTTTATTTACTCCTATTCTTTTATGTGTTATTGACGGATGGAAGCTCTTCAGGAAGCAAATCTTCGCTGAAGTCGTCCCATAATTCGGTGATTGCTCGAACATCATTCTTGAACCGAAAGCTATTTTCCTTCACCCAACGACGGGCTGTGGAGAATTCCTTCCAAAGCGTCCAAATATTTCCCTTAATTCCATGCGAGTGTAGGCAATAGGAAAGAAACCGACTAAACGGCAGATAGGCGCTGTCACCTCGAAACAGAGGCGCAATGTTTTTCAGGAAAAACCGTCGGTAACTCTCATCGGACGCGCTGTCTCCAACCGGAATATCTCCATCGTAAGAAACACGAATGAGCTGTGTCGAAAGAATCTCCTCGCCCCATAAATGGGCGCGAAAACCAAAGTCCATGAGTTGCCAGTACGCACGCCTAATGGTAACGTCAAAGCCGCCGAGTCTGATAAACCGCTCACGGTCGTAGATACCCACCCAGTCAAAAGGAAACAGAGAAGGCTTGCCTTCGGCAATAGGCGAAAACGTCAGGGTCTTTACCGAATCACGGAACAGGGCCGGCGCGACAAGCGTGGGCAAGGTTTCAAAACGGGAATTCTGGATCAACGGAACGGTGCAAAGCCGCTTGTAAGCGTTTGCTTTCTGAGAGTCGTCCTGTCCTAAGGACAAACGTTCCGCCATACGGGACGCGCCGCCTGAATGGAGGATACGTAGGTCGTTCCAAAGTGTGAAAAACAGAGAACTTGGGATTTCGTTCGCCGCAATGTTGATTTGCTCGCCATAGGTAATATTCTCTTTGAGCAAGATGAATCGAACTTGAGGAAAACATCCAGACAGCTCTTCGACATCGTAGCGCTCGCGTGGTCCCTCCATCGAGATGATATAATCAAAACCCGTCTTCTCAAGCTCTTGAAAAAGGGTACGTCGGGGGTAACGCCCCGTTCTGTTGAGGAGAACCGCGGAAAGTCCGGTTGAAGCGCCTCTATCTGTACCGCCCACCGCCGTATAGGTTATTTCTTTAAAAGTTGAAGATGTAGTATTCATCGCAATTTCCACATTCTCCACTGTATTTCCGGGCGCACTGCTCTCTGAACAGAACATCCCCTTTTTCCCAAATCGTCTCAAGGTTGTCCACAAAGACATTACCCATGATCGCCGCACTTCTTCCTATGCCTACGTCTCGGCACATAGGCACGTCGCCGCCGATGAGTATGGCCATATCCCGCATAAGACGCCAGCAAGGACGCCGCTCACATGGAGACAGGTCGGTCACGCGTAAGGTGGGCATAACGCCACAGAAGTTGTTGTGCTTCTGGATGATGACGTTCGCACCTTCGGCTTTCCAGTACCGATAAAACCGCTCGATATCATCCTCTGCGCCGCTTACGCGCACCGCTTGCACATAAGCATCCTTGGAGAAAAGCTGATTGAGGGTCCGCGCTGTCTCAACCGCGGAGGTGAAGCCAGGTCCCCGCACCTCTTGGTACCGTTCCGCGCTAAACGCGTCGAGAGACGCTATCCAGGAAATTTTCGCCAGCGTCTCATTTTCTTCTCTCTCAGAAGTTCTCGCTTTTTCCGCCATCGCCTTAATCGACTCTAACTCTTCGGTCTTCCATCCTAAAGCGGACGTTTCGATAACCAAGGACAGACTAGGTTTATCCAACACTAATGCAATGAGGTCAAGCTTTTGCGGATGGAGGCTCAACTCTCCCCACATAGACAGACCAATGACCGCATCGCCTGAGAAATCAACGATTCTATCCAAAAGCCATGAGAACTTTTCAGGAGACATAAATTGTTCTCTTACCGTTTCGTCCGGACGATAGGGGCAGAGAGCGCAGGCTTGAGGGCAAGGGAGCGCAACCTGGATATTGTAATAAGCGGGCAGAGTCCGTAACAGCTCTGGCTTTTGTTCGATAAGCTTGCAGTGGTCCGCGCTGATAAAGCCGGACTCGGTAAGCCGTTGCAGGAGGAGGCGGTTGCGTTTTGAATCCGTACAAAGGTTCAGCCTTAGAGCGCTTAAATCAAGAGGCGCGATTTCCGTTTCTATATCAAAAGCGTTTATGTCTTTTTGCAGGATGTCGAAGATCATATCCCGCGAGACTGGTTTTTCTTCATCATTAATAAGACTCTTGAGCCGTTCCGCCAAATCAGGCGCAAGAATTTCTGGCGCGAGTCCATAAGGGTATCCGTCTGCAAACGTGTAATCAGCGCGGTATTTGATATGTCTTGTCGCAAGCCTCTCCGCGAGCCCCGCATCAAGGAGGGGGCAATCCGCCCATGCGAAATAAATCGCGTCGAAACCCGCGGACACTGCGGCAATGCTCTCAAGAACCGTGCGTCTTGTCCATGACGGTTTCGCAACTTCTTGAACGCCGTCTATTTGCGTTTGTCCCAACTCTCCTTTTTTCAGAAAAACGATTTTCTCAACATTTGAGAACAAAGCAATTTTTTTTAAAAAAAGAGTATAAGAATCAAGCGTTGGAATTTGAGAATTACCCGCGTATAGAACAGCGATAGCTTTCATATTTTTTATATCGGCAAAAAAGAGTGCTGACTGAATAACGCAAGGAATTTAATAAACCATTGCAAAATCATTTTTTCATTGCATAAATAACCTACATTAATAAACCGCTTTTTTATTCTGTACTGTGAAAAACTGCTTGCATTACTGTGCAGTTTGTGTTAATATCGATTTATGACAGACTGCATTTTTTGTAAAATCGCCAAAGGTGAAATACCGTCAAAAAAAATCTACGAAGATGATGAGATGCTGGCGTTTTATGATACGTCCCCGCAAGCGCCTGTGCATTTTCTGGTAATCCCTCAAACGCACATCGAAAATATCATGGAGGTCGGTGTCGAGAACAGCCCATTATTGGGACGCCTCCTCATTAGGGCGGAAGTCTTGGCGCGGAGGTTGGGATGCGAAGAGAAAGGCGCCCGTTTTGTCATTAATTGCAAGGAACATGGGGGGCAAACCGTAGACCACTTGCATATCCACGTGCTTGCCGGTAGACCACTCGGATGGCCGCCCGGTTAGTTTTAAAAAGGAGATACCATGAAGACCGTATGCGGTATCGACCTTGGGACCCAAAGTTGCAAGGTCGTGATTTACGATGGCGAAAAAAAGGCGATTTTGGCGCGGAGCCAGACGCCTGTCGATCTCATTGCGGAAAACGACGGAACCCGTGAACAAAAAGCCGAATGGTACGACTCAGCTCTCAAAACCTGCTTTGATAAGCTCGATGCAGAACTCAAAAAAACCATAGCGGCTATCGGGGTATCCGGACATCAGCACAGCCTTGTGCCTTTGGACCAAGACGGAAAACCTCTCTACAATGTCAAGTTGTGGTGCGACACAACTACTGCGCCGGAATGTACCGAATTAACAAAAGCCGCGTCTTCTAACTTGGCTCGTGATGGTTTAACAACTATGTCTTTTGACAAAGGGGAAGCCGCTCTTATCGCGGAAACCGGCTTGCCTATGAGACCGGGTTATACTGCGCCTAAGATTCAATGGCTTAAAAACCACAAGCCCGAAATTTTTTCAAGACTGCGGCATATTCTCCTGCCCCACGATTACCTTAACTTCTTGCTCACCGGTCAATACACAGCTGAAGCAGGGGACGCCTCCGGCACCGCGCTTTTTGATGTGAGAAAACGTACCTGGGCGGAGAATGTCTGCGCCCTCATAGACCCGTCCATCATAGACTTTCTCCCGCGTATCGTGGAGCCGGGTTGTCCTGCGGGGTATGTTTCAACGTGGGCCGCGGAACTTTACGGTATCCCGGAAGGTGCGATTGTTGCATCAGGCGGTGGAGATAATATGATGGGCGCTATAGGCACGGGTGCGGTCAAGGACGGGTTCCTCACGATGAGTCTTGGCACTTCAGGTACGCTTTTCGGTTTCTCAAGCGTGCCGGTGATTGATCCAAAAGGCGATCTCGCCTCATTCTGCTCTTCTTCGGGCGGCTGGCTCCCCTTGCTCTGTACCATGAATTGCACAGTGGCAAGCGAGGAGTTCCGCGGACTTTTCGGGCTTGATGTCAAAGTTTTTGACGCATTAGCCGCTGAATCTCCCATAGGAGCGGGCGGCGTCGTGGTTTTGCCCTTCTTTAATGGCGAGCGTACCCCCAACCTGCCCAATGGTCGGGCAAGCCTCAACGGACTAACGGCCGCTAACTTCACGCGGGAAAACATAGCGCGGGCAAGTCTTGAATCCGCGATTTTCGGCATGAGAATTGGGATGGAGGGTTTCAACGAATTGGGCTTCGAAGCAAAAGAAATCCGCCTCATAGGCGGCGGGGCAAAAAGCAAGTTATGGCAGATCATAGCGGCGAATATTATGAACCTGCCTATCCGTGTTCCTTCAAACGAAGAAGCCGCGGCAATGGGCGGCGCAATTCAGGCGCTGTGGACTTTGGAAAAAGAAAAGAGCAAGGGCAAAACCATAGTGGAAGTCTGCGAAGAATATATCACTATGGAAGGGAAGTCGGTTATGCCGGACCCGTCAGCCGTCTCCGCATACGATAAGGCATATGCGGATTATTCGAAATACGTAAACGCTTTGAAGGGATTGTATAAATAGTCGTTTCTCAAAATGCAGGCTATGCGGAATAAAAAAGGAAATAGATGGACTATAAAGCGGAAGATGTCATCCGTCTTGCACGGAGAAATTATAAAGGTAGTAGAAGCTATGTCATTGTCAATCCGCTTCAAGGAAAACATCTCCCTGTGCATCCAAAGGACGCTCTTGCCATGATGCAACAACTAGGGCGGACGGTGAACGAGACGTTTCGCGGTGAAAGGCTTTTGTGCGTGGGTTTCGCGGAAACGGCGACCGCTATTGGCGCGGCTGTCGCCGCTGTTTGTAATTGCGCCTACATTCACACGACACGAGAACGCGTGATCGGAGACGATAACGACCTTACGAGGGGGTTTGTCTTTTCCGAAACACATAGTCGATGGCCCGAACAAAAGCTCCGCTCGGTAAACTGGGAGAAGCTCATCCGCGGTGTAGAGAGGATAGTGTTTGTTGACGACGAAATCTCAACAGGAAAAACCATCAGAACTGCAATCGCTTGTCTTGAGGAAATGGGAGCAATACCATGCGGCGCATTGCGATTCGCGGTTGCATCTATTGTCAATGAGGTGAATGAGGAAAACGCCGCTCTCTTTGAAGAAGCGGGAATTCAAGAAGTTCACCTTGTCAAAGCCGCGAATGATGAATTCGAGGCCGTGGCGCGCGCAATGGAACCGGATTTGTCCCATCTATATGACGCTGATGACTTACCGAAGACCGATAGGGGGGATTTTACTTTTTTCGAGATTGGCGGTAAAGAGGATCCGCGGAGCGGCGTTGTCATAGAACAATATATCGCCGCGTGCGCCAGGTTCGCGGATGAATTGTCAGAAACGCTTGCGTTAGAACCGGATACGCACCGAATTCTATTGCTCGGCACAGAGGAGTTTATGTTTCCGGTTCTCTATGCGGCGCAATTCCTCGAGCGGAAAAATCCCGGATTATCCGTTTATACACATTCGACGACATGCTCGCCTATTGCGCCGTGCTCCCAGCCTGGATATCCGATTTCCTCGGCTTACCGTCTGCGGAGCGTTTACGACTGCCGGCGCGAGACCTTTGTCTACAATCTTGCCTCTTATGACCGAGCGGTCATCGCCACAGATTCCGAACTGGACTCTAAAGCATTGATAGAAATTTTTGGCGGCGTACATCGGGCGCTCGTGTTTGCCGGCGTGAAAAAGATTACCGCAGTCAAATGGAAAACCTTTACAGGGCAAACAAAAAAGTAAATAGTCTCGTATCTTGACAAGGTGTCATAGCTTGGATGAGCTGTTAAAAATTTTTTCAATCGCTATAGAGGACCAATTAGCAGGGAATGAAGATAAAAATATGCGGATTATTCCGCGAGGAAGACATTGATTATGCGAATGAGGCGGCGCCGGACTACGCTGGCTTTGTGTTTGCCGAGAGTAAACGGCACGTTTCTCCGATTTTGGCCGAACGTCTACGGGCGCGTCTCTCACCTACCATCCTGTCAGTGGGTGTGTTTGTGGATGCGCCTGTAGAAGATATAGCGGCTCTTTACCGCGGCGGTGTTTTCTCTATAGTCCAGCTCCACGGGAGGGAAGATGAGACATTCATCAGGCGGCTCAAAACAGCTTGCGGTGCACCGGTCATCAAGGCGTTCCGAATGAACGATGAAGTATTTACCCATGTTCATTCCACGGCCGATTATGTTTTGTTTGACAGCGGCGCGGGAACCGGGAAGGTTTTTAATTGGCGGCTAATGCCGCAGCCGTCATCATCCCGTCCTGTGTTTTTAGCCGGCGGCATTGGACTCGAAAATATCGGCCGTGCTATCGCACAGGATCCTTTCTGCATAGATGTTTCAAGTGGTGCGGAAACAAATAGTGTGAAAGACAAGGAAAAAATGCTGGCGCTTGTCCGAGCGGTTCATCTCTCAAGGGATGTCTTTATTTAGCCTCAATCATAATTGCCTCTGGCAATCTTTCGGGAAACCAGCTAACAAGGAGAATCAATGGAAAATGGGAAAACTGAGAGAATAGAAAAAGCCGAATTTCTTTCGGGTGGACCTGTTTACGGACTTTTCGCGATAGTTGGACCTGTATTTTTTTTAGGTACGGCTGTTTTTCTTATCGCGGCTGTTGTTCCAATCCCATTGCCTCTTTTTCGCGTGATGGCAACAGGTTTTGTTACGACACTCGGCGCGGCCGTTTATTATGACGTGCTTCGCGACCGACTTGTGAACCACGCTGCCGCGCACATCCGGGGCGGTGTCGCGGTTACAGCCCTTGCCTACGCGGTTGTATCCCTTTGCGGTGGTTTGCACCCGGCGGGAGATGGTTTCATTCCCGGTATTGCCAACATAGGCGCGGCACTGGCAAGCCTTTATATGTGGTCAATGACGCTTATTTTTAAACAGGTCTTCCGCGGACAACGGCAGTTCGAAAAATTCGCCGAATCTTTAAGCGGTGAAGCCCTTAGGTCCGCTATCATCGAAAACCCGGAGCTTATCAGCACCGAAAGAATCGATAAGATGAAGAAAATGATTCTTGTGCATTTTTCAGTCATTGGCGCTCTGGCGTTCGCGGCTTTTTTTTCTAAAACGTCTGTGGTTTTACCTTTAATCATATTTTTACTCTTCATCACGGCGGTTTCCGTGTGTATGCTTGGCTTTTTCGCCCTTATGAAACAAGAGTACGCGTTTGCTGGAGAAGGACTTTCCATTTCAAAAGTATTTCGCCTACGGCAGATTCTGGGTATATTCTTGTTTGCAGGTGCAGGTGTAGTATTCGCGTTTCTCCTTTCATCAAATCGAAGTCTCCTCCCCTTGTCTCTCATAGTCCGTTTTTTTGCCTGGCTTGCGAGCCTCTTTTACAAGCCGATTCCACTGGAGGTAGAACCGATTCTATACCCTGAGGCGCCGCCAACTATGCCGATTGGACAACAGCTCGCCGAAACTTTCGGCGTGACACAACCATGGGCGGGTTGGAAATATGTTCGACGGGGATTTATTGCGCTTGCCGTTCTCGCATTTCTATTCTTTATGCTTAAACCGTTATTTGCAGGTAATTTTTTTCATTCCCTTGCGAAAGGACGGGCAAATTTCAAGCGGATTTGGAAGGAATTCCTTGAATGGCTTACCAGTTTAAAGAATTGGCGGGGAATTCTTATGTCAATCGTTTCTTTTTTTAAGGAACGTGAAACACGCCGTCTCATACGGAGAAAGAACGCAGGCGACATTTCCCGTGTATCAGGCGCGGTACTTGCGGCGTATACGCCCGCGAAAAAGAAAAAAATACAGCAGAGTGTCAATCTTTTTGCCCAACTGATTATCTGGGGGGATGAAACACTCGGCGTTGTATGGAAGCCGTCTCTCGCTCCGGGCGAATTTTGCGCCCTCCTATCGTCCGCTGTACCTGAACGGGAAAGAGGGGACGCGGTCATCCGATGCGGCGATCTTTTCGAGCAATCTCTGTATTCACAAAACGAACTTATGCCCATCGAAAACAACGAATTCTCGATGTTAGTAGAGAAAATAGTAAATTCTGAAGACGCGCCCGACGCTTCGCAAGATTGATGCTTTTGGGAATGTTTGCTAACACAGTTGGCGCATGTAGTGACCTAGGCATTGCGGAGTCCGAG